>CACYHC010000001.1 GCA_902774145.1 uncultured Bacteroidia bacterium
CCGCCGGAGAGGCGGGAGAGGTACTGCATCCGGAGGACGTGACCACCCGCGGTCACGGGCAGCGGGAAGGGTCCGCCGGAGACAAGTTCTTGCGAAGCAAGGACGCAGGAAACGGTGGAAGGGTCCGGAGCGAACGAAGAGAGCGGAGTTCCGACGGGTGCAGTACCCGACCGGCCGGAGGCGGCCGCAACCGCCGTTATTTCGACTGGCTGCGCTTGTCTTCCACGGTGGCGCCGGGATAGTCGGAGAGCCGGAAGGTCACGAATTCCTCGTGATTGGGGCGGCGAGGGTCCAGCCCGCCAGCAGGCATAACAAACGTTTCATCTTTCTATCAGCGAGACAACGGCCTCGAAAGGACCGTCCGGAGGGCAGTCCAGCCACATGCAAAGGGCGGAGCGCGTAACGCCGTCCATAAAAAGGACCCCCATCTGCGCGGCGATGGCCGACTCGTCGTACGCAGGCAGCACAAAAGCACTGGTATCGCCTTTATACTTATTCCGGATGGCGATTTCCCCCGTCACCGCTGCGGGTAAACACCGCGACGGCCCGGTCTTCACGCGGGACAAAACGCTCCGGATCGTCCGCCAAAAGCATCTCCGAAGCCAGGAAGCCCAGGCGACAGAAGCGGTCCATCTTGAAAAACTTCGGATAGTCACAACCCAGACGGCGATACAGCACGCCCAGGTCATCCGTTCCCGCCAGCGCAGGCGTCAATCGTATGGTTTTCACTACGCGCATCCGTTCTTCCTGAACAACATGGCTGCATTGCAGCCGCCAAAACCGGAAAGCATCTTCACAAAAGCCCGCTTGGGCGTCGAACGCGACGCGACGCAGACATTCACCGGGGACGAAACGCCCGGATCCGCATAGCCCGGCGTCGGCGGAATAACCCCCTCATCGAGTGCCAGCATACACAGGATACTCTCCAGGATGCCCGCCGCCCCCATCGTATGCCCGAAACAGCCCTTAAAGGCACAGACCGGCAGTTCCGACAGGCCGGCCCGAAAAAGGGCGACACTCTCCATCTCGTCGTTATAGCGCGTGGCCGTACCGTGCACGCTGACGAGCGCCAACTCGTCCACGGAACATTCCGCCAACACGGCGCGCAGACAGTTATAACTCCCCTCCCCGGTACGCGAAGGCCCGGAAATATGGTTCGCATCATTGCGCACCGCACCGCAGACCAGTTCCCAGGCCCCTTCCGGAACCTCCTCCCCGGCACACAGTACGAGGCACGCCGCCCCGTCACCCAGGTTCATCCCGTCCCGCGCGACATCGAAAGGCCGGCAAGGGGACGCCGATAGGGCCCCGAGCGACTGAAATCCGGAAATGGTAAAAATCGAATGGACATCCGCTCCGGCGACGACGGCCACATCGCACAAGCCCAGCTGGAGCATCCGTTGCGCCTGCAAAAGCGCCGCCAGCCCGGAAATGCAGGCATTGGAGACCACGAGCGGCGGATTCGGATTCCCCAAAGCAGCCGCCCAGCGCGCGGCAGGAACGCACAGGGGCAGGTCTTCCGGATGCCCGCCGATCCGCTCGATATCCCCCTTTGTCGTAGAAAGGAAGAAACGCACGCGCGGCGACGAAGCGTCGATTCCGCTGCGCCCGACCGCATCGCGGGTACAGGCGAGGAGCACTTGCTCGAAAAGCGGCATTTCGCTGACATCGAAGGCATTGCGGTCAAAAAGCGAA
Source organism: uncultured Bacteroidia bacterium (assembly GCA_902774145.1). Classification (GTDB taxonomy): domain Bacteria; phylum Bacteroidota; class Bacteroidia; order Bacteroidales; family UBA932; genus Cryptobacteroides. The sequence continues at coordinate 1,696 of CACYHC010000001.1, forward strand.
GCGCAGAAAGGATGCCCTGCGCCGAAACTTCCCGCGGCATAGCGACGGATGCCGCTGCGGCCGGAAAGCAGCGCGGAAAGGTTCTCCGCACTCCCCTGCCCGAGCGGCGACAAAATACTGTCCGCTATGCACCAGACCTTTCTCATTGCGCGATATTTTCCCTTGCCGCCGATGCGGTCTTGATGACCCCTTCGGCGATGCATTCGTCACCGGCACAGACACTGACCCGCGCCATAAAAATGCCGAAAATGTCTTCGATGACCTCGACGCGGGTATGCAGCCGCTCCCCCGCCAGCGGCAGACGGTGCAACTGCAGGGAACGCACGTGTCCCAGGTAGCCCACGGACACGGGAAGGAAGCGGATATACACGGCGATGTAACCCGACATCACCGAGCAGGCCTGCGCCATATGCTCCACCACCCCGCCGGGCTGCAGGGCGCCGCCGGAAACAAAAATCCCCGCTTCGGGAACGGTGAATTCCACCTCGGCGCACTGCTCGTCGCAGAACAGGAGCCGGTCCACGAAACGGAAGGGCGGCTGCTGGGGCATCAGGGTGCCGACGGCAATATCTTCAAAGGGCTTCATCACTGCCAGAAATCATAGAAATTAAACCAATGGAGCGGATAGGCCTTCACCCGCCGTTCCAGTTGGGCCACATAATCCGCCATCAAATTTTCCGACGCCAGCGGGACAAACTCGGCACTGTAGGAACGCCGGCCGTTCTTGCGCACGAAGAGCGCAAAGGCACGCACCTCGCGTGCCGCGGCCAGCCGGAACGGGCCGGCGGGAAACGCCGCAGGGGCACCCAGAAAATCCATCCGCACAGTCTTGGAAGAGCCGAAAGAACGGTCCGCGGGCATCGTGACGATTTCTCCGCGGGAGAGTGCATCGTTCAGGGTAAAGAGATGCGCCATATCCGGCGACACCGGCACCATTTGAATGTTCGACGCCCCGAAGGCCTGGGCCCGGCCCTGCATCATCCGCTCCGTCTCGCCCGCAAAGACCAGGACATTCATCCGCTTGTCCGTGTGGAACATATACCCCGCCATCTCGGGATTGCCCCAGTGGCAGATCAGCTGGAGAAAGCCCTCGTCACCGGCCGCCACGGCATCGAAATGCTCTCGGTCCCGATTCACGGTATCCATCCGGAAACGCTTGCCCGCATAACAGGCAAAACGGTCGATGACCACCAGCCCGAGCAGCCACTCGTTGAGATAGACGGAAAGGGCGGAACGCAGGCGGGAATAGCCGATGCGCCGCCGGAAAAAACGCCAGGAAGCGCGGCGCGCCCGGCCGCTGAATAGCAGATAAAAGGGAATGACCAGCGCCACCACGGCGTAGAAGACTTCCACAGGAACGACTTGCAGCAGGCGCACGAGCGTCCGCTGCATCCAGGGGGTCCCGTCGGTCCGTCCCTGCCAGTTCCCGTGGTCGTACGAAGCGGCCATCTAGGCCAGTTTTTCCTCGAGGAACTGACAGAACTGCCCGAAGGTCTTGAGCGTCTTGAAGTCCTCCGGTTTCATCTTGTAACCGAATTCATTCTCGACCAGCACCACCACATCCACCACTTCCAGGCTGTCGATGCCCAGGTCGTTCTTCAGGGTAGCGTCCGGGGTGATTTTCTCCTCGTCAATCTCCAGTTCCTCCACCAGAAAAGCCTTGACTTTTTCTTCTACTACTTTATATTCCATAACATTGTGCTAAAATTTCGGAAAAGGAAGGGTGCGCGTGAATCAGGTCCCGCGCACGGGAAACGGGAACGCCGAGAGCGAGCAGCGCCGCCGCTTCGTGAATGAGGTCCGCCGCGTGGGCGCCGAGGATATGCGCGCCGAGAATGCGGCCATCGCCCCCCAGCAACAATTTGCAAAGCCCGTCGGAAGCCCCCTCGCTCACCGCCTTGCCGTTCGCCCGGTAAAACGCCTTGCGCGTCTCGAAAGGAATGCCTTCCGCCTTGAGTTCCTCCTCGGAGCGGCCGACTGTCGCCAACTCCGGCTGCGTAAACACCACCGCAGGCGTCACGCTGAAATCAATGCCGTCCTGAACGCCGCAAATGGCATTCAGCGCCCGCAGGCCCTGGTATTTCGCCGTATGCGCGAGCATCATGCCGCCGGTCACATCGCCGATCGCATAAATGCCCGGAACGGCGGTCTGCATATTTTCATCGACGGGGATGCCGTTCTTTCCGGCCTCCAGGCCCGCCGCTTCGAGGTTCAGGCCGTCGGTATACGGTTTGCGGCCCACGGCCATCAGCACTTTCGAAAAGAATTGCGTTTCGCCCTTCTCGCCGACACTGTAGGCAACGCTGCCGTCGGAGCCGATTTTCTGCACGCAGGCCCCCGTCAGAATCTGTATCCCGCGCCGGGAAAGCGACTGCCGCAGACGCTTGGCGATATCGGCATCGAAGCGGGGCAGGATATTCTTGCAATACTCGAAAACCGTCACTTCGGCCCCCAGTGCGGCGAAAACCGAAGCGAATTCCAAGCCGATGACACCGCCGCCGATAATCCCCAGCCGTGCGGGGACCTCCCGCAATGCCAGCAGTTGCGTGGAGTCCAGACAATGGGACGCACCGGGAAGGGGCAACGACGCGCTGACGGAACCGGTCGCAATCATGACCGCATCGCCTTCCCATTCGCGCTCCCCCGCACGCAGCCGCTTCGGCGCTACGAATTGCGCTTTGAGCGGGACATATTCGATGTTCGGATGCTTCAGCAGGGTCAGCACCCCGGCGCGGAGTTGTTCCACCACGGCGGATTTCCGCTCCTGCAAGGCCGCCATAAAGGCATCGGCGCTGTCCACTCCGGGGCGGAATGCATGCGCTGCGGCACAGAAGGTCTTGGTGGGGATACAGCCCTCGTTCAGGCAGGTGCCGCCGGGCTGTCCCGCATTGAAAATCGTGACCAAAAAGCCCCTTGCAGCCGCTTCTACAGCCGTTTCATAGCCTCCCGGGCCCGCACCGATGATCAGCAGTTTCTTCACGCGGCAGGGGTATATTTAAGGATGGGATGACGGGCCGCCTCGGTTTCGTCAGGACGGCCAATCGGCGTATGGTGCGGCGCGGCCTTCAACAGCATCGGGTCAGCGGCCGCCTCGTCGGCAATCTTCCGCATCACGGCGATGAATTCATCCAGGGTTTCCAGCGACTCGGTTTCCGTCGGCTCGATCATCAGGGACTGGTGGAAGAGCAGCGGGAAGTAAATGGTCGGCGCGTGGAAGCCGTAATCCAGCAGGCGTTTCGCCACATCGAGCGTCGTGGCGCCGGGGACACCCTCGCGCGCACCGTCGTCCAGCAGGCCGTCAAAGACGAATTCGTGCTTGCAGACACTGTCAATGGGCAGTTTGTACTTGTCGCGCAGGGATTCCTTGATGTAGTTCGCGGAAAGGGTAGCGAAAGCCCCCAGTTCACGCACGTGTTCGCGGCCCAGCATCAGCAGATAGGCATAGGCCCGCACCACTACGCCGAAATTGCCGTGGAAGGCGGAAACTCGCCCGTCCACCGCCGCCAGCGCGGGCTTCAGGGCTTCCGTCACGCCCACGGGACCACTGCCCGGACCCCCGCCGCCGTGGGGCGTCGCAAAGGTCTTGTGCAGGTTCACGTGCAGGATATCGAAGCCCATATCGCCGGGACGGAGGACGCCCACCAGCGGATTGAGGTTCGCCCCGTCGTAGTAGAGCAGACCGCCGCAGGCGTGCACCATCGCCGCTATCTCCTTGATATGCTTTTCAAAAAGGCCGAGCGTGTTGGGGTTCGTCAGCATAATCCCGGCGATATCGGGGCCCAGCAGGGGCCGCAGCGCCTCGGGGTCCACCAGCCCGTCGGGACCGGACGGCACCGTCACCGGTTCCAGGCCGCAAATGGCGGCGGAAGCGGGGTTCGTACCGTGTGCACTGTCCGGAACGAGGATGCGGGTGCGGGCGGTATCGCCGCGCATTTCGTGATAATGGCGCAGGATCATCAGTCCGGTCAGTTCCCCGTGCGCACCGGCACAGGGGCTGAAGGTAAAATGCTTCATCCCGGTCACCGCGCAGAGGAAACGCTCCGTTTCGGCCAGCAATTCACGCGCCCCGGCGACGGTCTCTTCTTCCTGCAGGGGGTGCAGGCCGGCAAAAAGCGCCGGGACCTCGTCGCAGACCTTGGGATTGTATTTCATCGTGCAGCTGCCCAGCGGATAGAAGCCGCTGTCCACGCCGAAGTTCAGCTGGCTGAGCCGGGTATAGTGACGCACCACGTCGGGCTCGCTCACTTCGGGAAGGGCGGGAGGCGTTTCGCGCCAGAGCGTGCCCGCGCCGAAGGGGATTTCCGCATCGCCCACGCCGCGGGGAACGGAAGCCCCCCGGCGGCCGTTTTTTGAAAGTTCGAAAATCAGTTTGTCGTAGTAACTCATTTCCCCTCCTCCCCTGCAAATTGTTCAACGGCAGCAATCAGGGCGTCGATTTCCGCCCGGGTACGGCGCTCGGTCACGCAGAAACTCACGAAGCCTTCTTCCGCAGGCAGCGCGGCAAAGAAGCCCTTGTCCAGCAGGTATTTGTGCAGCCGCCGTGCATCCACGCGGGGCCGCAGGACAAACTCCTTGACAAAATCCCCTTCCAGCGGCGCATCGAAAAGCCCGGTCGCAAGCAACTTGTCGCGCAGGAAATGGGAGGAGCGGTAGCAGGCCGCGTTGAGTTCCTTCATCCCCTGCGGGCCCATCAGGGACAGGTAAAGGGTCGCCCAGAGCGCCATCAGGGATTCATTGGAACAGATATTTGAAGTGGCCTTTTCGCGACGGATATGCTGTTCGCGCGCCTGGAGCGTCAGCACGAAGCAGCGGCGGCCTTCCCCGTCGGCGGCCTGACCGACGATACGGCCGGGCAGTTTGCGCATCAGCGGCTCGCGGCAGGCCATAAAACCCGCATAGGGACCGCCGTACGAAAGCGGCATACCCAGGGGCTGCGCATCTCCCACGGCGATATCAGCGCCCCAATCGGCGGGCGTACGGAGCACCGCAAGCGCCGACGGATCGCAGTACAGCACGAGCAGCGCACCGGCGGCGTGCACCGCATCGGCGGCACCGTCAAGGTCGCAGACGCGGCCGTATTTATCGACGGAAGGAAGAATGACCCCGGCGACGGAAGCGTCCAGCGCCGAAAGCGGATTATCGCTGATACTGAGCGCATAACCGCCGAAAACGGCGTAGGCTTCCAGCACTTTGCGCACGCAGGGCAGCAACGCGGCCGAAGCAAGGATGCGGTTGCGTTTGCGCGTCGATGCCACACACATCCGGGCGGCCTCCGCCGTCGCCGTCGGCCCGTCATAGACCGATGCATTGGCCACATCCAGCCCCGTCAGGGCGCAAATCATCGACTGGAATTCAAAGATATAGCGCAACGTCCCCTGCGAAATTTCGCACTGGTAGGGCGTATAGGCCGTCAGGAACTCCGAGCGCGCCGCCAGGGCGGGAATCACGGAAGGCGTGTAGTGGTCGTAGGCGCCCTGCCCCGCAAAAACCGTCAGTTTCCGGTTCTTCGCGGCCAGTTCCTCCAGGCGGGCCTTGGTTTCGGCTTCCGTCAAAGCGGAAGGCAAGTCGTATTCCCCGCGATAGAGAAACTCCTGCGGGACATCGGCGTACAACTCCTCCAGGGAAGACAGTCCGATGCGCTTCAGCATCCGGGACACGTCCTCCCCCGTATGGGGAAAGAAAGGGAACTGCGCCATCATGCGCCGATTTTCGCCGCGTAGGCCGCCGCGCTCATCAGGGCGGCGAGCTGCGCTTTGTCGCTGATTTCCACCTTGATGATCCAGGCGGCGTACGGGTCCTTGTTGATGAGTTCCGGCGCCGACTCCAGTTCGGTGTTGCAGGCGACGACGGTACCGGACACGGGAGCATAGAGCTCACTCGAAGCCTTTACGCTCTCCAGCGCACCGAAATCCTCTCCCTGCTCCAGGGCATCGCCCTCGTCAGGCATATCCACATAGGTGATATCGCCCATTTCGGACTGTGCGAAATCCGACACCCCGATAATGGCCACATTGCCGTCCATCCTTACCCATTCGTGCGACTCGCTATACAGGAGTCCTTCCTTGACTTGACTCATTTTTTATAATTGGTTTTGTAAAAATTCTTGCGAACGACGGTGCCGGGGAAACTGTGCCGGCGGATATGAATCCAAAGGGGCGTTCCGAGGGCGGAGTACCCGCTGTCCACGAGCGCGAAGCAGAGACTCTTGTCGAGGCTCAGGGAATGATACCCCGTCGTCACGACCCCCACCGGCGTCCCGTCCTCCAGTTCCACCGGATAACCGGCCCGCGGGACGGCATTGTCCTGCAGTTCCATGCCTACGAGTTTGCGCGGCGTTCCCTGCGCCTTTTGGGCGGCAAGGGCCTCCCTGCCGATGAATTCCGGCTTGTCCAGCTTGCAGAACACCGACAGGCCCGCCATCACCGGCGAGATCTCCTCGCTGAGTTCGTGGCCGTAAAGCGGCATTCCCGCCTCGAAACGGAGTGTATCGCGGCAGCCCAGACCGCAGGGCTTCACGCCGGCATCAACGAGCGTTTTCCAGAGCAACTGCGTGGAAGAAGGCGTCGTATAGAGTTCGAACCCGTCCTCGCCGGTATAACCGGTACGGCTGAGAAGGAGCGGGTCGCCGCGCCAGAAAATCTGCACGAAGGTGTAGAAACGGAGCGCCTCCCCTTCCTTTATGCCGAGTACTTCCGCGAGGATTTTTTCGCTGTCAGGCCCCTGGAGGGCAATCTGCCCCCACTGTTCGGAACGGTTGCGCAGGCTGAGGTCAAAACCCTCGGCGTGCGTGCGCATCCAGTCGAAGTCTTTCTCAATATTGGAAGCGTTCACCACCAGCAGGTAAGACGGGTCCTGCGAAAAGAGGCGGTACACCAGCAGGTCATCCACCACGCCGCCGTCCGGATAAAGCATCATCCCGTAGAGGATATGCCCCGGCTGCATGCCCCGCACATCGTTCGTGAAAATATGGTTCACGAAGGCTTCCGCGCCGGATCCGCCGACTTCGATTTCTCCCATATGGGAGACGTCGAAAACGCCGGCAGAAGTACGCACGGCGTTGTGTTCATCCACGATACCGCTGTAGCTGATGGGCATATCGTAGCCCGCAAAGGGACTCATTTTCGCACCAAGCGCCAGATGGGCTTCGTGCAGGGGGGTAACTTTGAGCGTTTCCATAAAGTCTCCAAAGTTACTCCTTTTGGCGGACTTAAGCAAGAATAAAAGCAGGGTTCAGATAGGATTCCTCGATTTGCGCCACGCGCAGCAACTCTGCAGGCGTCAGAAGGCGATTTTGCCGGGAAAAGGCCTGCGTGAGCGCCGCTTTCAGGGCGGCCATTTCCAGGGAAGGATACAGGTCCCTCAAGTTCGCCACCCGCTGGCGCACCGAGGCCACCGCGTGCTTGCGCAGTTTCTCCCCGGAAGGGGTGAGGGCCGCGGTCATCGGCGCAAAATCCATGGCATAGAGCAGCGTCCCGTGGATGATTCCTGCCTGCGGCGTCACGAAAAACGCATTGCCGGACACCTTGCGCCCCTGGCAGAGGATATCGTTGTTCGCCGTCGTCACGGCTTCCGCGCCAAGGTTTTGCAGGACCGTGGCCAGCTGCTCCAGGTAGGCGGCGAAGCTCTGTTTCACGGGGGCCGGGGGCACGATGCAGGAAATCATCAGGTTCCCGGGACCGGAATACACGCAGCCGCCCCCGCTTTTGCGGCGGAAGACCTCGATGCCGTGGCTGCGGCAGTATTTGAGATCCAACTCCGCGGTGGCATCCTGGTTCCGGCCCAGGATGACGCAGGGGGCTGTTTCCCATAAAAAAAAGCCCTCGCCGTAGGCAGAGGAGACATATTCTTCCAACGCAAGATAAAAGGAGAGCCGGCGCGGTGTGTTTTCGGGAAGGAGGGTAAGGGTCATCGCCGGGCGCCAAGCAGTTCGAAATCCTTCTTCAGCAACATTTTTGGGTCCATCATCATGACTTTCTGGAAAAGGATAATCTGGTTGCCGAGCGAGAGGTGGACCTTGTCTTCGTGCTTGCCCTTGCGCCACCATTTGTAGAAACTGACCGGTTCGTTTTCAAAGGGGATCTTGGCCAGGATTCCGCTGGAATAACCCGGATAGTCGATGATCAGCTTCAGCCCCATAATGCGCTTGAAATAATCGGGATCCGCGCGCCGGAGTTTGCTGAGCAGGGGGTTCATCACCTCGATCGTATCCACCTGCAGGACCTTCTCCTTCACAATCATTTTGTGGATGCGGACAGGGTCGACATTGAGCCAGGCACCCATCCGCAACGTGACGGGGCCCTCCTCGGTCTCGAGCGTCAGCTCGTCCATGGAGAAATAAACTTTCTCCGGATCGAGGGGATACTGCAGCTCTGCTTCCATCGGCTCTCTCGGTTTATACAATTGGCAAAAATAGGAAATATTTTGAAAAAATGCTAACTTAGGCGCATAAAAAGCACAATTTCATATTTTTTCTCCGAAATCGAAGGCAGTCTCGGCTATTGCAGCGACGAGGCGGCGGCGCGGATTTCCACCCTGATTTCCCAGGCTCCCCCGGAGCATCCCAGGTATCTGGGGAGCGGGGATTTCCACTATGTAAGTTATCTGAGAATGAAGCAGTTGCAGGAGCCTTTCGCCCTTGTCCTACTGGACTGGCACCCCGATGACCAGCCCGGGGCTTTCGGGGATGAACTGCTGAGTTGCGGAAACTGGGTGGCGGCGGCCAGAAAGAACCTTCCGCTCCTGCGCGCCGATGTCTGGATTCAGCGCTTTTCCGACCTTCGCGGGGCCTGTTCCGCGCTCCCGGAAGGGTTGCCGCTGTTCCTTTCCGTCGATCTGGACATTCTCTCCCCCGCCGTTTTCAGGACGGACTGGGACCAGGGAGAGATGGATTTTGCCCAGCTCCGGGAGGCGATCAGCACGGTTTGCCGCGGACGGCGCCTTCTGGGGGTCGATCTCTGCGGGGCCGCCGGGGCTGCGCCCAGTTGTGACCTGGCGCAGAATGCCGCCGTACTGAAGCGTTTAGATAACTTTTTGCGGCAGATGCAAGCCTACAAATCTATAAACGATCCAAAGGCGGCTTCTACCATATAATTCGAAAGGCCATAGGTGCCGCCGTCGGGGAGGTTGGCGATATCCCGCTGGCGGCGGAGCCGGTAATAGCCCATCGTCCCGGAGGTGTATTCCAGCGTATTGTAGGCCGACGTGGCCGCATAACCCGTCCGGGTGAGTTCGAGCGCCGTCGTTTCCCGGCCGTCCACGCAGAAGAACAGGCCCCCCAGGCTGCGCCAGTTGGTATAATGGGCAAGGTAGTAGCAATTGTAGGAGAAACTGCCGTAGGCCAGGTCGTAGGCACCGTTCAGGCTGAGGGAGAACGGGCAATCGGACGGGCGCTCCGGAATACGAACTTCCCCCCAGGCCCGGCTGCCGTCTTCCAGGATGGCCGAAACCGGAATGGGCGGCAGGGCGTCGTTCCAGAGGTCCGCGTCATAGCGCGAGGCGTATTCGCAGAAAGGAACGGCCGCATAGCCCAACACCGTTTCGCTGAGGTTTGTCACACAGGCGCCGACCGTCATATACAGCACCACGTCAAAGGTATACCAGCCTTGAACCCGGCGTCCCGTGTGGGGGTTGACAGCCTCTCCGGTGAGCCCGTAGGCGCCGGCGCAGAGCGGTTGGGCGGCGATGCGGTCATAACTGAAATGCAGGCGGCTGCCGTCAAAGGAGACATTGGAACAGCGGCGGGAAGAAGCGGCCATCATCGCGGCGGAAGGCTTGTCCTGGGGCGAGAATACGGCGTCGGAAAGCGTCCAGGTCACATCCCGGGCAGACGGAGCCGGATGTCCCCCGTCAGTAAAGCCCAGCGCAAGCGCGTCGGAACGCATCGCGCCCGGGGCAATCTGCCGGTTTTCGTATTCCCCCAGGAAACGCTGCGCCGGGAACGCCGGCAACACTTCCAGCGGAACCGGCTCTTCGTAATAGCGGCGCAGTCCGTCATTGACGATGGCAAAGGAAAGCGAGGCCGGTTCATCGCCTTCGGCCTTGAGGCCCCAGAGCCGGAAACGCGCCAGACTGTTCTCCGCCAGCAGGGTTTCCAGGTCGTCCTCCAGATAAACCATACTGTAACCGGCGTAACCCGGCACGGAGAATTCTCCCCACATCGCCGAACTGTAGGACTCGTACAAGGCTTGGTAGCGCGACGGGTCGTCCGGGGTGATTCCCCGGAGGCGCAGGACGGCGTCCGGCGTAGCAAACAGCGAAAAATCAAGCACTTCCCCCTCGCTGTCCAGCAGATGCAGATCCACCTCCCGGTCATACCAGCCCTGCGCGTCCACATTGAGGTTCCCGCATTCGCTGAGCGACAGGGGTTCTGCAAAGCCATAGCGGGGCGCGGTCCCGGGAAAGAGACTGAGGGTCCGGCTGAGGCTTCCGCAACCCAGGGACAGCGTACTCGTGACGCCATCTACCGAAGGGAAATTGCTGGCCTGCACCCACACCGTCGTATTGCCGTCATATTCAAAGCGCAGACCGGCGGCATTGTCATAAGCAGTCCACCGCGCCGCACCGGGGTAGATTTGCTCGTTGCGGGAGGCGACGGCAAAGCGCACGGGCGCCGAAACACTGGCATGGGGGAAGCGGAAACTCCCCCACTGGGTGATATAGCGGGGCATCGTGTAGGAAAAGTCCGTATATTCCCCGGCGACATAGGGCACCGTCACCGTCAGGGTATCCGTCAGGAGGCCGTCCCAGGAGCGCAGGTACAGCCGGGCCGTCTTTTCCTGCGTACCGATATAGGCGGTATGCAGGTGCAGGTGCAGCGCATCCAGGGAATAGCTCATCTGCGCGTCCGAGAGCAGGCCCGCATCCGCGCACAACTGGAAATCCAGACCCGGGGGCTCCGCGATGAGGGAAAGTTCGGCCGAGCCGCCGCCCTGGGCGAGCGAGAGCGTAGGAGCGGGGAAGCGCAGCCGCCGGCCGTCCTGCAGATTGCGCATCTCTACCTTCCAGGAAGCGGCAAAGACCCCTTCGTCCGTCAGGGAAAGCGTCAGCAGGGATTCGGTATTTCCGTCCACGCTGAAATCCGAACAATTGTCTTTTCCCAGATACATCCTGTAGGTCACGTCCGCCGATGCCCCGGGGGTACTCCAACTCCCCCAGACTTGCATATAACTGCACAGCGCCGCTTTTCCGCCGATCTGGGAAGGGACCTTTTTCCACTGGTCCAGGTTGCCGGGCAGAAGGAGGCCGCCGCTGTTTTCGGGAACATAGAAGCAGACTTCTTCGCCACGGTTCAGGGCGTCGACGTCCAGCGAAGAGGCGGCATCCCCCTCGCAGACGCTCTGCGCGGAGGAAAGCGGCGAGAAAGGCGTGACATCCGTCGCGGCCTGCAGAATCTGCACCCCGGACACGGTGAAATCCGTCCGGGAAAGTTTTTTGTCCAGGGTCAGGCACACCTTGCCGACCAGACGCTCCAGACTGAGGCTGAGGGTGGCGGAGGGGCGCGCGGCGTGGAACGCCGTGCCGTGGCGGCACGCCATCGGCAGGCCTCCGGCGGCGAACGACGCCGCCGGAGGCAGCGCCACCCGCCACCCGCTGAGCGCCGTCTCTTCCGACGGGGCCTGCAACCGGCCCACATTGGCCAGCACATAAAAACGATAGGTATAACCCTGCGCAAGGCTCAGGGAGATTTCTCCCCCCGTCCCGTAAGCGCTGCCCGCAAGTACCCCGTCCCGGTACGCGTAAACATTCAGGTTCCTGACGGCGGCATCCTCCACCGGGGAAAGACTCCGGCTCAACCCTTCCACAGAGGCGGAGACCGTAATCTCGGACTTGCCGCGAGTCCGTTCTTCCGCCGGCTCTCTCGCACACGAAAGGCACAGCGCCAGCGTCAGCACACTAAAAATTCTCTTCATAAGACACTTCATTCCAGTCACTGATTCCGATTTTCACCGTAGATTCCAGGTAGTCCACCAGGATATAGATATCGTCCAGGTCCGCCTCCGCCCAGTCGTATCCGCTCTTGACAATCATATCGCCGATGGCAATGAGTTTCGGCCCGATGCCCAGCAGCAACTCCCCGCCGTTCTGGCGCGGAAGCCGGAAGGCGACGTCCCCGGCGGAAGAAAGGGGCGGAAGGAACAGGAACCCGCCGTCCACGGGATTTCCCGCGGGAAGGTCATAGCCGCTGACCGCCCCCTCGATTTTCAGGAGGGGCGACGTGTCGCCGGAAGGATAATTCTGCAGTTTCAGGTTGACGGTGGCCCATTGCTTGTGCAGGAAGAGGATCAGGGAGGCCTGCTCCCCGCTGCAGTCGGTTTCCCCGCGCCAGGCACAGAGTTCGTCCATCTGCGCCCCGCGCGGAATGGACACCACTCCGCCGAACAACCGACAGTCCGTCAGTCCGCTGTACGCCGTCACCACCAGATGCCCCCTGGGGACAGGCAGTTCCAGGAGCGTACCGTCCGTTTGTCCCGCCGCCACGCACACGCCGTCCGTATTCCAGACCTCCACGCCCACGGTTTTTCCCGCCGCGTCGGAGGTGTATAAAGAGAGGATGCACGGACACGCGCTGCGGTCCTCCTTTACAGAACAGGAGGCACAGGCAAGCAAGAAGAAAAAGAAAAGATCAAGCAGCGAATGTCCGCGCATACCCCGAAATTTTTAGATTTCCACTTCCTGTGAAACACCGGTTTCCCAAGGGATTACACTCAGGTTGAAGATCGCCGCTCCCTTGTTGACCGGCTTGTCGGGAGAATCGCTGCCCGGTCCGGTAATCGTCAGGCGGGTAATGGCATAGGAGGTGTTGTAATTGAGTTTCCCGTCCGCGCCACGGATATTGACGGGATAGTAGTAGTCGTTCCCGGAATAGGAAGCCTCCACCACCAGACGGGTAAAGCGCGCGCTCCAGGTGGGGGCGGAGCTGTCCGTAGTCGTACCGTTCGGATAACAGTAGAAATAATGCGGAGTCGAATAGCTGGCGCCGCCGTTCACCTCGACGCTGAAGATATCCGCCGTATAGGGCGTAATGGAGGATTCCGACGCCGTGTAGGCACGCTTTTGCGCCCAGTTGTAGGCACTGACGGAATAATCATAGCGCATCCTCGTGCTGACATTGATCAGATAGATGCCGTTAATGGTCAGCTTGGGATTTCCGGGGATGGCATTGACAATCTCGTCAATTTCCACCTTCGCGGCAAAGCGGACCAGGGAAATGGTTGCCGTGTAGTTCTCCGTAAACGTAATGCCCGTAAGCGAACCCGACATTTCCAGGCCGCTGAGCGACGCGGCACGGTTGGCGCCGAGCGTGCTTTGCAGATTGAGCACAGCGGACCGCGTTCCGTAGGAAGCCAGGTCATTTGCGGAATTGGCCAGGGCAAACGCCGAGCAGCCGCTTTCGCCGATGGGAACGCGCAGCGTAGCGGCGCCGTTCACGGCAGAGGCGACGGCGAGCAGCGTCCCGGATGCATTGTATACCGCCACCTGGGCTTTCTCTATCGTGGATTCCGCACTGCTGGAGGTGGCGCGGGAAAGTTCCGCATCTTCGAGCAGGAAAGTCACGATGGTGGTTTGGGGTTCCGCGGAAGGGACCTCCTCCACGGGAGATTTCTGGCAGGCGGCCACCAGGGACAGGGCTGCCAGGCTAATCAGGATTTGTTTCATTTTCCAATTGATAATTTTTGATGAGTTTTGAAATTTCAGGATCCAGCCGGCCCCGGTGCACGAAGGCACGGTCCAGGGCACAGGCCTTGAGATAAGACTCCACGGCCAGGGCGTCGTCCCCTTTGCGGGAACAAAGCAGCGCCCGCAGGTAGAAGGTTGCCGCAGAGGGCTCCAGTTGATCCAGGAGGGCAAGCGCGGACGCATCGTAATCCATCGCGCAGTAGGCCAGCACTGTATTGAAGTCCGCATAGGGGCGCAGGATACTGACCGCCCGTTCCCATTCCCGGTTCATCAGGGCCTGGACGCCCATCCGGTACACGGTGTCGGGTTCCGTGGTGTGCACCGTATCCTTCACCATTCCCTTGCGGTGCAGATGGAAGGAAAAGCGCACGGTGCGCAGGTGCGGATAAAGTTTTTCCCGGAGGAACAGATAATAAGGACGGGCGCGCAGGGCCTCTTCCCGGCAGTCCGCGTCGGCAAAAGCGCCCCGCACCGAGAGGTAATCCGCCTTGTCCTCGGCGGAGAGTTCTTCACACTGCGCAACCAGGAGGTCGAGCAGGGCCCAGTTCTCCCCCGCACTCCGGGGAATGAAGCGGATGGGCGTGGCGGAAGGGACGGCGTCCGCCGGCTCGGCCCCGCCGAGGCCGAGCCGGATGCCCGACTCGCTCCGAAGCGAGTCGCGCATTCGCCGGAGGCAGCGCTCGAAGTACCCGCCCACCGCGCCGCTTCGCTCGCGCGACAGCCGCCAATTCAGCGCTTCGCTGCCCTCCGGCGACGCGGACGCCTCCACCACAATCGAATCCATCTCGAATTTTTCATTCTCCAGCAGATCCAGCAGATTGCGGCGGATGCGTCCCATCTCCGCGGGATTGTTTCCCCGCTGTTCCTCCAGGACGGCACTTCCGGCGGCAAATTCCACCCAGCAAACGGAACTCGCCTCCACCTGGCGTTCGATGACCTTGGTGACATAGCGTTCCCGCTTGTCACAGAGCGTACTGAGGGAACTGATATAGAAGGTCAGGGTATCCGGGCCGCGGAAGTCGCACAGTTTGGCGCCAATCTCATAGATGCCGCCGCTCAGGCTGATCTGCGCCTTGCGCAGTTTCGGCGCCACCCGGACGGTCTGCACATATTCATAAATCACCCGGTCCTCCGTCCCGCGCACAACCGTATCCAGCCGCAATGTCCCTTCCAGGAATGGCGATTTTATGAGTCTATGAAAAATTTTGTCTTTTCTGGATAGCTTGTACCGGTTGAAGGCCCGGGCAATCGTATTCGTATAGTGTTCCACCGCCTCGGCGCCGGTAACGCCGAACAGCGACACCTGCAGTTCTTCGCTGACCAGGCTGCTGTCCCGCTTCAGGGCGTAAAGCTGTGGGGCGTTCCGTTCCAGGAACCTTTCGAGGTCCTGCATCCGGACAAACTGCATCCCGTCCGTCACGATACCTGAGAGAAAGCGCTGATAGAGCTGATAGCCCCGCAGCTGCGCCTTGTGATACCGCTCTCCGGTAATGACGATGGGCTCCAGTTCCCCGGATTCCCCCAGCATATGGAGCTGCGGGACGAGACGGAGTTGCCAGCGGCTGTCCAGCATTGTCCGGGGGACGCTCACGAGAAAGCGCAAATCCACTTTCCCGTGGCGTTCCGGCACGTGTTTGAAGCTGGCGACGACGACGGCAGGGACCAGTTCTTCCGTCGCCACCATCTCGCCGCTTTCATCGCGCACCGCCCGCATAATCATCAGCTGCCGTCCGTCCGGCCCCGTCACCTTGAGCGTATCGCGCGGCGGAATGCGGAGCGCCGGCATAGAATCCGGCATTTCCGTATCCATCGCCCGCAGGGAAGCGGCGGCATCACCGCGCTTCACCCGGCCCAGTTTGCGTTCGATGCCGCAGGAAAGGAGCGAGAGCAGGACCAGCAGGAAGAATATGAGGGAGTTGCGCCGCATCGATTACATTTCTACATTCAGGGTGTCGTCTTCATCAAGCAGCACCACCCGGTTCGCGACGATATCCGTCTGGAGACGTTCGACACCGTCCTGTCCGGTGAATTTCTGGTAACGGAGCCGGCCGACGACATAGACTTTGTCTCCTTTCTTGATGTTCTCCAGGTCCCGGATGCCCCGGCTCTCCCAGGCAATGACATTGTGCCACTGCGTTTCGATAACAGGATTCCCCTCCTTGTCGTGATAGGCGAGGTTGGTCGCCACCGTGATGCGGGCGCCGTTGCGGTTCACGCCGGTCTGCAGCTTGACGCTCCCGACGTTTCCCCTCAATTCTACTTTGTTCAATTGTTCCATAACAATCATTTCTTAGGTTTTGCGTGGGAATCCGGGCCGCGCGGTCCCTGTTCCCGGCAGCAAAGGAAAGCATAAAAATCAAAGGAAAAACAGCCGCCGGATGCCACAGATGCAGGTTTTTACAAAACATACGCATTTTGTACGTTTCTTATCATCCTGGGCAAAAATGCCCAAAACGTAAAAAAACATATAAAACGTAAAAATCTGCAGGAGACGGGGCGCCAGGCCTTGGAAAATCCCGGCACATTCAGGATTTTTGCCTGCGTCATGGAAAAATCTCAACTCTGTCTGGAATGCGGGAAACCCCTTTACGGGCGAACGGATAAAAAATTCTGTTCTTCCGCCTGCAAAAACGGCTGGCATTACCAGCACAGCGCCGACCTGCGCAATCTGAAAAGTTGGACCAATACGGCCCTGACCCGGAATTACCGGATTCTGCGGAGTCTGCCGGAAAACGAGGAAAGCCGCTTCAGTCTGGCGGAACTCCAGCTGCGCGGCTTTTCACCCCAATTGGTTACCTCACACCTCGGCACGTCGGGAAACGTCTCCCACTATGCCTGTTTCGACATCCATTATTGTCAAACGGATACGGAAATCTTCAATGTCCACCCGGCCAGTCTACACTAGCCCCTTGCCGTGGCAATTCTTGTACTTGAGGCCGCTTCCGCAAGGGCAGGGATCATTGCGGCCCACCCGCTTTTCGACCTTGATAGGCGTACGTGCCTGCTGCTCCCCGTTGGTGGAAAGTTCGTTGCGCTGCGCCTGCATACGGCTCATATCCGTATGACGTTCCTCCGCACGGCGGGGCGCATCGCCGCCTTCGCGCAGCGGAATAAAGGCGCGGAAGAGGAAGGACAGTACATCCTGGTTCAGTTTCTCCAGCATCGACGCAAAGAGTTCATAACTCTCCAGCCGGTACACCACGACAGGGTCCTTCTGCTCGTAGGTGGCGTTCTGGACGCTCTGCTTCAGGTCGTCCATTTCGCGCAGGTGTTCCTTCCAGTGTTCGTCAATCTGATAAAGCAAAATCGTCCGGCAAAGGGTCTTGGCCACCTCGCGGCTTTCACTCTCGTACGCCTTCTTCAGGTCCACGGAAAGGGTCAGCTGCTTGCGGCCGTCCGACACGGGAATCGCGATATTCTGATAAATCGTTCCCTGCTTCTCGTACACCGTCTTGATGACCGGCTGCAACTTCTCCACCATCGTCTCCATTCTGCGCTTGTACACTTCTTCCATGTGCGCGCAGAGGGCATCCAGCAGTTCTTTTTCCTTTGCTTTGTCGTAGAACGCCTCGTCGAATCCGCAATCGATGGACAGCTGCGCCATCAGCATCTGTTCGAAATCCTCGAAATGCATTCCCTTGGAGCGCTCCACCAGAATGGAAGCGGTGTCCATCATCATATTGCGGAGGTCGAGTTCCACCTTTTCACCGGAAATGGCATTGCGGCGGCGGTTGTAAATGCCTTCGCGCTGATAATTCATCACGTCGTCATATTCCACCAGACGCTTGCGCACGCCGAAGTGATTTTCCTCCACCTTCTTCTGCGCATTCTCAATCGCACGCGAGAGCATCGAACTTTCCAGCGCTTCGTCATCCTTCATGCCGAGCCGGTCCACAATCGACGCGATACGCTCTGAGCCGAAGATACGCATCAGCTTGTCTTCCAGCGAGATATAGAAGGTCGAGCTGCCGGGGTCTCCCTGCCGTCCGCTTCGTCCGCGCAACTGCCTGTCCACACGGCGGCTGTCGTGCCGCTCGGTGCCCAGGATGGCCAGACCACCCGCCGCCTTCACTTCGGGCGAGAGCTTGATGTCCGTACCACGGCCTGCCATATTGGTGGCAATCGTAATGGTACTCCCCTGGCCCGCCTTGGCCACAATCTCCGCTTCACGCGCGTGCTCCTTGGCATTCAATACGTTGGGTTTCACCCCGTTGCGGAGGAAGAGCCGTTCCAGAAGTTCGGATGTCTCCACGTCGGTCGTACCCACCAGGACGGGGCGTCCCGCCTTGGAGAGTTCCAACGCCCGGCTGATGACCGCCGCATATTTCGCCTTCTTCGTCTTGTAAATCAGGTCGTCCTGGTCGTCGCGAATCACCGGACGGTTCGTGGGAATCACCATGACGTCCAGCTTGTAGATACTCCAGAATTCGCCCGCCTCCGTTTCCGCCGTACCGGTCATACCGGCCAGCTTGTGGTACATACGGAAATAATTCTGCAGCGTAATCGTCGCAAAGGTCTGCGTCGCCGCTTCGACCTTCACGTTCTCCTTCGCCTCCACCGCCTGGTGCAATCCGTCGCTCCAGCGGCGGCCCTCCATAATACGGCCCGTCCCTTCGTCCACGATTTTCACCTTCCCGTCGATAATGACGTAATCCACGTCCTTCTCGAACATCGCATAGGCCTTGAGCAACTGGATAACCGTATGCACGCGCTCGCTCTTGAGGGAGAACTCCTCCATCAGGGCATCCTTGCGCTGCTGCTTCTCCTCGGCGCTCAGGTCCGAATGCATGATTTCCGCCGTCTGGGCGCCCACATCGGGCAGCACGAAGAACTCGTCATTACCCACCGCGGAAGCCAGGACGTCGTGGCCCTTGTCGGTCATATCGACGGAATTGAGTTGCTCGTTAATCACGAAATACAGCGGATCCGTCACGACCGGCATCTCCTTCTCGTTGTCCTGCATATAGTAGTTCTCCGATTTCTGGAGAATCACCTTCATACCGGGTTCGGAGAGGAACTTGATCAGCGGTCCGTACTTCGGAAGCCCCTTGTGCGCACGCAACAACAGCTTTCCGCCTTCTTTTTCATCTCCCGCGGCGATGAGTTTGCGCGCTTCGTTGAGCGTCTGGTTCACGAGGCTGCGCTGGGCGGTGTACAGTTTCTCAACGTAGGGACGGAACTCCATAAACTGCTCGTCGTCCTGCGCCTTCGCCACCGGACCGGAAATGATGAGCGGGGTACGCGCATCGTCGATCAGCACGGAGTCCACCTCGTCGACGATGGCATAATGGTGCTTGCGCTGCACCAGGTCCTCGCTGCGGATGGCCATATTGTCGCGCAGGTAGTCGAAACCGAATTCGTTGTTCGTACCGAAGGTGATGTCGCAGTCGTAGGCCCGCTTGCGCGCATCGGAATTGGGCTGGTGCTTGTCGATACAATCGACGCTCAGGCCGTGGAACATATACAGCGGCCCCATCCACTCGGAGTCGCGCTTGGACAGGTAGTCGTTGACCGTAACCACGTGCACACCCTTGCCGGCCAGCGCATTGAGGAAGACGGGCAGGGTGGCGACAAGCGTTTTGCCCTCGCCGGTCGCCATTTCGGCGATTTTCCCCTGGTGCAGGGCGATACCGCCGATCAGCTGCACGTCATAATGCACCATATCCCAGGTAATTTCGTTGCCGCCCGCCATCCAGTGGTTGGTATAAACGGCATTTTCCCCGTCGATGGTGAGGAAATCGCTGTGCCGGATGCTGAGGTCGCGGTCGAACTGCGTCGCCTTCACGACGATGCGGTCACTCTCCTTGAAGCGGCGCGCGGTGCTCTTCATAATGGCAAAGGCCTCCGGAAGGATGCGCGTCAGTTCCGCCTCGATGGCCTCGTCCTCCTCCTTGACCAGGCGGTCGGACTCGGAAGCGAGTTTCTCCATTTCCGCAGTGGAAAGGTCGCCGTCCAGTTCCAGCTTAATCTGTGCGATGCGGTCTTCGAAGGGCTGTTCCACCGCCTTCAGCGCTTCGCGCAGGGCGGCGCTGCGGGCCCGGAGTTCATCGTCCGAAAGGGCGTCAATCCCGTCATAGACGGCAAGGATTTTATCGAGAATCGGTTTGACGGCCTTGTAGTCTCGTTCCGCCTTCGAACCGAATATCTTTTTGATGATACCTGCAAGTGACATTTCAAAAGGTTTTAAACAGACAAAGATAACGATTTATTTGCGTTTCGGCAAAAATTGTCTATCTTTGTCCCCACAAGCAGGATTAGCACATCGGTAGTGCATTGGCTTCCCAAGCCAAGGAGGAGGGTTCGACTCCCTTATCCTGCTCTTTTTTATGGGTTCGGGGGAACCCTTCCCCGATGAATCGTATCTCCGCAAAAAATCCAGCCGGAATGGCTGGATTTTTTGTGGAGATGGGCGGAGTCGAACCGCCGTCCAAACAACGCAGCAAAAAGCTTTCTACACGCTTATTCCTTCTTTGGTTGTCGGAGAACGGATGAGGAAGGACACCCTTGCCGTTCCCTTATCCCCTGATCTTGGCGGAGCGTGGGGGCGGCGGCTCCGTGCGTCCGGTTTGAATGATACCCCTTGATCCGGTCATAACCGGCCTAAAGCCCGGAGGGATATACGCCAGTCCCGCAGCCTTGGCGGATCCGGTTAATGCCCAATCTCTCTGAGATTAGCAAGCGTACGAATAGTTGTAGTTGCCAGTTAATGGCTTGAAGGCTGAGATTAACGGGCAAACCTCCCACGCCCGGCGTGCTTACTTTCCACCGTCGATGCTGTCAAAACCGAACATCCCCAGTTAAAATAGCGCACAAATATGGCGCATTTTTTCCGATTTTGCAATTTTCATCATATATTCGCAAAACTAAATTTATGAACGAAATGGACGCCCCAATACTCCCGGATGATTATAGCGCCAGCGACGAACTCCGCGCTATGACGGGATTCATCAAAGGCTTCACAAAGGAGCAGTTGGAGAATGACCCCAAACTGGAATACCTTCTACATAAATAGCCGCACCAGATAAAGGCACCGCCGCCTCGCGGATACGAGGCTCGGCGGCTACGGCACGGGCGCTGCGCCGGGCTCGATGGGGCGGCCCGCTCCGCGCCCGGTCGTTGCCCAAGGTCCGGCAACCAGGTAAAAACACGGCTATTTCTTCGAGGTTGCAGGACCTCTGGTCCGGCAACCAGACAAAAATCACACTGAAATTCCGGGGTTGCCGGACCTGTCCGACAAAAGGGTACAGCGGGCAGCGCATTTTGAGTTGATTTTGAAGGATCCGCTGTACCTCGTTCACCAAAACAGTCGCGAAAGGGCACATAAACGGGCCAAACCCGGCCAAAACCCAAGCCGGGACTGGCACAAAAAAACCGGGCGCCAGGGCGTCCGGTTCATTTCGTTATCAAGAAGGACTAGTTGATAGGAACCTTCGTGAATACCATGTGATCAAGCTCAAGCGTTTCTTCGTCCTTGAACTCACCGGTGATGCCTTCCACCTTCTCGCTCCAGTCGGTGAAGACGATTTCGACGGTACTGCCCTTCAGGCTGGGCTTGTTGCCAAGGATGAGGAAGGTTCCTTTGTAAGGAGTGCGGTCATTCACCTGCATCTCGCAACCCATCTGGGTGGTGAAGCTCAGGGTATACTCAGTCACGCCGTCCAGGGCGTACCATTTGGTACCGATCAACGCCTTGGCATTGTCGATGTTCTTCTGACAGGAGGTCAGGGAAGCAGCGGCGGCCACGAGGACAACGCCGAGCAGGATTGCAAAAATCTTTTTCATTGAACTATGAATTAATGGTGAAACAATTACTTCATGATAACTTTCGCCATCTCGAGCACCTTGTTGGAGTAACCCCACTCGTTGTCGTACCAGGCGCAAACTTTCACGAAAGTAGGATCGAGCTGGATACCGGCCTTCACGTCGAAGATGGAGGTGCGGGCGTCGCCACGGAAATCGGTGGAGACCACAGCCTCGTCGGTGTAACCGAGAACTCCCTTGAGTTCACCCTCGGACGCCTTCTTCATCGCAGCGCAGATTTCCTCGTAGGAAACTTCCTTGTTGAGCTCGACGGTCAGGTCCACGAAACTCACGTCGCTGGTAGGAACGCGGAGGCTCATACCGGTCAGCTTGCCGTTCAGTTCGGGAAGCACCTTACCCACGGCCTTGGCGGCACCGGTGGAGGAAGGAATGATATTCTCGAGGATACCGCGGCCACCGCGCCAGTCCTTCTTGGAAGGGCCGTCAACGGTCTTCTGGGTAGCGGTAGCAGCGTGCACGGTGGTCATCAGGCCGCGCTTCACACCGAAGGCGTCGTTGAGCACCTTGGTCAGCGGAGCAAGGCAGTTCGTGGTGCAGGAAGCGTTGGAGATGATCTTCTGGCCGGCGTAGGTCTTGTCGTTCACGCCATAGACGAACATCGGGGTCGCGTCCTTGGAAGGAGCGGACATAATCACTTTCTTGGCACCGGCCTTGAGATGCGCCTCGGCCAGTTCGGAAGTCAGGAAGAAACCAGTGGATTCGACGACGACGTCGACACCCAGGGCACCCCAGGTGATGTTGGCGGGATCCTTCTCGCAGAAAACCTGGATCTTGTTGCCGTCCACGATGAGGTAGTTGCCTTCCACCTTGATGTCGTGGTTGAAAGTGCCGTGTACGGAGTCGTACTTGAGCATATAAGCCAGATAATCAGGATCGAGGAGGTCATTGATACCTACCACGACAACGTCCTTCGAGAAATTCTCGACGGCGGCACGGAAAACCATACGACCGATGCGGCCGAATCCGTTAATACCAATTTTTACCATTTCAGGATAAACAAATTATAAGTTAAACAACAAATTCTTCTACCAACTGCTTGGTTCAAAGCGGCGCAAATTTACATAATTTTTAAATTATTTCAAAAATTCTTATTTTTGTACGGTATGAAAATCCTGCTGACAAACGACGACGGATACCGGGCCAGGGGGCTGGCGGAACTGGTAGAGATGATGAAGCCCTTCGGGGAACTGACGGTCGTGGCGCCGAAATATCACCAGTCGGGCATGTCGATGGCGGTGACGATGGGGCTCAAGCCCATCGCCGTAAAAAGGCTTCCGGACCGGGACGGTGTGCGCTGGTGGTATGTGGACGCAACGCCTTCGAGCTGTGTAAAATACGGTCTTGACGAAGTGTTCACCGACGGACTGCCGGACGTGGTCGTCTGCGGCGTCAACCACGGGTCCAACGCCGCCTCCGCGTCGATGTATTCGGCGACGGTCGGCGCAGCCCGGGAAGGGGCGCTCGCGGGGGTGCTTTCCATCGCCGTTTCCCTGGACGATTTTTCCCCGGATGCGGATTTCAGCGGCGTAAGGAAGCTGTTCCCGGACATTTTCCGGAAGCTCACCGAGAACCCCGTCGCCGACAAAAGCATTTTCTACAACATCAATTTTCCCAAAGGCGAGGCGCGGGGCATCCGCATCGGCAGCCAGGGGACGGTGCACTGGCTCAAGGAGTTCCGCCCCTACGACTACGACGTCTTCGCGCGGCTGGGCATCACGCCCCTGGACATGGGCATACTCTGTATGCCGGAGAAGGAAAAGGACGAAACGGTCTATGTCATGGCCGGCGACCTGACCGACGACCTGCGCAACCCCGCCGACGCCGACCACCGGCAGTTGGAAGCAGGCTTCGTCACCCTTTGTCCGCTGCAGCTCGACGCGACCGCCTACGCGGAAAAAGCCCGGCTCGAAACACTGTTCTGATGCGCTACTATATCATCGCCGGCGAGGCGTCCGGCGACCTGCACGCCTCCAACCTGATGCGCGGCCTTTACGACGAGGACCCGCAGGCCAGCATCCGCTTCCGCGGCGGCGACCTGATGAAACAGGTGTACGACGCCCGCGACAAAAGCGGCGACGGCGGCCTTACCGTCCACTACAAACAGGGGGCGATGATGGGGCTGAGCGAAATTCTCCGCAAGGCGGGGCAACTGGCCCGAAACATCAAGGAATGCAAACGCGACATCGCCGCCTGGAAGCCCGACGCGGTAATTCTCGTCGACTACCCCGGTTTCAACTTCCCCATCGCGAAATTCGCGCACGAAAAGGGCTTCAAGGTATTCTGGTACATCGCGCCCAAGACCTGGGCCTCGCGCGAGGGGCGCAACCGTAAACTGCGCCGCGACGTGGACCGGCTCTTCATCGTCTTCCCCTTCGAAATCCCCTATTTCACCCGGGCGAATGTACCTTTTGTCTATAAGGGCAATCCCCTGCTGGACGCCGTCGGGAACGCCCCGGCCCTGCAGCGCAGCCGCACGGAATTTTTCGCGGAGCACGGGCTGGAAGACCGGCCGTACATCGCGATGCTGGCGGGATCGCGCAAAGGCGAGATTTCCCGGATGATGCCGGTGCTCTCCCAGGTAGCGGCGCAGCTGAAAACGCTGCCGCAATACCGGAATCACCAATTCCTGCTCGCGGGGGCGCCGGCCCGCAGCGAAGCGGATTACCTCCCCTGGACCGGGAAAGGCAGCGGCATCAAGGTCATTTTCGGCGATACCTACGGCATCTTGAAGCACGCCGATGCGGCCGTCATCAATTCCGGCACCGCATCGCTGGAAGCCGCGCTGATCGGCACGCCGCAGGTGGTCTGCTGGTCCACTACCCGCTTCAATATGTTTCTTGCGCGCAAGGTGCTCCGTATCCAGGACCGCATCAAATTCATCTCCCTGGCGAACCTCATCCTCGACAAGGCGGTTTTCACCGAACTGATTCAGGAAGATTTCACGGCGGAAAAGGTCATCGCCGAGCTGGAAAGCCTCGCGCCCGGCAGTGAGCGGGCCGCCGCGATGAAGGAAGATTACGCCGCCATCCGCGAAGCGCTCGGCTCCGGCGGGGCCTCCCGCGCCGTCGCCGCCTCTATGATAGAATTACTCCGCCAAAATGTTCCATGGCATTGAACATTTTGGCTAACTATAATATCAAATGAACTTCAAAGACTTTCAATTGGATAAAACCGGCGACGGGCTGCTGCCCGTCATCGTCCAAGATGCCTGCACCCTGAAGGTGCTGATGCTCGGCTATATGAACGAAGAAGCCTTCGAAAAGACCGCGGCGGAAGGCCGCGTCACCTTCTGGTCCCGCAGCAAGGGCCGCCTCTGGACCAAGGGCGAGACCAGCGGTAACTTCCTGACGGTAAAGGAAATGTACGCCGACTGCGACGCCGACACCCTGCTCATCAAGGCCATTCCCGCCGGCCCCACCTGCCATCGCGGAACGACCGCCTGCTTCGACACGCCGGAAGACGAAGGCTTCATCCGCACGCTCGCCCGCGTCATCCGCGGCCGCCACGAGCAGATGCCCGAAGGCTCCTACACCACCAAACTCTTCGTCAAGGGGGTGAAGGCCATCGCCAAGAAAGTGGGTGAGGAAACGGCCGAGACCGTCATCGAAGCGGTGGACGGCAAGCGCGACCGCTTCATCTACGAATGCTCGGACCTGCTATACCACCTGCTCGTGCTCTGCGAGCAGATGGATGTCAGCATCGAAGACCTGGAAAAAGAACTGGCGCTGCGTCACCGCTAGCGGCTAGTTTTCCGCATTGAGGTCCTTTACCTCATCTACACCGCGGATGGCGGCGATATCGCTGATGGTCAGCCGGAACTCCTCGGCGGAATGGACGAAGAAGTGGATGTCGCAGTTGACGATTTGGTCTTCCGTCCGGGTGCACAGTTCCGACATCGAGAGTTTCCGCCGCTCAACGATACAGTCGATGATGTCGCGAAGCAGATGATAACGGTCGATGGCGATGATGCGGATGCCCGCGGGATACAGCCGCGTCGGATCTTCCGGAAAATCCATTTCCACGATACTGTCCCCGTTTTCTGACGCCAGGCGGACCGCCTCGGCGCAGTGGCGCGTATGCAGCGTGATTTGCCCCTTGGCGTCCTTGAAGCCAATGACCTCGTCGCCGGGAAGCGGCTGGCAGAGCGGGCAGCGCGAGAAGAGCGGTTCCCCTTTGTGCTTCAGGTAAGCCGTGATGTGTTTTTTGGCCTTGTAGGTGGTCACGAACCCCAACCATTCCTTCTGCGGGCAGACGTCGTCCGCCACGCCGATTTCAACGCAGTCGCCGCGGTGGAGTTCCGTCCTGAGCGGTGAAAGGTTGCCGTTGATGCGCGCATACTTCGCCCGTTCCGCGATATCGGTGTGGATTTCATAGGCGAAATCGAGGGCGGTCGCGCCCTTGGGCAGGATGACGCCCTTGCCCTTCGGCGTGTAGGCGATGATATCCTCGTTGTAAAGCGATGAACTCACGCCCTCCATAAAATCCCGGTCCCCGAGGTGCAGGGCCATATCCTGCAGGACCGCCTTGAAGCGTTCCAGCCACTCCTCGTTGCGTTCCACGATACAGCCCAGCCGGGCGTTGCGGATCATCCGGTCGGAGGAAATATGCAGTTCCTCCCATACACCGGCGGGGTTGAGCATCTTGACGTGAAAGCCCTGGTAGCCGTTGTCCTTGGGGTGGTCGATGTAATTGGTAATACTGCCCGGCCGCTCCTGGAAATGCCCCGAAAGGATTGAATAGATGTACAGGCTGATGTCCTTTTCCGTCCAGGGCGCCTGGGGTACCTCGTAGATGACGCGGATGTAATGTTTGAAATCGACGTGGGAGAAATTGGCTTTCTGCTCCTTCATGCTGCGCCAGACGCTGTAGGGTTTGCGGTAGCGCGTTTCCATCCGTACGGCGATGCCTTTCTCGGCGAGCAGGCGCTTGATTTCTTCCGAAAAGGCGCGCACGGGACCGGCCGTACGCTCCCGGTCCTGCGCCAGCTGGTCTTCCAGAATCGCAAATTCACGCGGGCAGCGGTAGCGGAAGGACAGGTTCTCGAGTTCCGACTTGACCGGATACAGGCCCAGGCGGTTGGCCAGCGGCGCGTAGAAGAAGTCCGTCTCGCCGGCGATTTTCATCTGCTTGTCCGGCCGCATACTGTCCAGCGTGCGCATATTGTGCAGGCGGTCCGACAGTTTCACGAGCAGGGCGCGGATATCGTAATGCACCGAATCCAGAATCTGCCGGAAATTGTCCACCTGTTTCGTGTACTGGTATTTTTCCTTTTTGCGCTTGGTCACCGCATCCACGAGGAAGGCCACGTCGTCGCCGAAACGGGCGCGGATATCCTCGATGGTGTATTCCGTATCCTCCACGACATCATGCAGGAACGCGGCAATCACCGGGTTCGCATCCAGTTCCAACTCCGCCGCCACGATATGGGCGACAGCGACGGGATGCACGATATACGGCAGTCCGGACATACGCCGCTGCCCGTCGTGGGCCATCGCCGCAAACCAAAAGGCATCCTCGATGCGCTTCAAATCCTCCGCGCTCACCCGGGGGCGCATCACGTCGAATACTTCGTGTGCGGATTGCAAAATGCTCTCCTCGACAACAGGTTTTTCCATAGGACTTCTCAAAAGGTTGCGCTAATATCGTAATTTTTCGCAAAAATTGAGTATCTTTGTAGGAATTGAAATTAAATTTTTCTTATCAATATGTCACGTTCCATCCTTTTTGCCGCAGCGCTAATGTTTGCAATGACAGGCGCTTCCGCCAAATCCACCCCCTGGGCTCCCGCCGGAGAGAACATCAAAACCCGCTGGGCCGCACAGGTCAATCCCAACGCTCCGCTTCCGGAATATCCGCGTCCGCAGATGGTCCGCAGCGAATGGCTCAACCTCAACGGCCTCTGGAATTACGGCATCACCGAACTCGCTTCCGCCGATTTCAGCGTCGAGGGACAGATTCTCGTCCCCTTCGCCGTCGAGTCTTCGCTCTCTGGCGTAGCGCGCAGCGTCACCGAAACGGACGCCCTCTGGTATGAGCGCACTTTCACCGTCCCTTCCGCGTGGAAGGGCCGCAGGGTGCTGCTCCACTTCGGCGCCGTGGACTGGAAGGCCGAGGTCTGGGTCAACGGAACGAAGGTCGGCGAACACACGGGCGGCTATGCCCCGTTCTTCTTCGACATCACCGATGTCCTGAAGAAAAGCGGCAAGCAGACGTTGCGCCTGAAGGTCATCGACGCCACCGACACCTCCTGGCAGCCGCGCGGCAAGCAGTGGATGCTCCCTTCGGGCATCTGGTATACGCCCGTCACCGGCATCTGGCAGACCGTCTGGATGGAACCGGTCCAGCCGGCCCACATCGACAATTACTACGCCGTTTCCAACATTGACAAGGGCACGATTGCGCTGAGCGTCAATGCACAGGGCCTGCAGGGCGAAGACAAGATCAAATCCCGCCTGCTGGCGGAAGGGCAGGTCGTCGCCGAAGGAGAAGGCTCCAATGTGCTGTTCAAGGTAAAGGAGCCGAAACTCTGGAGCCCCGACAGCCCCTTCCTTTACGACATTGAAATCAGCATCGAGCGCGAAGGCAAGACCGTCGATGCGGTCAAGGGCTACACCGCCATGCGCAAGATTTCGAAGTACGTCGAGCCGAAGCCCTGGGAATACCGCCGCATCGCGCTCAACAACCAGCCGCTCTTCCAGTTCGGCCCCCTCGACCAGGGCTGGTGGCCCGACGGTCTCTACACCGCTCCTACCGACGAAGCGCTCCGCTTTGACATCGAGCGCACCAAGGCCTGGGGCTTCAATATGATCCGCAAGCACATCAAGGTGGAACCCGCCCGCTGGTATTACTGGTGCGACAAACTGGGCATGATGGTCTGGCAGGACATGCCCTGCTGCGGCGACCACGGCTGGAAGCGGCGTGAAACCACCCGCAGCGAGGAAATCAAGAAGCAACAGGGCAACATCTGGGCCTGGGATTCCTTCATCGGCGGCACGGACTGTACCCCTCCGCAGGAGTGGAAAGACAATTACTATAAGGAATGGGGCGAGATTATCGACAACTTCAAGGGCTTCCAGAGCATCGTGGTCTGGATTCCCTTCAACGAGGCCTGGGGCCAGTTCGATACGCCGGACGTCGTGCGCTTCACCCGCGCCAAGGATCCGACCCGTCTCATCAATCCTTCGTCGGGCGGCAACTTCAGTCTTGAAGAACTGGGGGACATTCTGGACGTGCACCACTATCCGCAGCCGATGATGAACGCCTTCGAGCGCAAGGTCATCAACGTGCTCGGCGAATTCGGCGGCATCGGCATGCCGGTCAGCGGACACCTCTGGAAAATCACCGACAAGAACTGGGGCTACGGCGGCGTCAAGCACAGCAAGGAAGAAGTGCTCGACCAGTATGAAGAATACGCCGACATCCTCAAGCGCTATATCGCCACCGGCTGCTCCGCCGCGGTCTATACGCAGACCACCGACGTCGAGGTGGAGGTGAACGGTATTATGACCTATGACCGGGAAGTCATCAAAATGAACGAAGAAAGCCTCTGCGCCGTCAACCAGGGCGTAATTAAGTCGATGAACGCGGAGACCGTCCTGCCGGGCAATCCCTTCGGCGGAAAAGTGGCCATTACTGCGCACCGCGGATTCTGGAACTGCGAGGCGGCCGGCTTCAGCGAGAACTCCATCGCCGCCCTCGCCGCGGCACAGAAAGCGGGCGTGTGGGGGTCGGAATTCGACGTGCAGCTCACCAAGGACGACGTGGCCATTGTGAACCACAACGACGCGATTGAAGGCATCGCCATCGCCGATGCGCTGTATGCCGACCTGCTCCCCTACAAACTCCCCAACGGAGAATCCCGTCCCACGCTCGACGCGTATCTTGCCCAGGGGGCCAAAGCGAAGACGATGCTGGTGATGGAGCTCAAGCCGCAGCGGAACATCGAGCGCGAAGACATTCTGGTGGACAAGGCGATTGCCGCCCTGCAGGCGAACGGGCTGTTCGACCCTTCCCGGGTGATGTTCATTTCCTTCAGCTGGCACATCTGCCGCCGGATTGCCGCGCTGGCGCCCCAGTTCTGTAACCAGTTCCTCGAGGGCAATTATGACCCGAAGCGGCTACTGGACAACCGCATCAACGGTTTCGACTATGAGTATCCCGTGATTCTCGCCCACAAGGACTGGGTGAAGAAGGCGCACGAGAACGGGATGACCGTCAACACTTGGACGGTGGACAAGGCGGAGGATATGAAGGCGGTCGCGGAGGCCGGCGTGGATGTCATCACCACCAATGCGCCGCTGCTTGCACGGCAGATTCTCGGAGAAAAAGAATATAAATAATATGGACAAACTACAGGAACTGACGGACAAGTTGTATAACGAGGGTCTGTCGAAGGGAAAAGAAGAAGGGCAGCGGCTGTTGGAAGAGGCGAAGTCGCAGGCGGAGCAAATGGTCGCAGAAGCCCGCGCGCAGGCGGCCGCCCTCGTCGAGGAGGCGAAGAAGAATGCCGCCGACCTCAAGTCCAAGGCCGAATCCGATATCCGCAGTGCCTCCGCCCAGGCGTTGCAGGCGACCCGCAAAGATATCGAGAACCTGTTGCTGGAGGCTACTTGCAAGGCCCCCGCGAAGGCGGAACTCTCCGACGCCGCCCTGTTGAAGGAAGTGATCCTGGAGACGGCGCGGCGCTTCAGCCCGGATGCCCCCTGCGACCTTGCGCTCGTGTTGCCGGAGAAGCTCCGCGGCGCGCTGGAAAGCTGGGTCAGCGGCGAGCTCGCCGGGAAACTGAATGGCGGACTCAGCGCGAGCTTTTCCAAGAAACTGGCGGGCGGTTTTCAAATCGGCCCCGCCGACGGCAGCTGGTATGTGAATTTCTCCGACGAGAGTTTCAGCGCCCTGATTGCCGAATACCTGCGTCCGGTCACGAGAAAGCTGCTTTTCGGTGAATAATTACGCCTATATCCTCGCCGCCCTGCCCTCGCCGGACGAGGTGCTTTCGCTTTGCGACGGGAAAGATGCGCAGCGGGTCCGTTTTGTGATGGACGGCTGCAATCCGGACAAACTCGACGCGGATTTTTATGAAAAGGCGCGCCGCAGCCGCAGCCGTTTTATCCGTGCGTATTTCGATTTCGACCGCCGCGTGCGCAATACCAAAGCGCGGTGGCTGGGCGAAACGCTCGGGCTCGACGCGGAAAAGGACTGCATCGTCT
Source organism: uncultured Bacteroidia bacterium (assembly GCA_902774145.1). Lineage (GTDB taxonomy): Bacteria > Bacteroidota > Bacteroidia > Bacteroidales > UBA932 > Cryptobacteroides. The sequence continues at coordinate 32,400 of CACYHC010000001.1, forward strand.
TTGCGGAGGACGAGAATACGCCCTTCGAGCAGGAGGCGCGCGTCCTGGAGATTCTGCGCGGGAGCGACCTGCTTTCCCGCGAAAAGGCGCTGGATACCCTGATGTGGGAGAAAGCGACCGAAATTACGCAGCTGGATGTTTTTACCCTGGACCTGGTGCTGGCCTATGTCGTCAAGCAGATGTCGGTGGCCCGCTGGTCCGGACTCTCCGAAGAAGAGGGACGCAAGTTCCTCCGCAAACTGATGGATGAATTAAGAAATACGAATTTATGGCAACAACAGGAAAAGTGACGGGCATCGTCTCGAACCTCGTCACGGTGCAGGTGGACGGGCCTGTGGCGGAAAATGAACTCTGCCAGGTCTATTGGGGGGACACGCCCCTGCTCGCCGAGGTCATCAAGGTGAACGGGGACAAGGCCTCCGTACAGGTCTTCGAAAGCACCCGCGGCGTACAGGGCGGCGACAAGGTGGAATTCCTCGGGCGGATGCTCGAAGTCACCCTCGGTCCCGGACTGCTCTCCGGCATCTACGACGGCCTGGAGAACAACCTCGCCACGATGGAAAGCGTGTTCCTCAAACGCGGCGAATACACCGCGGCACTGGACAATACGAAAAAATGGGCCTTCAAACCCCTGGCCGCTCCCGGCGACAAGGTGAGCGCCGCGTCCTGGCTCGGCGAAGTGCAGGAAGGCTGGCTGCCCCACAAGATCATGGTTCCCTTCTCCTTCCAGGGAGAATACACGGTCCAATCGGTAGCGCCGGAGGGAGAATATACCATTGACGACACAATGGCGGTCCTGCGCAACGAAGAAGGCGAGGAAATCCCCGTGACGATGACCCAGAAATGGCCCGTGAAAATCGCCGTCAAGGCATATCGCGAGAAACCGCGTCCGCAGAAGATCATGGAGACGGGCGTGCGCGTCATCGACAGCTTCAACCCCATCGCCGAGGGCGGCACGGGGTTCATTCCCGGACCTTTCGGCTGCGGTAAGACCGTGCTCCAGCACGCGATTGCCAAACAGGGGGAGGCGGATGTCATCGTGATGGCGGCCTGCGGCGAGCGCGCGAACGAGGTGGTGGAAATCTTCACCGAATTCCCGGAACTCGTGGACCCGCACACCGGCCGCAAACTGATGGAACGCACCACCATCATCTGCAACACTTCGAACATGCCGGTCGCCGCGCGTGAAGCCTCTGTCTATACGGCGATGACCATTTGCGAATACTACCGGGCGATGGGCCTGCGCTGCCTGTTGCTGGCGGACTCCACCTCGCGCTGGGCCCAGGCGCTGCGCGAAATGTCCAACCGTCTGGAGGAACTTCCCGGTTCCGACGCCTTCCCGGTGGACCTGTCCGCGACCATTTCCAATTTCTACGCCCGCGCGGGCATGGTCATCCTGAACAACGGCGAGCGCGGAGCGGTCACCTTCATCGGCACCGTCTCCCCTGCCGGCGGCAACCTCAAGGAACCCGTCACGGAATCCACGAAGAAGGCCGCGCGCTGCTTCTACGCCCTGGAACAGAACCGTGCGGACCAGAAGCGCTACCCGGCCGTCAACCCCATCGACTCCTATTCCAAATACCTCGAATACCCGGAAATCTGCGAATGGCTCAATTCCCGCATCGAGGAAGGCTGGGTGGACAATGTGCTCAAGGCGAAGAACTATGTGCGCCGCGGCCGCGAGATGGCGGACCAGATCAATATCCTCGGCGACGACGGCGTGCCCGTCTCGTATCACGAGGCCTACTGGAAGTCGGAACTCATCGACTACGCCTTCCTTCAGCAGGACGCCTTCGACAGCGTGGACGCCCTCTGCCCGATGGAACGGCAGAAGTTTATGCTGGACCTGCTGCTGGACATCTGCGGACGGGACTTCCAGTTCGACGATTTTGAAAAATGCCGCGCCTTCTTCAAGGACCTCATCAATGACCTCCGGCAGATGAATTACTCCGAGTGGGGCAGCGAGGATTTCCGCGCCTACCAGGAAACTATCAGCAAAAAACTCGCAGAAAATGGCAAATAAAGCATACCAGCGCACCTATACGCAACTCAGCGCCATCACCAAGGCGACGATTTCGCTCGGCGCGTCGCACGTCACCAACGAAGAACTCGCGGTGGTGGACGGGAAACTCGCCCAGGTGGTCAAGACCCGCGGGAACGACGTCACGCTGCAGGTATTCTCCGGCACGGAAGGCATCCCCACCAACGCGGAAGTGTCGTTTCTCGGCACGCCCCCGACGCTCAAGGTAAGCGAGCAGCTCGCCGGACGTTTCTTCAACGCCTACGGGCATCCCATCGACGGCGGGCCTGAGGTGGAAGGCGAGGAGCGCGAGACCGGCGGCCCCTCGGTGAACCCCTACAAGCGGCGCCAGCCTTCGGAGCTGATTCCCACGGGGATCGCCGGCATCGACCTGAACAACACCCTGGTCACCGGACAGAAGATTCCGTTCTTCGCGGACCCGGACCAGCCCTACAACCGCGTCATGGCGGACGTCGCCCTGCGCGCCGACGTGGACAAGATCATCCTCGGCGGTATGGGCCTGAGCAACGACGACTACCTGTACTTCCGCCAGCAGTTCGAAGCGGCGGGCGCACTGGACCGCATCGTCTGCTTCATCAATACGACGGAGAATCCGCCCGTGGAGCGCCTGCTCGTTCCGGACATGGCGCTGACCGCCGCGGAATACTTCGCCGTGGACAAGAATGAAAAGGTACTGGTGCTGCTGACGGACATGACGCTGTACGCCGATGCGCTCTGCATCGTGAGCAACCGGATGGACCAGATTCCCTCGAAAGACTCGATGCCCGGATCGCTCTACTCGGACCTCGCGAAGATCTACGAAAAGGCCGTGCAGCTGCCCACGGGCGGGTCGATTACGATTATCGCCGTAACCACCCTGAACGACGGCGACATCACCCACGCCATCCCGGACAACACCGGCTACATCACCGAAGGACAGCTTTTCCTCCGCGCCGATTCAGACTCCGGCTGCACCATCGTGGACCCGTTCCGCTCGCTGAGCCGCCTCAAGCAGCTCGTGCAGGGGAAAAAGACGCGCGAGGACCATTCGCAGGTCATGAACGCCGGGGTGCGCCTGTACGCCGATGCGAAGAACGCCAAGAGCAAGCTCGAGAACGGTTTCGACCTTTCCGACTACGACCTGCGCTGCATCGATTATGCGAAGGAATACGCTACGCGGCTGCTTTCCATCGAGGTGAACATCCGCATCGAAGAGATGCTCGATATCGCCTGGGAACTGTTTGCGAAATACTTCACTCCCGCGGAAACGGGCATCAAGCAGGCGCTGATGGACAAGTACGGGAAATGGCAATAAAGTACCAATACAACAAGACCTCGCTGACGAACCTGGGCAAACAGCTGAAGGTGCGCCAGAACGCCTTGCCGACCCTGAAGAACAAGGAGTCGGCGCTCCGGGCGAGCGTGCTGGGCGCCAAGGCGGAAGCCGAGCGCTATGCCGCACAGCTCGAGCAGGCGTTGCAGGACTACGACTACCTCGCCGCCCTGTGGGACGAGTTCGAACCGGACCTGATCCGGGTAGCCGACGTGGAAATGGCGACGGTCAAGGTGGCGGGGGTCAAGACCCCGAAAATCGCGGAAATCCGCTACGAAATCCGTCCCTTCAATACCTTTGCCCGGCCCGCCTGGTTTGCCGACGGCATCCGGATTCTCAAGGAACTGACGCAGCTGGGGCTGGAAAGCGAAGTCTCCGCCGAGAAGAAACGCATCCTGGAATTCAACCGGAAAAAGACCACACAGAAAGTCAACCTGTACGAAAAAGTGCAGATTCCGGGCTATCAGGAAGCGATTCGCAAAATCAAGCGGTATATGGAAGATGAAGAGACCCTCAATAAGGCCTCGTCCAAGATTGTCAAAGCGCGGCACGCCGCAGAAGAAGAGGAGGAAGTGCGATGATTGAGCAAATGTCCAAATATTCCTTCATCCTGCTGGGGAAGGACCGCGAGGATTTCATCGCGTCGCTTTCCGCGCTCGGCGTCGTGGACATCACGCGCTCTTCCAAACCCTGCGACGAGCGTTCCGCCGCCCTGCTCGCGGAGATTTCCGACGAGAAGAAGCGCGCCGAACAGATTCGTGCGGGAAGGGACGAAAAGCTGACCGCCCTCCGCGCGCAGGAGAAGGAGGCACAGGCGGTGGTGAAGGCGGTGGCGCCCTGGGGCGATTACGACCGCGAAAAACTGCTTTCCCTCGGCCTGCCGCTGCATTACCACTGTCTGCGCGAGAAGCAGTTCAAGGCGGAGTGGGCGTCCGAAGTGCCGCTGCAAATGATTCGGCGCGAAGGCGGATTCTGCTGGTTTGTCGTCATCGGCGAGACCGATACGCTGCCCGGACAGATTCCCGCCCCCGCGATGACGCTGACGCAGGCGCAGGCGGCGCTGGATGCGGCGCAGGCGGCCGTGCGCGATTACCAGGCGGAACTCGAAGCGAAAAAGACGGAACTGCCGGCGCGCGAAGAGCAAATCGCCGCGAAGGAACGGGAGCTGGCGCTGATGCTGGCGTCCATCGCCGGAAAAGAGGAAGCGGAAGGGCAGCTTGCGGTGTATGTAGGTTTTGCGCCGAGCGCGGAAGACGCCACCCTCGCGCAGGCCTTCGACGCACTCCCCTGCGTTTGGCTGCGCGAAAAGGCCGAAGAAAGCGACAATCCGCCCATCAAACTCCGAAACAACCGCTTCGCGAAGCTTTTTGAGCCGCTGACGGGGATGTACGGTATGCCGGTGTACGGGGAATTCGACCCGACGCCCGTGCTTGCGCCGTTCTTCCTGCTTTTCTTCGCGATGTGTATGGGCGACGCCGGCTACGGACTGGTGTTGATGCTGTTCGGCATCGCCGTGAACAAGGGCTGGGTGAAGATTGATATGTTCAAGAATATCGGCACGCTGATTTCCGTGCTGGGCTGCGCGACGCTCCTCGTCGGCCTGCTGTTCGGGACGGCTTTCGGGGTGAATCTCCACGAACTGGATGCAACGCCGCAGTGGCTGAAGGACCTGATGATTACGGGGAATGTCCCCGGAACCAGTTACTCCAAGCAGATGGTGCTGGCGCTGGGGATCGGGGTCGTGCATATCTGCCTGGCAATGGTCATCAAGGCGGTGTTGTACACGAAGCGTTTCGGTTTTGCGAAGACCATCAATACCTGGGGCTGGCTCATCCTGATTCTGGGCGCGCTGGGGACAGCCGCGCTGTCGATGTTCAGTTCCCTGGACCCGGAGGTGCTGAAATGGATTTTCATCGGTATCGGCGGCGTTTCCGCCCTGGCAATTTTCATTTTCAACACCCCCGGACGCAATCCGCTCACAAACATCGGCGCCGGTCTCTGGGATACCTACCAGACGACGACGGGCCTGCTGGGCGACGTGCTGAGTTACATCCGTCTTTACGCCCTGGGGCTGGCCGGCGGGATGCTCGGCGGGGCCTTCAACGACCTGGGCCTGATGGTGTTGGGCGATTCGCCGACCTGGCAGTGGCTGCCCTTCGTGCTGATTTTGCTCTTCGGGCACGTGCTGAACCTGTTGATGAGTTGTCTCGGGGCGTTCGTGCATCCGCTTCGTCTCACGTTCGTGGAATACTTCAAGAATGCGGGATACGAAGGTAAAGGTGTCAAGTATAATCCAATAAAATATTAAACTACTATGGTGAATTTGATTTTAGGGTATCTGGGACTGGGCCTGATGCTGGGTCTGTCGGGTATCGGATCGGCCATCGGAACGACGATTGCCGGCAACGCCGCCGAGGGCGCGCTGAAGAACAATGCGGAGAAATCCTCCTCCTATATGATTCTTTCGGCGATGCCCGCGACGCAGGGCCTGTACGGCTTTGTGGCCTTCCTGATGTGGATGAGCAAGGATTTCGCCGAGAACGGCGCCCTGCTTTTCGGTGTGGGCATCAGCGTGGGGCTGGTCTGCCTGTTCTCCGCCATCCGCCAGGGACAGGTTTGTGCGAACGGTATCATCGGCATCAGTCAGGGACACGACGTCCAGACCAACACGATGATCTACGCCGCTTTCCCGGAGTTCTATGCGATTCTGGCGCTCGTCGCCGCGCTGATGATTTAGGTTTCAGCGCGTGCGGGAACGCATCCCCTTGCGTTGATGACGCCCGGCCTTGCCGGGCGTTTCTTTTTTTACCGTCTATGCAGGTAAAGAAATGAAACAATAAAAAGACGGATGTATCATAACTTTCCCACAGGTATTGATAATCATAAATATAGCTGTAACTTCGCAGCGGCAAATTTGAAAACAAGTAGATTTCTATAAATGAAACAGGTAACTTACTACAACGCACCGGATTGCGAGACACACATCCTGCGCCAGATGCAGGTGATTTGCGCCAGCGTCTGGTCTCTCGGCGGATCTTCCGCCAACGGTTATGGTTATGATGACGATTATGATGAACTGGACTAGCCCTATGAAAAAGTATTTCTTCACTGCGGCTGCCCTTCTGATCGCAGCCTCCTGCACCCGGGAACTCCCCGAAACTCCCTCTCCCGTCAACGAAGGGGAACTGGTATCCTTCACGATTGAAAACGCCCGCGGCCCCGTCATTGCACCCGAAGACGGTTCCAGAACGCAGCTGGGCAACCTGACCGGTTCCGTGGTCAACTGGACGGCGGGCGACAACGCCCTCCTCTTTGACAACATCTCCGGCTGCAAGGGCCACAAATTCACCGGCACGCCCCAGTCCGACGCCACGAAAATCAACTTCGCCGGCGAAGTGGACGAAACTTCCACCGAATACTGGGTCCTCTACCCCTACAACAGCGGCGCCAGCAAGAGCGGCAGCGTAATCAGCACCACCCTGAGCGCTACGCAGACGGCCGTCGCGGGCAGCTTCGCTGACAAGACCGCCATCAGCTTCGCCCACGGTACCCGCACACCCGGACAGGAAGTGGTGGACGGCCTCAGCTTCAGCAACCTCTGCTCGGTCATCGCGATTACCATCCCGACCTACGTGGAGAACGCCAAGAGCGTGGTCATCACTTCCAACAGCGGCACGGCGATGGCAGGGAACATCAGTTTCAACACCGACGGCTCCCTGAACAGTGTAAGCGGTTCCTCGTCGGTCACCCTGAGCGGCACGCTCAGCGCCGGCGCCACCTACTTTGCCGTGGTCGCACCGAAGGAATATGCGAACGGCTTCACCCTGACGCTCACCACCGCCGGCAACAATACCTATAGCGCCAGCACCACCAAGACCATCGACGCACAACCCGGCATGATTTACCCGCTGGGCACCCTGGGCGTCAAGTTGAACAATCCCGTAATGAACGTAGACATTCAGCATACGACAGACGCAAATGGGAACCTCAATGGTACCGCTGCAGACCTTCGCATCAAGGTAAACAATCAGGACATCCCCGCTGAGCTTGTCGCGATGGCTACCTGGGACATTGTCCTCAAGAACAGCGACAACGTTATCGTCCGCCGCTATGACGGCCCGAACGGAACGATGGCCAAAGCCAACGGGTATGACTATCTCCCGCAGGGCACCTACACCGTCTCCGGCACTTACACCACCCTGGACGGCAAAGTCCGGACGCTCACCAGCAACACAGCGACTTCCCCCGCTCCGACCTTCGACGTAAACGTCACTGGCTATACCTCCTATGACTGTTATAAAGGCACGAACGGACAAACGGCCAGTGTTTCGAACGCCAACGCCAAGGACGGCAGTTCCATCTACGGAATGAGTGCCAGCGTCACCATCTCCGCCGACCTGATGAACGACAGCAAGTACAGCAAGAGCTTCACTTACAGCTACGACCAAGGTGCCGGCGTCAGCATCAGCGGCAACTCCACTTCCATTGCCGACAAATCCGGCCAGAGCTGGGCGCCGCACACCCTGAGCGCCAGTTGCACCTTCGACGGGAAGAAAGTGGACAGCGAGACCCGGAACCTGCACGTCACCGGTCTGCCTTTCTATTGCCCCGTACCAACCAGCGCAACGTGGGAAACGGACTTAAACACAGGCGAAGCGAGATTTGATAATGATGGCCTTTTCATCAGATCTACCGGACTCAACGAATACGCACGCACAAAGACCGGTTTTTATTGTCCGGAAGGAATTGGAGCAAAGATCTCAGCGGATATGAGATTATACGCAAAATCATCGCTTTCACAAATACAAATCACGCTAAGTTTAGGTTCAATTACTTGCGCCCGACAAGATAGCGAAGCCTCCGTGTTCAAGGAAAAAACAGTATATAAGTCAACTTCAAAGACCGGAACAATCAATAACGGTGACAAAATACAAATAAAAGCCTATGCAGGAGCAACGGGGCCCAATGCTACCATATACAATATAAACGCGGTATATAATTAGTATATCGGGAAACAACTAATCAGCACTTTTTGAAGCACCTCGCCATCATACTGAGCATCGCGCTCCTGGCCCTGTCCTGTAACCGGACAGAGCCCGTAGAAGTGCCCGGCGGGAAAAATCACAAAGTTATCCTCTGCGCCACCGGCGCGGGGGATGATGTTTCTCTAGCGGAAAGCAAGACTTACATCGGCAGCGACGGAAGAAGCGTCTATTGGGATGACGACGACCGGCTGGCCCTCTGGGCGGTCAACCCCCTGGACGAACTGGAACTCAACGCCGTCCGTTTCAACATCTTCGGTGTCAGCGACAACCGGGCCATCTTCACCGCCGACCTCGGCACCCCGATGCTGGCCCCCTACTACACCTATGTCGCCGCTTCCCCGATGCCGACCGTAAACGCCTGGCCGGAAGCCACCTTCCGCATTCTCCAGACCCAGGACGGCACGGGACAGGGCATTATGATTTCCGCCCCCGTCGTGGGAGACGCCCTGCGGGGCATCGAAGACACGCCGGACGGCGGAATGGTCAAACTCTCCCTGGACCAGCAGCTGCACCTGCTGAAATTCCGGATTGAAGACCCGGAAGGCCAGTTGAACGGGGAAAGCGTCCAGCGCCTGGAACTGACCTTCCCGCAGACAGTTACCGGAACCTTCATCAAGGACATTTCGGACGGGGATGCCGCGCCCCGGCTGGAAAACGGCTCTTCCAAACTGTACATCGAGCCCACGGGCGAAACGCTCTACGCCTGTATCTTCCCCCGCACCTGGGACCGGCTGGAAGTCCTGAGCGCCAAAATCATCACGGAAACGAAGGTAGCGAACGTCGCCGACCTCGACCTCCAGAAGCGCGCGATGGCCGCCGGCCATACGACCGCCGTCACCCTGCGGCCCGAGCCGGCCGTCAACCACTGCAAGGTGAGCATCCGGCTCGCCGCCAACCCGTTGGGCGAAGACCTGGAGAGCATTACCCTTACCGCCCCGTCGGGCTGCAAATGGGGAGACAATCTCGGAAACGTCTATACCTGGTATCCCGGCAGCGGCATCCGCGAGGGAGACGTGCTGGAGTTTGACTTCCTGAACGAAAGCGCCTTCCGCACCCTCAGCGGCAAGAGCATTGGCGTAACCTTCGATTCGGAGCACGTACAGACGGCGCAGACCGTGAATATGCCCAACCTGGACGGCAAATTCGCCGCGGAACTTTCGCTCAACGTTCCCCCGCTGCTGCAGGAGAACTTTGCATCGGTGGGCAGCTTCTCTTCTTACGACGAATACGATAGCGGCTTCAATTCCGGCAGTAAGGACGCCTACAGCTTCCTTAACGGCTGGACTGGAGGCCGTATCGGCGCATCGGCGGGCAAGTGTATCCGCATCGCCTGCCGCCGCGAAACTTCCGCTAATTACGATGCCCGCGTGGATTCCGCGCCGCTGAAGGGCACCATCAAAAAGACCTGCAACCTCCTTGTTGAATTCAGTTACGGCTCCAACAACAAGTTTGGCGGCGTGGCCTTCATTACGGACGGCAACGTCGGTCAGAATTGCTTCGTCGGTTATGTCACCAACGCCCAGGGCTATGAGAGCGGCGCCACAGACGGCACCTTCGACCGGACCAACAACACCTTCTACACCAAAGAATACACGGGGTCGTGGACCAACACACCCAATGACACCTATTATATTCTCCATAATGTCCCGGCCACGTCGCCGGTCCGTATCTCCTGGAGAACGGAAATTGAACACCAGGCCGGCACCACCAACACCACCTGCTGGCTATACCTTGACAATATAAAAGTAACCATAGCACAATGAGAAAAACATTTTTCGCAATTGCACTGATCCTCTCCGCCGGATGCAACCGCATTCCGCAGGGCGAGGGCAGCATCGCGCTCAGCCTTCAGCCGCAGGAGATGGTCGCGGACGTAGCGCGGAGCAATGTCGCCGACTATGCGGCCCTCCCCTCCGCCGCAGACTTCAACCTCACCCTGACCAATTATGCAGGGGCTGTCGCCTGGACCGGCAAATTCGCCGACTGGGATCCCACTGCCAAGTTCTCCGCAGGAGAGTATGAAATCAAGGCCACTTACGGCAACGCCGACGAAGAAGGTCCTGCCAAGCCCGTCTTCGAGGGGCTGAAGGAGTTCGTCGTCATCGCCTATGAAAGCGTAACTGTCAGCGTCGAGCCCGCGCTCTCGAACTGCATCGTCAAAGTACAGACCGGCGACTATTTCAAGCAGGTCTTCGCGTCGAGCAGCTTCAGCGTCTCCACGGGCCTGGGCAACCATTTCGCGCTGACCGAAGGGGAAGGCCTTTTCATCGATGCGTTCAAATTTACGCTCGAAGGCAATTTCACCACCAAAGACGGCAAGAACGTGCTGTTCAGCAAGGAATTCACCGGTCTGGAAGCCGCTACGCTCTACTCCGTCAAGATTGAGGTGAACAATGTCGAAGGTACCGCCTTCACGATTACATTCAACGAGGAAACCGAAACCGTCAACATCGAGGAGGAACTGAACTGATGAAAACGATCCGTTACATATTCGCAGCCGCGGCCCTGATTTGCGCCGTCGCCTGCAACGAAGACTTCCGGCGTCACGAAAGCATTACGACCGGAATGCTCATCTTCGAGAATTTCACGATTCACAGCGCCCTGGACGTCGAGGTCGTCGCGAAAAGCGTTTCCGAAGCCACCGGCGACTACATCATCAACATTTACAACGAAGACGGAGACCTTGTCAAGACCGTCACTTATGCCGAGGTCAAGCAGAGCGACTACGGCATCGAACTCCCCGCGGGCAACTACTCGCTGGAGGTGCTCTCCGGCACGCTGGAGGTAGCCGCATTCGAAGCCCCGGTCTATGGGGCCAAAGAGGTCTTCAGCATCGTCGCGGGCGGCAAGACCAGCCTGGACGAAATCACCTGCAAAATCCTTCAGTGCGCCGCCACCGTCGATTATGACGACGCCCTCAAGGAAATCATGACCGGCGACGGAAAAACCACCGTCGAAGTGGCCGCAGGCCATCCCCTGACCTACAACCTCAGCTACAACGGCGGCAACATCAGCCGGGAAGAGCGCATCGGCTACTTCTCGATGGAGAGCGGCGCCAAGACGATGGTCGTGACCTTCAGCGGCAAAGTGAACGGCAGTACGCAGAAGATGACCAAGGTCATCAGCGGCATCAAGGCCGGCGAACTCCGCCAGATCCGTTTCATCAAGAAAGTGAACGCCGAGGGTGACGCCACCATCGACATCACCGTGAACGGCTATGTCGAAGACGAAGAGCTGATGGCCTACATCGCCGCACCGCAGCTTGACATCATCGGCGAAGATCCCGAAGCGCCCAAGGGCGACGGCGACATCCGCCTGCTCTTCGAGCCGGACTGCACGATGTACAACGACTTCTCGAACATCGTCGTGCCCACGCTGGATGAAGGCAAGATGGACCTGCGCCTCATCATCCAGTGCCCGGGCGGCATCAAGAAACTCGGCGTGGTCATCAGTTCCACCAACTCGTCGTTCATCGGCGCCGTCGAGGCGGCGGGCGGTCCGGAACTGGACCTCGTGAACCCTTCGGATGAATCCGAAATCATCTTCCAGGTGGTTCCCTTCCCGCACGGTGCGGACCTGCTGGGCGCCACCGAGGTACACCTCGACCTGAGCGCCGCCCAGAGCCCTATCCTGGGCTTCCAGGGCAGCCACACCTTTGTCATGAAAGTCACGGATAACAACAACTGCCGCAACGAGGCAGCGGTTACAATGATTGTACGATAATGAAAAAGGCCATTCTCATTCTTTTTGCGGCGGCGCTGGTGGCGTCCTGCAAGACCGTAGAACAGGAGCCCGGTTACCTGTACATCGGCGTCAACCTTGACAATAGCTCCAAGGCTGCGATGAACGATGCGCAGTTGCTTTCCTCTGCGCTCGTGCGTATTTATTACGCCGATTTCTCCGGTCTGGTGAAAGAATACCGTTACGGCGCAATGCCCGAGAAGATTTACCTTCCCGCCAACAGCTACCGCGTGGATGTCATCGCCGGCGAAGCCGCCCTCGACGCGCCCCGCAGGGCCAATTTCGAGCAAATCAGCTACAAGGGTTCGCAGACCTTCGAGATCAGCGGCGGCAAGAGCACGAATGTCGTGGTGGAAGCCCGCGTCAGCAGCGCCGTGACGAAGGTCATCTTTAAGAACAATGTCCCGGCGAACCTTGCGCCGGGCTACAAGCTCACCATCGGTCCGGATGCGGACAACACCCTGGTCTATACGGCCGAGAACGCGGGGAACCCCGGCTTCTTCATCGTCAACGACCTGGACGAACCGGTCCTGAACTGGAAGTTCGAAGGCGAGAAGGCCAAGACCGGCGCCTCCGTCGTCAGGCAGGGCGTCATCTCCGGCATCGAGCCCGGCAAGGCCTATGAACTGACCATCAAGTACACCGTCCGCGAGGGCGACGTGGACTTCAACATCTATGTGGATACGGAACTCAAGGCCATCGACGACATCATTATCTTCGAGCCGGTCTCTACGGGACTTGTGGCCTCCGCCGATTATGAGATCTGGGCCGGACACGCCACCGTGCACGCCGATGTGGACGAAGGCGAATTCAGCGACCCTTCCACCATTTTCTTCGAATACAGCACGGACGGGACCAGCTGGCAGCGCAAAGCGGCCAACCGGGTTTCCGAAGGAACGTACGATGCGGTAATCACGGGTCTGACCCCTTCCACGAAGTACAGTTACCGGCTGATTGCCGGCGGCGAGGTGCAGGGCGACCCGATGGAATTCACCACCGAAGACGCCCCCGTCGTCCCCAACGGCAGTTTCGAGGAAACTTCGACTTCCGCGAGCGGAAAATACACGGAATTCTACAATCCCAATTCGTCTGATCCGCTCTGCCGCAACCCCTGGTGGGGTTCCGGTAACGGCGCCCAGGGCGTGGACGGTTCCGCGGATATGGGCTATGTGATTACCAAAGTGGATACCGGAGAGAAAGTGGACGGCAAGCAGTCCGCCTGCCTCGAATCCACCTGGGCGGTCGTCAAATTCGCTGCGGGTAACCTCTTTACCGGCACCTTCGGCGGTCTGGTGGGCACAAAGGGCGGTAAGGTTAATTTCGGCCGGCCGTTCACCGGGCGTCCCACGGCCCTGCGCGTGTGGCTCAAGTACTCCACCGGCAAAATCAACCGCATTGACGGACAGCCTGCCGGCGAGACCCTGACCACCAATGATTACGACCGCGCCCGCGTGCTGGTGGGCCTGGGGATCTGGTCGCCGCGTACCTACGGCGGTACCAAGGACTCCCCCGTCCTCGTGAACACGACGGATCATTCTACCTTCGTGGATTACAGCACGGACGCTTCTACACTGGCTTACGGCGAGATCGTGCTGACCGGCAATGCGGGCAACACCCACAACAGCTGGAAGCAATACACGATTCCCATCGACTGGAGAGACGGCATTACGACGCCGCAGTATATCATCATTTCCTGCGCCTCGTCCATGTTCGGCGACTACTTTACCGGTTGCGACAGTGCGAAACTCTGGATCGACAAGATGGAACTGCTGTATGAATAGGCTCCTTCTGGCACTATTCATCCTGATGGGCGGAGTCACGGCGGCTGCGCAGCGTCCGGTGTATGACCGGGGCTATGACGAGAGCCGCCCGGCCGCCATCATCGCACCAAAAGGCAGCTGCATGTTCGGCGGGAACTTCGGCGTAAGTTCCTCTGTACTGGACAATTACAAGTTCATGGTCGTGACGGGCATTACCGCCAAGTCGCATGCCATCAACATCAGCCCGCAGTTCTGCTGGATGTTTGCGGACAATATGGGCATCGGCGTACGGGCCCGCTATTCGCGCGGGTACCTCGGTCTGGACAATGCTTCCGCCGGCTTCGGCGACATTACGATGGAGGCGAAGAATTATACCTACCTGCGGCAGAAATACCTCGGCGCGGCGTTTTTCCGCTATTACCGGCCCCTGGGCCGCAGCGGGCGCTTTTCCGCTTTCGCCGATGCAGAAGTGTCCGTCGGCGGCAGCCAGACGAAAGTGCAGGATGCCCGCACGGAGGATATTCGCGGCAGCTTCGATACCGGCTTCAGCGCGACCATCGGCGTAAATACCGGCGTAATGGCCTTTATTTCGAAGCACCTGGCCTTGGACCTGCGCGTGGGGCTCCTGGAATTCGGCTACAGCCGCTCGAACCAGGTGCACAATCAGGTGGAGAGCGGCGGGAACAACGGAATGGCGGCCAATTTCATGATTGACCTGCTGCAACTTTCCGTGGGCCTTTCGTATTACTTTAACAACGGCCGGAAATGAAAAAGTTGCTGACCCTTACTACGCTTTTGCTGCTCGCAGGCGCAGGGCTTCGCGCCGCTTCCGGCACGGACAGCACCGCCACACGCAAGCCGTTTATGGAGAAAAACAGCCTCGGGCTGGGAATCCAGGGTTTGTATCTCAATGTCAATTCCAACGACAGCCAGTTGTTCCAGCTGGTGACCGGCATCAGCGGAAAAATGAGCTTTATGCACATAGCGCCCTCATTCACCTGGTGCTATCACCGCAACCAGATGCTGGGCATCCGCTTCTCCTACACCTGGGCAGAACTCCAATTGGACAATGCCTCCGTCTCCATTCCGATGGAAGGGATGGAATTGAATATCAACGGGATGGGCGGCGTGCTGAACCGCTTCGGCGGCGCGCTGTTCCACCGCAGTTATTTCGGCATCGACCGGCGGGGCATCTGCGCCATTTACGCCGATGTGGCCGCCACCTACTCGAACGCCCGCATCGCCGCGGCGCCCAACAACAACGACCTCCGCAGCATTGCACTTGTGTTCAGTCCGGGCTTCGAGGTCTTCGTGATGAACCGCTTGTCGCTGCATTTCGACATCGGGCTTGCGAAAATCGGCTACAACTTCGCCCGGAATTACGAGAACGGCGTCCTGAGCGGAAAGAGCGACACCTTCAAGGCCAATGTGAAGCCGTCGCTCACCGACCTGAGTTTTGGATTGACTTATTATTTGTAATATGGGGAATAAAAACAGCAGCTTCGCGTTCATCGCCTGTGCCATACTGTTGCTCCCCCTCTGCGGTTGCATCCAAAACGACATCCCGCTCCCCTATCAGCCGGCGTCTTTTACGGCGGTTGAAGCGGAAGGCGCGCTGGCCGTAGATATCGACGACGTCACGCGCACCGTTACGCTGGAGATGGACGAAGTATGCGACCTTTCCGCCGTGAAGATTACCGGCGTGGCGTTCAATTACCCCAACACCGTGAGTTCCGTCCCGCTGCAAGGGACCTTTGACCTGCGCACCCCCCTGTCGTTCACCCTGCGCACCTATCAGGACTATGACTGGAAGATTTGCGCCACACAGGACATCGAGCGCTGGTTCTCCGTGCAGGGGCAGATTGGCGAGACCGTCATCGATCCGGCCACCCGGCGGATTTACCTCAAGGTATCCAAGTCCACGCCCCTCACGCGCGTGACGCTCAAATCCCTCAAACTCGGCCCCCGGGAGATTTCCGCCCATTCCCTGGACGTGGGGACGCTCTATGATTTGAGCGGACCGCTGAAAGTCTTCGTTTCCTGGCGCGACGTACGCGAGGAATGGACCATTTATGCGGAACAGTCCGACCTGTCGGTGGAACTGAGCGACGTCAGCCCCCGCGCCCGCAACTGTTACCTTCGCGCCGATGCGCCGGCAGAACGCCACAACGGTTTCCGCTGGCGGGCCGCCGGCAGCGAGGAATGGATCGAAGCGGAGGAGATTGAGACCGCAGGCGGCAGTTTCATCGCCTGTATCGAAGGCCTGGAGCCCCTGAGCACCTACGAATGCCTCGCCTACAGCGACGAAGAGGAAACCGGTATCCAGGAATTCACGACGGGCGCCGAGACGCAAGTGCCCAATGCAGGCTTCGAAGAATTCTCTCACGCGGAATCGCAGAGTTACTATTCCTGGTACGGCGAAGGCGCCTCAAAATGGTGGGACAGCGGCAATATCGGCTCCACGATGGCCGGCGCCGCCAACGCCATCAGCATCCCCGACACGGAGGACTTCCGCGAGGGCAAGGCAAGCGCGATGCTCGTCTCCCGCTATGTGATCGTCAAATTCGCCGCAGGCAACATTTTCAGCGGCAGCTTCGGGCAACTGCAGGGCACGACCGGGGCGACGGTCAATTTCGGCCGTCCGTTCACCGACCGTCCGCGCGCCGTCCGCGTCTGGATCAAGTATATCTGCGGTACCGTCGATTGCTTCGGCGGCGCACCGGAAGGCGACCCGATTCACCTGGGGGCACCGGACAACGGACAGATTTATGTGGCGCTCGGCGACTGGGATTACCGCATCTACGGCGGCCTTCCCGAGAGTCCGGTCTGTATCAACACCTCGGACAAGAGCACCTTCTTCAAACCCGACGCCCCGGCTGTCATCGCCTATGGCGCGCACGTCATGGATGCATCGACGCAGGGCTGGGTGGAAGTGGAGTTCCCGCTGGCCTACCGTGACAATTTCCGCCTGCCGACGCACATCATCATCTCGGCGGCCTCCAGCCGGCTGGGCGATTACTTCACCGGTTCTTCCGAGAGCCGGATGTGGATTGACGATTTCAGGCTCATCTACTAATATGACCGTTCAAGACATTGCCGCGCTCATCGAGCGCACCGCGCCCCTGCACTGGCAGGAAGAATACGACAACGCCGGACTGCAGGTGGGCTCCCCTGCCACCGAGGTGACGGGCGTACTCGTCAGCTTGGATCTTACGGAAGCGGTAATTGACGAGGCCGTCCACCGGGGATGCAATCTTGTCGTCTCCCATCACCCGCTGATTTTCCGCCCTTTGCGCCAGGTATGCGGCCTGAGCTGGCAGCAGCGCTGCGTGGAAAAGGCACTGAAGGCCGGTGTCTGCCTTTACAGCGCGCATACCAACCTGGACAATGCGCCGGACGGGGTCAACCGCCGTATCGCCGAGATCATCGGCTTGAAAGGCCTGCGCTCTTTGGAGGAAAAGGCGGACGGCAGCTGGAGCGGTGCAATCGGCACGCTACCGGAAATCGTGGAGCGAAAAGATTTCCTCCGGATGCTCCGGGAACGCTTTGGCGCCGCCGGCCTGCAGTACTGCGGGGAAGACGGGACGCCCGTCCGGAGGGTCGCCTTGTGCGGAGGGGCCGGCAATTTTCTGCTCGATACGGCAAAAGAAAAGGGAGCCGACTGCTTTATCACAGGCGAGCTCCGCTATCACGATTGGTTCGAGGCCGAAGGGATGCTGCTGGTGCAGCTGGGGCATTATGAGAGCGAATGTTGCACGGAACAGTTGCTCTGCGATATCCTGCTCGGCGCGTACCCGCAACTGAAGGTGCTGCGCAGCGCTGCCCCGACGAATCCCGTGCGCTACTGCTGCGCCGCCTGAAGCTTTTCGCTGCTCTTCAGCGTCTTTTCGTTCTGCTTGACGACCTTTTTCGCGTCGTTGATTTCCTTCTTGAGCGCGGAAATCTGCTTTTTGTCGGAAGCGATGGCCTTCTTCATCGTCGAGACCTCGCGCGCGCAACGCTGGCGCGTTTCCTTGGCGGCTTCCAGATCGGCCTTCAACAAGTTGATGTCGTTCTTGGTAATGTCGCGGGAAAGCTGCCGGGTATCGACCTTTCGCTGCAGCTGCAGCTTCTTTTTCTCCAGTTTGAGCGATTGGGAGACGTGCTTTTCCTTTGCTTTGGCGATGTTCAGTTCGCTCTGCAGCCGGGAAAGTTCCTGCTGCTCGACCTTGATGCCGGCCTGAATGTCCGCAATCTTGGCGCTGTTGCGCGTAGCGACATCGTTATAAATGTTTTGCGCCTCCCCCACAGCCGCACGGTTCACACTCACGATATCCTGTGCCGGGCTTGCCCAAGAAAGAGCCAGGAGCGACGCTGCCAAAACCAGAATCTTTTTCATAACGCTTGATTTTTCTTTGTACAAATGTAGTCATTTTCTCCGGAATCGGAAAAATTCTTATCTTTGTGCATTCACACACATAAAGCACTGAAACGAGTATGAAACGCTGCCTCCTTTTTGCGGCCCTGATGGCTCTGATTTCCTGCAATGACACGACTCCCGTCGTTCCACCCGCCCCCGATCTTTGTACGGATTCGCCCGTGCCGATTCCCGTCGCCAGCATCGCGGCGCTGGGAAACAGCGGCATGATCCAGGTCTTCAAGAAAGGCAGTAACGAGGTGGTGGACTATATCGACCTCGCCGACCTGGAGAAGGTCACGCGACGCGCCAGTGACGGGGCGATGATTCCCGCGGAACAGATCAATACGGCAACGCTGTTCCATACCTTTATGGACGCGCTTCCTTCCGGCGGGCGCTGGCGCCCCGTGCACTATACGCCCCTCCGGGAGAAGGACGGTGCAGTGGAAGTGAAACTGCACAGCGGTGTCCTGACCGCCGGCGCCGAATATGTACTCAAGACCCCTGCGGGCGACGAGGTCGAATTCAAGGCCAAACTCGCCAATCCTAAGGGCGTCATTACGGTCCGTCAGGACGGCAGCGGCGATTTCTGTACGGTCCAGGCGGCGCTCACCTACGCGGGCAAACTCGGGCAAAGCACGGAAGTGACCGTCGAAATCGGCGAAGGCGTTTACCGGGAGCTGCTGTACCTGCGCAACAAGAACCACATCACGATCAAGGGCGCTGGACGCGACAAGACCGTCATCATCTACCCCAACAACGAGAGTTACAGTACGGGGAGCGGCGCGGGCAGCGACAAGAAGCCCGAAGTGGGCAAGGCGGTCGGCGTACTCGGCGGACGCGGACTCTTCCTGGTGGAGAACTGCACTGATCTGAATATCGAAGACCTGACCATCGAGAACAGTTTCGGCGAACTCAAGGGCCAGGCGGAATGCCTCTATTTCAATTCCGGCAACAACACCCACCGCCTAAACGTGGAACGCTGCAATTTCATTTCCTACCAGGACACCTTCCTCTGCAAGGGATTGGTCTATGTCCACAACAGCCTGATTGCCGGCCACTGCGACTTTGTCTGGGGCTATCCAGCCGCCTGTCTCTTCGAGGACTGTGAAATCCGTTCCCGTGCGGCAGGGTACATCGTCCAGGCCCGCATCAAGAACGCCGCGGACAAGGGCTTCGTCTTCCTGAACTGCAACCTGACCGCAGAAGAGGGCGTAGCGAACGGCAGTATGTACCTGGCCCGCTCCGGCGGCAATGCCTCCGAGTACGACAATGTCACCTATGTGAACTGTACGATGGGGCCGGTCATTTCGGCAAAGGGCTGGTACGAGAATCCCACCCCCAATCCCGCCAAGGGGACGGCTACGGCCGGCTGGAAGGAATACGGGAACGTCAATACGGGCGGCTCCCCCGTCGTGCACAGCAGTACTTGCTTCCGCACCCTCAGCGACACCGAAGCCACCGCCTTCTCCTCCCGCCAGGCCGTCCTCGGGGACTAAGCTTACGGCATCAGAGGGGCGAGGATGGCCGTGAGCTGGTCGTGCTCGATGAGGAAGCCGTCGTGGCCGTAAATCGAGGAAATCTCGTAGTAGCTGGCCCATTTGAGGGCGGCGACGGTCTCCTTGCCGTGCTTGGGCGGGAAGAGCACGTCCGAATCGATGCTAATCACGGCACAGCGCGCCTTGATGCGCGAAAGGGCCGCTTCCACGCCGCCGCGCCCGCGCCCGACATTCTGGGAGTCCAGCGAACGGGTCAGGTACCAGTAACTGTATGCATCGAAGCGGCGCACCAACTTGAGCCCCTGGTAGCGCTGATAGGAACCCGCGCGGTCCGCGAACAGCGTATCCGGATCTTCCTCCCACTGCGTAGCGTTGTAGCCGTCATAGGTGCGGTAGGAAATCAGGGCAATGGTCCGCGCACAGGCCAGGCCGTCCCGCCCGCCTTCGAGCGACTCGGCCGCCTTGAAGGTCGGGTCGGCGAGCAGGGCCATCCGCTGCGATTCGTTGAAAGCCGTCAGGTACGGCGATACGCGGGTGGCCGTCGCAAGGAAAATCGCCGAATCGATGATATCCGGCTCCATAATGCACCATTCCAGCGTCTGGAAGCCGCCGATCGAGGGCCCCAGCATCATATCGATGTGCTCGATACCGAGGTGCTTGCGGACGAGGATATTCGCCCGAACGATATCCCGCACGGTCGTTTCCGGGAAATCCAGGTACCAGGGCTTCCCGGTGGCGGGATTGATGCTCGACGGGCCGGAGGAGCCGTAGGGAGAACACAGCATCCCGGCGCAGACGACATAGTACTTCGCCGGGTCGATCAGGCAGCCCTTCCCCACCATCTGCGGCCACCAGTCCTCCGGGTCGGAATTGCCGGTCAGGGCGTGACAAATCCAGATCACCTTCTCGCCCGGGGTGTAGGCCCGGTCGGAAGTGTGATAGACGAGCGTCAGCGAATCCAGACGGCCGCCGGCTTCGAAGGAAAAGGGCTCGCCGGTAATGAGGGTGTGCTTTTTCATCAGGCTTTCAGGGCTTGGCGGAGGTCTGCAATCAGGTCTTCCGCATCTTCAAGGCCGATGCTCAGGCGCATCAGGTCAGGGCGCACGCCGGCCTCGCGCAGCTGCTCGTCGCTGAGCTGCCGGTGCGTATGCGAAGCGGGATGCAGGATGCAGGAATGACAGTCCGCCACGTGGGTTTCAATGGTAACGAGTTTGAGCGCGTCCATGAAGCGCTCGGCGCGGGCACGGTCGCCCTTGAGGCCGAAGGCCATTACGCCGCAGCTGCCGCCGGGCATATATTTGCGCATCCGCGCGTGCATCGGGTCGCTCTCCAGGCCGGGATAATCGATCCAGGCCACTTCGGGGCAGGATTCCAGGAACTTGGCCACCGCCAGGGCATTCGCGCAGTGCTGCTGCATACGGATATGGAGCGTCTGCAGGCCCAGCCCCAAATAGAACGCATTCTGCGGAGCCTGGATGCTGCCCAGGTCACGCATCAGGTGCGTCACCAGCTTTGTGATATAGGCCGCCGAGCCGAATTTCTCGGCGTAAACCAGTCCGTGGTAGGAGGCATCGGGGGTGCAGAGACCCGGGAATTTATCCGCGTGCGCCATCCAGTCGAACTTGCCGCTGTCCACGACCACGCCGCCCACGGCCACGCCCTGTCCGTCCATATATTTGGTCGTCGAGTGCGTGACGATATCGGCGCCGAACTCGATGGGACGGCAATTGACCGGCGTCGGGAAGGTGTTGTCCACGATGAGGGGCACACCGTGCGCGTGCGCCGCCTTGGCCAAGCGCTCGATGTCCAGAATGCGTACGCCGGGGTTGGTGAGCGTCTCGCCGAAGACCAGCTTTGTATTGGGCTTGAAAGCCGCTTCAAGCGTCGCATCGTCGGCCTCCATATCGATGAAGGTCACGTCGATGCCCATCTTGCGGAGGGTCCAGCCGAAGAGGTTGTAGGTCCCGCCGTAGATGTTGGACGTGGTGATCATATGGTCCCCCGCCTCGCAGATGTTGAAGCAGGCGAAGAAGTTGGCCGCCTGGCCGCTGGAGGTCAGGCAGGCCCCCACACCGCCTTCAAGCGCCGCGATACGCGCGGCCACGAGGTCGTTGGTCGGGTTCTGGAGACGCGTGTAGAAATAGCCGCTGGCTTCCAGGTCGAAGAGTTTGGCCATCGCGTCCGAGGAGTCGTACTTGAAGGTCGTACTCTGGTAGACGGGCATCTGGCGAGGCTCGCCGTTTGCGGGATTATACCCCGCATGAACGCATTCAGTTCCTTTTTTCATTGAATTTCCTTTAACGAAGAATCGTTGATGATCTGACGGGCGCGGGTGCGGTCGTCGGTGCGGAAGGCCAGCGCCTGCCGTCCTTCATAGTGGAAGGAGTACAGGTAGGCGATGCTGAGGCCGCCCTTCGCAAAAACGCCGATAAGTTTGGCGGCCGACCCGGGCACATCTTCCATTTCCAGCACGAGAATCTCGGTCAGCGAGGCCGCAAAACCTTCCTGCTCCAGCACCTTGAACGCCTCCTGCGGGTTGTCGCAGATGATGCGGAAGATGCCGTAATCGGAAGTATCGGCCACACTGATGGCGTGCAGCTGGACGTGATGCTCGGCGAGCTTGTCCAGCACGCGCTTCAGGCTGCCGGACGTATTTTCCATAAATACTGATAATTGTTGCATGGCTTTGGTTTTATTGTAATTTTCTGCGGTCTTCGACAAATACGGTCTTGCCCTCGCTGCGGGCGATGGTGCCCGGCGACTTGATCTGCACGCGCGCGGAAATACTCAGCACGCCGCGGAGTTTCGACGCTACCTTCTTCTCCAGTTCCGTCACCGGCGCGAGGGTATCGAAGCCCTGCGCGAAGTATTCCTGCCGCATCTCCACCTGCACGGTCAGCGCATCGAGGTTGCCGGTGCGTTCCACGATCAGTTTGAAGCGCGGCGCGCATTCGGGAATGCCCAGCAGCACGCTCTCCACCTGCGAAGGGAACACGTTGATACCGCGGATAATCAGCATATCGTCGCTGCGGCCGATGATACGGCCCATCCGCACTTCCGTCCGCCCGCAGGCACATTCGCCTTCGAGCAGGGAGCAGAGGTCGCGGGTACGGTAGCGCAGCAGCGGCATGCCTTCCTTGGTGAGCGTCGTGAACACCAGTTCCCCCTCCTTCCCGCGCGGAAGCGGCTGCAGGGTGGCGGGATCGACGATTTCGGGGAAGAAATGGTCCTCGCAGATATGGGAACCGTTCTGGCATTCGCATTCGTAGCTCACGCAGGGGCCCATGATTTCGCTCAGGCCGTACAGGTTATAGCCCTTGAGCCCCAGGCGTTCCTCGATTTCCTTGCGCATATGCTCCGTCCAGGGTTCCGCGCCGAAGGCCCCTACCCGCAGGCTCAGGTCTTCCTTGCGTACGCCGAGCGCCTCCATCGTTTCCGCGAGGTGCAGGGCATAGGACGGGGTACAGGCAATGCCCGTGACGCCGAGGTCCCGGATCAGGCCGATGTGCTTCTCCGTATTGCCCGTCGATGCGGGGATGACCGCAGCGCCCATATTCTCCACGCCGTAATGCACGCCCAGGCCGCCGGTAAAGAGGCCGTAGCCGTAGGCGACGGAGAAGAGGTCGTCGCGGGTAACACCGTAAGCGGTCAGGCAGCGCGCCATACACTCGCTCCAGATTTCAATGTCCTTGCGGGTATAGCCGACGATGGTCGCCTTGCCCGTGGTGCCGCTGGAGGCGTGGATGCGGATGATTTCGCTCTTGGGGGCCGCCTGCAGGCCGAAGGGATAATTGTCCCGAATGTCCTGCTTGGTGGTAAAGGGCAGTTTCACGATGTCCTCGATGGTCCGGATATCGTCCGGATTGAGGTCCATCGCCTGCATCTTGGCCCGGTAGAAGGGCACGTTGTGATACACATAGGAAACCACCTTGTGCAGGCGCTTCCCCTGGAGGGCGCTCATCTCGTCCCTCGACATACATTCTTTATGCTGATTCCAGATCATAGCATTTCAGGTTCAGGTCAACAATGGCCTCGCCTTTGGGGGCGAATACGCGCTTCACGGCTTCGCGGAGCGCATTTTTATCCAGGATACCGATGTAGGGCGCCGCCAGCCCGAGCAGGGCGATATTCGCGCCGCGGGGATTGCCGGCGGAGGCCGCCATCGCGTCGATGTCTTCGCAGACCAGCTGCGGCAACTTCGCCAGTTCCGCGCGCAGGGCGGCTTCATCGGGATAATCCGGAATGTTCACCAGCGGCTTGGAGGCGGTCACTACCGTCCCGTCCGGGCGCAGCCAGGGCAGGTAACGCAGGGCTTCCATCGGCTCCATCGAGAGAATCAGGTCCGCTCCGCCGAGGGGAATCAAGTCGCTGAAAATGGGCTCCGTAGAGAGGCGCAGATGGCTTTGCACATCGCCGCCCCGCTGGCTCATGCCGTGGACTTCCGCCTGCTTGAGATACAGGCCCGCGGCCGTCGCGGCCTCGCCGATGACGGTGGCGATGGACAGGATGCCCTGTCCGCCCACGCCGCACAATATAATATCTTTCTTCATTAGAAGCTTTTTGACTTTTGTTAACGAAAAGATTTATGAGGAATTTTTGAGCTACTTTTCTTTGGCTGATGATGGAGTGTAGTTGATACTACATGACTGAAGAAGACGGAGAAAAGAGCCAAAAAGGACCATAAAGATAGAAGTTGATAAAAGTTAAACAGCTTCTCTTCGTTTGGCGTGCCGGCGCGCGGTCTGGATGCACTCGCGGCGCGGAATAATCACGGAAAGGCCCTTGTAGGCAATCTCTTCGCGCAGCAGGCGCTCGATCTCGGGAATGTTCGCGGGCAGGGGCACGACGGTCCGCACGTGCGCGGGATCCACGCCCAGCGCCACACAGATGCCTTCGTACTTGCTCGTTCCGGCCGAATCCTGGCCGCCCGTCATCGCCGTGGTGAGGTTGTCGGAAATAATCACCGTAATGGGCGTATTCTCATTGGCCGCATCCAGCAGGCCGGTCATTCCGGAATGGGTAAAGGTGGAATCGCCGATGACCGCCACCGCAGGGAACAGTCCGGCGTCGGACGCACCCTTCGCCATCGTAATGGAGGCGCCCATATCCACGCAGGAGGCAATCGCCTTGTAGGGCGGCAGCGCGCCGAGGGTATAGCAGCCGATATCGCCGAACACGCGGCCGTCGGGGAAATCCGCCATGACGCGGCCCAGCGCGGCATATACGTCGCGGTGTCCGCAGCCCTGACAGAACTGCGGGGGCCGACCCGCCACCAGCGCAGGCGTGGAAAGCAGCGTCCCCGTCTCCACGCCGAGCGCAGCCGCCACATTGTCCGGCGTCAGTTCGCCCGTCCGGGGCAGGCGGCCGTCCAGCCGTCCGTGCACGGGATAGCCCGCACCGAGCAACGCCTTCACGCCCTGCTCCACCACCGGCTGTCCGTCTTCCACGACAAGGATTTCAGGACAGGCCGCGGCGAGCGAGGCAATTTGCGCCTCCGGCAGCGGATACTGGGAAATCTTGAGCACCTGCGCCTTGCGGCCGCTAGAAGCAAGCGCTTCGCGGACATAATTATAGGCAATGCCGCAGGCAATCACGCCCAGCTCCCCTTCTCCGGAAAGCCCGTTGTACGGCGATGCGGCGGAACTCTCCTGCATCGTCTTCTGCTTCTCGATCAACTTCAGATACTGCCGGCGGGCAATCCCGGGCAGCAGCACCCAGCCGCGGTCCGCGGAAGGCGACAGCGGATTGGCAGCGCAGCGCTCCCCCACCGTCACCGATGCGCGGGAATGCGCGAGGCGCGTAACCATACGCAGCACCACCGGAAGGCCCAGACGCTCGGACAGTTCAAAGCCGTAAGCCGTCATATCGTAGGCCTCCTGCTGGCTCGAAGGTTCCAGCAGCGGGACCATCGCAAAGCCCGCGTAAAAGCGGGAATCCTGCTCGTTCTGCGAGGAATGCATCGACGGATCGTCCGCGGCGAGCACCAGCAGGCCGCCCTTCACGCCGGTCACGGCGGAATTGACGAAGGCGTCGGCGCAGACATTCATCCCCACGTGCTTCATACAGACGAGGGCGCGCTTGCCGGCATACGACATGCCCAGCGCGGCTTCCATCGCCGTTTTCTCATTGGTGCACCAGCGGCTGTGGACACCCGCGGCACGCGCTCCGGCATCCGCCTGGATGAACTCCGTCACTTCCGTGGACGGCGTCCCGGGATAGGCATACACCCCGGACAGACCCGCATCCAGCGCCCCCAGCGCCACCGCTTCGTCCCCTAGTAATAGTTTTCTCATAGATATAAACACCAATTGTGGGTATCTTCTTCAAGGCCATCCTGGATGCCGCGAAGCCGCTTATAGAGCTTCTCGCTGACGGCACCGCACTTGTCCGGAGCGCCGAAACGCCAGGTCTTCACGATCTCGGTATCCTCCAGCCGCGCCTTGTCGTCCACGCTGCAGATAGGCGTAATCACCACCGCGGTACCGCAGGCATTCACCTCGTCGAACTCCGCGAGTTCCTCCACGGGCACGCGCCGCTTCTCCACCTTCAGGCCAAAGTCCTCGGCCACCGCCTGCAGGCTCTTGTTGGTAATGGAAGGCAGCACGCTGTCCGAGAGCGGCGTCACATAGGAATTCCCCTTGATTGCCAGGAAATTCGAAGAGCCGAACTCGTCGATATGGGTCTTGGTGGCCGGATCCAGGAACAGTAGCTCGCGATAGCCCTGGCGGTGCGCCATATTATAAGGATGCAGCGAGGTGGCATAATTCGCGCTCAACTTGAAGGCACCGGTCCCGTTGGGGGCCGCCCGGTCATAATTGCGGGCAATCACCGCCGTGCCCGGACTGAGGCTCGCCGCGCCGGAATAACTGCCCACGGGTGCGCACATCACGGCAAAAAGCACCTCCGTTGAAGACGCGATGCCCAGCTGCGGGTTGCAGCCGATCAGCACGGGGCGCAGGTACATCGACGCATTATAGCCGTAGGGCGGCAGGTACTCGATATTCTCGCGCACGCACTGCAGGCACATCTCGATGAACATCTCCTCCGAAGGCACCGCCATATCCAGGTGGGAACCGCTGCGCTGCAGGCGCTTCGCATTCTCGTCCGGACGGAACAGGCGCACCTTGCCGTCCACGCCCCGGAAGGCCTTCAGGCCCTCGAAACAGGAATTCGCATAATGGAACACGCCTGCAAAGGCGCTGAAATCCAGATTAAAGTCAGCGCTGGCCACGGGCGCAGACCACTGCCCGTCCTTGAAATAACTGCTGATAATCACATTGGTCTTCCTGTACTTGAATCCCAACGCACCAAAATCCAATTGCTCTGTCATATTTATATACAATTTTAACGAAACAAACTAAAAAGTCGTCCCCTCCTCTGGGACAAAGGGGATAAACACGGCATCGGAGGCGATTAATTCTCCATTAAAGCTAATATCAGCGACAAATCGGTCAGGTTTAATAAAGGTCGCATTTATAATAATATCGCCGGTGTGCCTATTAAAGACATAATGAGGATATCTGCCAGTCGTAA
Organism: uncultured Bacteroidia bacterium; assembly: GCA_902774145.1. Taxonomy (GTDB): domain Bacteria; phylum Bacteroidota; class Bacteroidia; order Bacteroidales; family UBA932; genus Cryptobacteroides. The sequence goes on from CACYHC010000001.1 coordinate 59,727, forward strand.
CGACATCGCGATAACGAAAGAAGGGACGATACGTATAGTAACGACCTATGGAAAGACATTTCCCATGCGAGATCTCAACGTAAATGGTCATATCCCCCATTACCCACTTATAATCGCCATTTTCCGGTATTTTCTGAGCATCTAACAAGGAACAGCCCAAAATAAAAATGGGGACTAACAGCATTAACAAGGATAAAAACCTTTTCATTACCCGTCTTATAATGTTTCAATCAATTGTGCTACGCGGTCGCCGACGGCGGAGGTGCCGTAAACGGGCGCGCCGGGGGCGGCCAGGTCCTCGGTGACGAAGCCTTCGTCGATGGACGCGGCCACCGCCTTGCGGATCAGCGCACCTTCCGCCTTGAGGCCGAAGGCATATTCGAAGAGCATCGCCGCGGAAAGGATCGTCGCCAGCGGATTGGCAATGTCCTTGCCCGCCGCCTGCGGGTAGGAGCCGTGAATGGGCTCGAAGACCCCCGTATGCTCGCCGATGGACGCGGAGGCCAGCAGCCCCATCGAACCGGTAATGCAGCTCGCCTCGTCGGTCAGGATATCGCCGAAGGTATTTTCGGTGACGATGACATCGAAGTACTTCGGGCAGCGGATCAGCTGCATCGCAGCATTGTCCACGTACATATAATCGACGCTGATGTCCGGATACTGCGGCGCCATTTCCTGCGCAATCTGCCGCCATAGGCGCGAGGACTCCAGCACATTCGCCTTGTCCACGACCGTCAGGTGCTTCCTGCGGCGGCCGGCGTACTCGAAGCCCAGCTTCAGGATGCGCTCGATTTCGTAGCGGTGATAAATATTGGTATCGAAGGCGGTGTCGCCGCCGTCAAGCCGGCCCTTCTCGCCGAAGTACATGCCGCCGGTGAGTTCCCGGATGCAGAGGAAATCCGCCCCGTCCACCAGTTCGCTCTTCAGCGGGCTCTTGTCCACGAGCGCCGGGAAGGTCTCGATAGGCCGCAGGTTCGCGTACAGGCCCAACTGCTTGCGCATCGCCAGCAGGCCCTGTTCCGGCCGCACCTTTGCGGTGGGGTCGTTGTCGTATTTGGGATCGCCGACGGCGCCGAAGAGCACCGCGTCGCTTTCCATACACACCTTGAAGGTGGATGCGGGGAACGCGTCCCCGAATTCATCAATCGCGCAGGCACCCGCCTTTGCAAAAGTATAACTCACCTCGTGGCCGAAACGCTTGGCAACGGCATCGATGGCCTTCTTGGCCTGGTTCACCACCTCGGGACCGATACCGTCCCCGGGCAATTCTGCAATCTTAAGTCTCATTTCAGCGTACTGATATCCAGATTTTCAATGATATTCAACATTTTCACGGTCGCCTTGATAGCCGCGGCGGCCTGGTCGGAGTCGATGCCCCGGGTCTTGAAGGAGTGCCCGTCCATATCCCAGACAATGGTGGTGGCCACGAGGGCGTCGGTCTTGCCACCGGGCGGGATGCTCACCTGATAGTCGGCCAGCACGGGGTGTTTCTTCCCCAGCCGGTCGTAAATCTTCCAAAGCGCGCGCATAAACGCGTGATACTGTCCGTCGCCGTTGGAAGAAGTTTCGTATTCCTGCCCGTCGATGGAAACCTTCAGCATCGCCGCGGGCTTCATGTCCTTGGTAATCTGCAGGGAATAGTTGACGATGTGGATATTGTCACTCCCCTGCCCGCTCTTCAGAACGTCCGCCACGATGAAGGGAAGATCCTCGGCGGTCAGCATTTCCTTCTTGTCGCCCAACTCGACCACCCGTTCGGTGACGAGTTTCACCTGCTCGGGCGTCAGGCTGATGCCCAGTTTGTCCAGGTTCTTGATGACATTGGCTTTGCCGCTCATCTTGCCCAGCGCATACTGCCGCTCGCGTCCGAAGCGGGAAGGCATCAGGCGATTCTCATAGAGGCCGCCCTTGCGGTCCCCGTCGGCGTGTACGCCGCTGGTCTGGGTGAAGACATTCTCCCCCACCACCGGCTCGTTGTCCGGAATACGGATACCGGAAATGCTTTCCACATAACGGCTTACGTGCGTAAGGGCGCTCTCGTCGAGGGCCAGTTCCGCCCCCGCCATATCCTTGAGCGCCGCCGCCACGGCCGCCACCGAGGCGTTACCGCTGCGTTCGCCCAGGCCGTTCACCGTTGCGTGGACACCCTGCACGCCCGCTTGTACGGCCGCGAGGGTGTTAGCCACCGCAAGGCCGTAGTCGTTGTGCGCATGGAAGTCGAAGTGCAGCGCCGGGAAGCGCTCCCGCATCTGGGTGCAGTACTTCGCGCAACTCCAGGGATTCAACACCCCCAGCGTATCGGGCAGCATATAACGGCGGATAGGCAGGTCGCACAGCGCGTCAAGGAACCCGAAGACATATTCCGGCGCATCCGCGATACCGCGGGACCAGTCTTCCAGGTAGAGATTGACCTCCAGTCCTTTGGAAAGGGCGTATTCCACCTGGGCGCGGATATCGGCGGCGTGCTGCGCCGGGGACTTGCGCAATTGTGTCTCCAGGTGCTTGAGGGAACCTTTGGCGAGCAAATTCACCACCTTTCCCCCGCAGGAGGCAATCCAGTCCACGGATTTGCCGCCGTCAATGAAGCCCAGCACCTCCACCCGGTTCAGAAGCCCTTTGGAGCGCGCCCAATCGCATACTTTGGAGAGCGACTCCGACTCGCCGCCGGACACGCGCGCGGAGGCCACCTCCACGCGGTCTACCTTCAACTCCTCCAGGAGGAGCTGGACAATCGCCAGTTTCTCGCTCGGGTTGAACGATACGCCCGCCGTCTGTTCGCCGTCACGCAGCGTGGTGTCCAGGATTTCTATCATCGGCCCTGTTCGAATTTTTCAATCTTGTCCTTTTGCTCCAGCAGATAGTCGATATCGTCCAGGGCGTTCATCAGACAGTATTTCTTGTAAGCGTTGAGTTCAAAATGTTCGCTTTCGCCGGTCTTGAGGTTGGTGACCGTCTGGGCAGGCACGTCCACCCGCACCTTCAGGCCCGGATCCGCGGCGATGCCTTCGAACAGACGGGCCAGGAAGCCTTCGGAGACCACCACAGGCAGTACGAAGTTGTTGAGTTCGTTGTTCTTGTGGATGTCGGCGAAGAAGCTGGAAATCACCACCTGGAAGCCGTAACCGGCGATGGCCCAGGCTGCGTGTTCGCGGCTGGAGCCGGAGCCGAAGTTCTTGCCGGCCACCAGAATGCAGCCGCTGTAGCGCGGGTCGTTCAGGACAAAGTTGTTGATGGGATTGCCCTGGGCGTCGTAGCGCCAGTCGCGGAAGAGGTTGTCGCCGAAGAACTTTTCGTCCCGCGTGGTGACTTTCATGAAACGGGCGGGGATGATCTGGTCCGTGTCCACATTTTCCAGGGGCAACGGGACGCAGGTACTCTCAATTATGTCAAATTTTTGCTTCATAAAGTTCTCGGATCAGTTACTACACCGGTAACAGCAGCGGCGGCAGCGGTCAGGGGACTGGCAAGGAAGGTGCGGGAGCCGGGGCCCTGGCGGCCTTCGAAGTTGCGGTTGCTCGTGGAGACCGAATATTTGCCGGCGGGAATTTTGTCGTCGTTCATCGCCAGGCAGGCGGAGCAGCCGGGCTGGCGGATTTCGAAGCCGGATTCCGCAAGCAATTTATCCAAGCCTTCTTCTTCAATCTGTGCCTTGACGGCCCAGGAGCCCGGAACGAGCCAGGCCGTTACGCCGGGGGCCTTTTTGCGGCCTTTGACGAGGGAGGCGAAGGCCCGGAAATCCTCGATGCGGCCGTTGGTACAGGCGCCCAGGAAAACGTAATCCACAGGATGGCCGAGCAGCGACTGCCCCGCTTCCAGCCCCATATAAGCCAGCGCCTTGGGGCTCGCGTCGGCGGGAATCTTCCCGTCAATCGGCATCCCCATGCCGGGGTTGGTGCCGTAGGTAATCATCGGCTGTACTTCCGCGGCGTCGAAGACGAGTTCGCGGTCGAAGACGGCATCGTCGCCGCTCCTGAGTGCTTTCCACTTTTCGACGGCGGCATCCCAGTCGGCGCCCTTCGGCGCGTATTCGCGGCCCTTGAGCCAGGCAAAGGTCTTTTCATCCGGGGCGATGAAGCCGCCGCGCGCGCCCATTTCAATGGACAGGTTGCAGAGCGTCAGGCGGCCCTCCATCGAGAGAGCCCGCACCGCGCTGCCGCGGTATTCCACGAAATAGCCCGTCGCGCCGCTGGTGCTGATTTTCATCATCAGGAAGAGCGCCAGGTCCTTGGCGGTGACGCCCTTGCCCAATTCGCCTTCCACGCGGATGCTCATCGATTTGGGCTTCTGTTGCAGGATGCACTGGGAGGCGAGCACCATTTCCACTTCCGAGGTGCCGATCCCGAAGGCCACAGCCCCCACCGCCCCGTGCGTCGAGGTGTGGGAGTCGCCGCAGACGATGGTCATTCCCGGCAGGGAAATGCCTTTCTCCGGCCCCACGACGTGGATGATGCCGTTGTCGCGGCTGTTCATCGGGAAATGATTGACCCCGAACTCGGCCGCATTGCGCGCCAGCGTATCCACCTGCGCCTTCGAGACCGGGTCTGCGATGGGCTTGTTCTGGTCGTGCGTCGGCGTATTGTGGTCCGGCATGCAGAAGACCTGCTTCGGCCGCAGGCAGCCGATGCCCCGCTCGCGCAGGCCCTCGAAGGCCTGGGGCGAGGTCACCTCGTGGCAATAGAGCCGGTCGATGTAGAGCTGCTGCGGACCGTCCTCGATGACGGACACGATGTGCGCGTCCCAGATTTTATCGAAAAGGGTATTCATTATTTCTTATTGTTCTCGGGACGAAGGGCGCGCACCGTAACGGCCGTACGCCACATCTCGCTCTCGCGCAGGGCTTTGAGTTCCTTCTCCAGGCCCTCGCGATAGTCGGGCTTGGAATTGGCGTCGATGGAAATCTGCGCCTCATTGCCGCACTTCACGCTCGCATAGAGCTTCTGCACCACGGGCTTGATGGCATCGTGGAACGGGCCCATCCAGTCCAGGGCGCCGCGCTGCGCGGTGGTGGAGCAGTTGGCATACATCCAGTCCATTCCCTTGGCGGCGAACAGCGGCATCAGCGACTGCGTCAGTTCCTCGACGGTCTCATTGAAGGCCTCGGAAGGGGTATGGCCGTTCTCGCGAAGCACCTCGTACTGGGCGCTGAGCAGGCCCTGGATGGCACCCATCAGGGATCCGCGCTCGCCGGTCAGGTCGGAAGTGGCCTCACGCTGGAAAGTGGTCTCGAAGAGATAGCCGGAACCGATGCCGATACCGATGGCAATCGTATTTTTGAGCGCCTGTCCGCTCACGTCCTGATAGACGGCATAGGAAGAATTGATGCCGCGGCCCTCCAGATAGAGGGAACGCACGGTAGCGCCGGAGCCCTTGGGGGCCACCATGATCACGTCGATATCCTTGGGAGGGACGCAGCCGGTGCGGTCGCTCCAGGTAATGGCGAATCCGTGGGAGAAATACAGGCTCTTGCCGGGGGTGAGATACTTCTTGATCGTCGGCCAGACGGACATCACGGCCGCGTCGGAGAGCAGACACATGATGACGTCGCCCTTGGCACAGGCTTCCTCGATACCGAACAGCGTCTCGCCGGGCACCCAGCCGTCGGCGATGGCCTTCTCAAAGGTCTTGCCGGGACGCTGGCCCACAATCACGCGGAAACCGTTGTCGCGCAGGTTGAGCGACTGCCCGGGCCCCTGCACACCATAACCAATCACTGCCAAAGTCTTGTCCTTCAAGGTCTCACGGGCCATTTCCAGGGTAAACTCATCGCGGGTGACGACATTCTCCTCCACTCCGCCAAAATTCATTTTTGCCATAGCTTAATTTATTTAGATTGATTTTCACGATGCAATAAAAAGTCCTCCACCGCCAGTTTTTCGTTGTGGGACCGCTCGCTGTCGACCTCCCAGAACGCCTTCACCACATCCACCTTCTTCTCCATCTGCGCCACCACGGCCTTCACGCGCCGCTCGTCCGTCCGCGTCAGGATTTTGAACTTATGGATGCCCTCGATGCGCGAGGGATACACCAGCAACTTCTCGATATTGAGACTGCGCCGGGTAAAAATCCCCGCCACGGCACTCAGCAGACCCACCTGGTTCTCGGTATAGGCGGTTATCTCGTACAATTTCTCATTTTCCATAGTCATACCAGTCCTTGGTATTCAACATAATCTGGTCCAGTTCCTTTCCCGGAGGAATCATCGGGAAGACCATACTCTCCTCCCGCACGTGCACATTGAGGATGCAGGGGGCGTCGTCCGCCAGCATCCGGGCAATCGCGGGCGCAAGCTCCTCGCGCGACTCCACATTCTCGCAGCGAATGCCGTACGCGGAGGCCAGCACCGCAAAATCGGGATTCAGCAGACGCGTACAGGAATAGCGGGAGCCGAAGAAAAGTTCCTGCCACATCCGCACGTTGCCCAGCCAGTTGTTATTGAGCAGCACGATTTTCACGCCGACCTTCTCCTGCATGATCGTGCCCAGTTCCTGCACCGTCATCTGGATGCCGCCGTCGCCCACGAACAGGCAGACGGTCCGCTCCGGGGCGGCGATTTTTGCGCCGATAGCGGCGGGAAGGCCGAAGCCCATCGTCCCGAGGCCGCCGGAGGAAATGAAACTGCGCGTCCGGTCAAAGCGCGAATAGCGCGCCGCCAGCATCTGGTTCTGGCCCACGTCGGTGACAATGACGGCATCGCCGTTCGTCGCCTGTGCCACCGCGGCAATCACTTCGCCGGGGTTCACCGGACCGTCGGCGGGCGCGATTTCCGGCGTGCAGACGCACTTGCGCTCCACCGCGTCGCAGGCTTCGTTGCGATGTTCCCACGCGCTGCGCTCGCGTTTTTCAAGCAGCGGGGTCAGGCGCGCAAGGACCTGCTTCGCATCGCCGATAATGCCCAGATCGACGGGAATGTTCTTGCCGATTTCGGAAGCATCGATGTCGATATGGATGATTTTCGCCTGTGCGGCGTATTTTTCGAGTTTGCCGGTCACGCGGTCGTCGAAGCGCATCCCCACCGCGACGAGCAGGTCGCATTCGCAGGTCATGATGTTCGAAGCGATGCTGCCGTGCATCCCCAGCATTCCCTTGAAATGCGGGTTGTCCGAAGGCAGCGCGCTCAGGCCGAGCAGGGTGCTCCCCGCGGGGATGTCGCCCTTGTCCAGGAATTCACCGAGTTCTTTTTCCGCCCCGGAAAGCAGGATGCCCTGGCCGTAGACCACGAAGGGGCGCTCGGCGGCATTGATCATCGCCGCGGCCTTTTCAATGTCCGCCTGCGGGACCTCCGGATCGGGCACATAACTGCGGATAAAGTCGCAATGGCAGGGTTCGAACTCGGCCAGACCGATCTGTGCATCGCGCGTGAAGTCCAGCACCACGGGGCCCGGACGGCCGCTGGCGGCGATGTAGAAGGCGCGCGAAACGGCCCAGGCCACATCTTCCGCCCGACGAATCTGGTAACTCCATTTGGTAATCGGCGTGGTCATGCCGATGAGGTCCGTCTCCTGGAAGGCGTCGGTGCCCAGCAGGCCGGAGGTGACCTGGCCCGCGACCACCACCACCGGGGTGGAGTCGATCATCGCATCCGCGACACCGGTAATCACGTTCGTAGCGCCGGGGCCGGAGGTGACCACCACGAAGCCGGGTTTGCCCTTGACGCGGGCATAGCCCTGGGCGGCGTGAATCGCCCCCTGTTCGTGGCGCACCAGCACGTGGTGCAGCCGGTCCAGATAGCCGTACAACTTATCGTAAACGGGCATAATCGCGCCGCCGGGATAACCGAAGACGGTCTCCACGCCCTGCACGAGCAATTGTTCGAGGAGGATTTCCCCGCCGCTGATGGTCTTTCCTTTCTTGTCTTCCATGGCTTAATCTTCGGGAACGATACGACGGGCGCCCTTGTCGGCGCTGCTGACCATCGAGGCATAAGCCCTGAGGCTCGCGGAAACGCTGCGCTGCCGCTTCGGCGCGGTAAACGCCTTGCCTCCGCGGGCGAGTTCTTCGCTGCGGCGCTGGGCGAGCTGCTCGTCGCTGAGCTTTACGCTGATGCTGCGCGAAGGAATGTCGATGGTGATGATGTCCCCGTCGCGCACCAGGCCGATGTTGCCGCCGGCCGCCGCTTCGGGGGAAATGTGTCCGATGCTCAGGCCGGAGGTGCCGCCGCTGAAGCGTCCGTCAGTAATCAGTGCGCAGGCCTTTCCGAGGTGCATCGACTTGATGTACGAAGTCGGATAGAGCATTTCCTGCATCCCGGGACCGCCTTTCGGGCCTTCGTGGGTAATCACCACGCAGTCGCCGGCCTTCACCGCTCCGCCGAGGATGCCGTCGCAGGCCGCTTCCTGGGAATCGAAGACCTTTGCGGGACCTTCGAAATGCCAGAGCGACTCGTCCACGCCCGCCGTCTTGATGACGCAGCCGTCGAGGGCGATATTGCCGAAGAGCACGCCGAGGCCGCCGTCGCGGGTGTAAGCGTGCGCGAGGTCGCGGATGCAGCCTTCGGCACGGTCGGTATCGAGGGTATCCCAGTATTTTTCCTGCGAAGCCATTTCCGTGGTGCGCACGCCGCCGGGGGCGCTGCGATACAGGCGGAGGGCTTCCTCGCCGAGGGCCTGGCCCGTAATGTCGTATCCGGCGATGGCCTGAGAGAGCGTCATCCCGTCCACACGGGGCGCGCCGCCGTCCACCAGGCCGCCTTTCAGGAGTTCGTTCATGATGCCCAGCACGCCGCCGGCACGGCCCACGTCCTGGATATGGTATTTCTGCGTATTGGGCGCCACCTTGCAGATGCAGGGCACCTTGCGGGACAACGCGTCGATGTCCGCCATCTTGAAGTCGGCACCGGCCTCCCCCGCTACGGCGAGCAGATGCAGCACCGTGTTGGTGGAACCGCCCATCGCAATATCGAGGGTCATCGCGTTCAGGAAGGCCTGGCGCGTGGCAATACTGCGCGGGAGCACGGAGGCATCGTCCTGCTCATAGTATTTCTTTGCGTTTTCCACAATCTGCCGCGCGGCTTTCAGCAGCAGCTCCTTGCGCAGGATGTGCGTCGCGAGCACCGTACCGTTGCCAGGCAGCGCGAGACCGATTGCTTCGGTCAGGCAGTTCATCGAATTGGCGGTAAACATGCCGGAGCAGCTGCCGCAGGTGGGGCAGGCGCAAGCCTCGATGGCCGCGACCTTGTCATCCCCTACGGTCGGGTCGGCGGACTGCACCATCGCGTCGATGAGGTCGAGCCGCGCGGCGCCCAGTTCGCCGGCTTCCATCGGGCCGCCGGAAACGAAAATCGTCGGGATGTTCAGGCGCATCGCCGCAATGAGCATCCCCGGGGTAATCTTGTCGCAGTTGCTGATGCAGACGAGTGCATCGGCCTTGTGGGCGTTCACCATGTACTCGACGCTGTCGGCGATAATGTCGCGCGAGGGCAGCGAATAGAGCATCCCGTCGTGTCCCATCGCGATGCCGTCATCGACGGCGATGGTGTCGAATTCCGCTGCGAAACAGCCCAGGCGCTCGATTTCCGCCTTGACAATCTGGGCCGCATCGTGCAGATGCACGTGGCCCGGGACAAACTGGGTAAAGGAGTTGGCGATGGCAATCACGGGCTTGCCGAACTGGGAACGCTTCATCCCGTTCGCGAGCCAGAGCGCACGCGCGCCCGCCATACGCCGGCCCTCAAAGGTCACACTACTACGTAAATTCATAGCTTCTAACAAATCAAACTTCAAATTTGGCAAAATTTCCCGAAATCTCAAAATTTGGCGTATATTTGTCGGGAAAGCCTATGGAAAAACGGATGCTCATTGCGCTGGCCGCATTTTTTGCGCTGTGTTCCCTTCCCGCCGCCGGGAAAGTGGATACCGCCTATGTCGCAAAGCTTCCCGCCTGTTGGAAAATCAAGTTGTCCGGCAATTGCTCCGGGGTCTTTTTCGATGCATACAACAGCACGCTGGTGGAACCGGTCAACGTGGACCTGGAAAGCGACCTGCGCACCAAAGTCGCCCTGGGCTTCGGCTATGGCGGCCTGATGCTCAATATCGGCTTCAATCCCGCTTCTTTCGCCAAAAACCAGACGGACATCGAACTCAGCCTGTCGTGCTATCGCAATACCTTCGGCTTCGACCTGAACTACCGCCACAGCAAAACGCTGCACGGTACCATCAGCGCCCCGCCGGGCTTTCACGCCGATGTGCAGAAAGGCAACGCCACCCACCAGATCCTGCAGGGTGGCATGTACTACGCCGTCAACCACAAGCGCTTTTCCTATCCGGCCGCCTTCAAACAGACCTTCCTCCAGAAAAAGAGCGCCGGCAGCCTGCTGGTGGGCCTCTCCGGCACCTGGCAGCGCATCCGCGTCGGCGAGATTGAACACGTCACCCGGGAAGCGATGCGCTTCAGTACGGTGGATATTGCCCTGGGATGCGGTTACGGGTACAATTTTGCGATTACCGAACGCCTGCTGTTTCACCTTTCGGTGATGCCGGCAATGGTTTTCGGCGTAGGCAGGAAATGTTCTTTCAATTACCGGGAACAGGCCTTCCGCTACCGCTTCCCGGAGGGGGCGGTAACGGCGAAATCGGCGCTGGTATGGCATGTAGGACGCTTCTCGATGGGCCTGTCGGCGGACTACCGCTACCTCTACACGGGGCGGCGGGAAGAGCTGTGCATCACCAGCCAGATCTGGAACGCGAACGCCTTTGTCGACGTCCGGTTCGGAAAGAAAGGCAAGCTGCCCCCGCTGCGCAAAAAGTATATTTCCTACTGATTTAGGATTTTTCTGCAATTATTGCTAATTTCGTCGCTGAAAAATCGTTTGTACCCGACTATGAACACGACCATCACCAAAGAAGACGGCTTCGTCCGCGTTGCCTTGCAGGGAGAACTGGATACACAGGCCTGTGCCCGCTTTCAGGAAGATATCGCCGGTCTGATGACCGCCCCGCCCGCAGAAGTGGAACTCGACCTTTCCGAGCTGGAATACATCGCCTCGATGGGCATCCGCATTTTCATTTCCCTGCTCAAGGCCGTCGTTGCGGCCGGAGGCAGCCTGAAGGCCACCCATCCCTCTCCCGCCATCCGCGAAATCTTCGACATGACGGGCCTGAGCAGCAGCTTCTTTAAAGATTAAGCGATTTTAATCACCCCCAGACGGGCCTCGGCGACATTCAGGACATAGTCGCCGGTTTTTTCGCATTCCCCGATCAGGTCAGAGAATACGGTACCGATATCGTAGCCGTAGACGTGGTTGTCCATGCTCACGATATTGTACTGTTTCAAGGTGTTGCGGCAGGTATTGATGCGTAGTTCCACCTCCTGGGACAGGGAGATGTCGTAGTCTTCCTTGCGGCCGGACAGCATCGCGTTCATCCGCGACAGGGCCTCGTCCACCAGGGCGAACATTTCCTGCTTACCCTTCTCCAGTTCCTCCGTAAAGACAATCTTGTTGTCCATCTTGCGCTTCAGGATGCGAGCCAGGTTGAAACAGCTGTCGCCCACGGACTCCAACTCACTGATCTGGCGAAGCATGGAGCGGATTTTCTGCTTGGTGTCATCGGACAGGTGGGCATCGCCCACATCGCCCAGGTAGCGGCCGATTTCGTGTTCCATCCGGTCGCTCATATCCTCCCCCTTCTTGATGCGCTCGAAGAGTTTGTCGAAGGCCTGTTCGTCCTTCGTTTCATAGAGTTCTCCCACCAGGCCGAAGAGCCACTGCATCTTGAGGCCGAAGGCCACGATTTCCTTCTGCGCCTGGAAGACGGAAAGCTCCGGCGTCTTCATCAGACCGCCGCGGATGTACTGCAGGCGGAATTCCTCTTCCTCGTCACTCTTGCGGGGCTTGACCAGCGCGCAGACCAGTTTTTCAATCTGCGGAATGAACCAGATGAGCACCGCGGTATTGATGACATTGAAGCAGGAATGGAAGGTGGCCAGCGCAAAGGACAGCTGGGTAGGGCTCTGCTCGCCCGCATCCGGGTCCATGCCCACGATGCCGCAGACCATGCGCACGAAGGGGAAAAACAGAATCAGCACCCAGATAACGCCGAACACGTTGAAGAGCAGGTGCGCCATAGCCGTGCGGCGGGCCTGTGTGTTGGCGCTCATCGCCGCGAGATTGGCCGTGACGGTGGTACCGATGTTTTCACCCATCACCAGCGCAATACCCTGATAAATGGTAATGGCCCCGGTGGCGCAGAGCACCATCGTGATGGCCATCAGCGCCGCGGAACTCTGCACGAGCGCCGTCAGGATGGTACCGATCAGCAGGAACAGCAAAATGGTGCCGTAATTCGTGGGAAAACTGGCAAAAAAGGCGACGACGGCAGGTTTGCTCGCCAGGTCCATCTCGATGCCCGCCTGCTTGAGCATCCCCAGCGCAAAGAGCAGGAAGCTCAGACCGAAGAGGAAATCGCCGATATACCGGTGCTTGCCCATCTGAATCAGCACGATGCCGATGAAGAACGCGGGCCAGACGACGCTGATAATATTAAAGGAAAAGCCCGCCGACATGATCCAGGCGCTGAGGGTCGTACCGATATTCGCGCCCATAATGACGGAAATCGCCTGACTGAGCGTCAGGAGGGCCGCATTCACGAAGGACACCGTCATAACGGTGGTAGCGGCGGAGGACTGTACGGCGACGGTGACAAGCGCACCGGTCGCGACACCGGAAAAACGGTTGGTGGTCATTGCGCCCAGCAGGTGTCGGAGCTGCGGACCCGCCATTTTCTGCAGGGCCTCGCTCATCACCTTCATTCCGTAAATCAGCAGGGCGATGGAGCCAAGAAGCTTCAGGATGATCGTCATATTGTAAAAATCGTTGCAAATGTACAACAATTCTCTGAAAAAATCGCTTATCTTTGCATATCGAACAAACTTAAACTTTTCTTATATGACCAATCCATTCTCTCTCGAAGGCAAGAATGCCTGGATTACCGGCGCTTCCTACGGCATCGGTTTCAACATCGCCAAAGCGTTCGTCGCCGCCGGCATCAAGAACATCATCTTCAACGACATCAACGAAGCGGCCCTGGAGCGCGGCCTGAACAACTATGCCGAGGCCGGCATCAAGAACGTGAAGGGTTATGTCTGCGACGTGACCAACGAAACGGTCGTCAAGGAGACCGTGGAGAAGATTCACGCGGAAGTCGGACAGATCGACATTCTGGTGAACAACGCCGGCATCATCAAGCGCATCCCCATGCACGAGATGGAGCGCCGCGAGTTCCAGCAAGTGATTGACGTGGACCTGGTGGCCCCGTTCATCGTGTCCAGCGCCGTCCTTCCCGAGATGATGGAGCGCCGCGAGGGCAAGATCATCAACATCTGCTCGATGATGAGCGAACTCGGCCGCGAGACCGTTTCCGCCTACGCCGCCGCCAAGGGAGGCCTCAAGATGCTCACCCGCAACATCTGCTCCGAGTACGGCCAGTACAACATCCAGTGCAACGGCATCGGCCCCGGCTATATCGCCACGCCGCAGACCGCTCCCCTGCGTGAAAAGCAGCCCGACGGCAGCCGCCACCCCTTCGATTCCTTCATCTGCGCGAAGACCCCGGCGGGCCGCTGGCTCGAACCGGAAGAACTCGGCGGACCGGCCGTCTTCCTCGCCTCCCACGCTTCGGATGCAGTGAACGGGCACATCCTGTACGTCGACGGCGGTATCCTCGCCTACATCGGAAAACAGCCGCAATAAACTGATTGGAAATGACTAAAATTAATTGCCAGGTAAGGCAGGCGTCAAGCAACATCGACGCGAAACATTACGACACCGCGCGGTTGCGCAGCGAATACCTCGTCGAGAACGTGATGGTTCCCGATGAAATCAATATGGTCTACTCGATGTTCGACCGCATCATCGCGGGCGGCGCCGTTCCCGTGAAAGAGGAACTGGTGCTCAGCGCCCCGGATATCCTGCGGGCCGAATTCTTCACCGAGCGCCGCGAGGTCGGCATCATCAATGTCGGCGGCACGGGCATCGTTAAAGTCGGCAACGACGAATACACCATCCCCTTCAAGGAGGCCCTTTACGTGGGCCGCGGCAAGCGCGACATCTCTTTCCGGAGCGTCGATCCCGCGAATCCCGCCAAGTTCTACTTCAACTCCGCCACCGCGCACCGCGACACGGGCGTGAAGCAGGTGTCCAGGAAAGACGCCGTGGTGATGCATCTCGGCAGCCTCGAAGAGAGCAACGAGCGCACCATCAACCGCCTGCTGGTCAAGGAGGTCGTTCCCTGCTGCCAGTTGCAGATGGGCATGACGGAACTGGCGCCGGGCAGCACCTGGAATACGATGCCCGCCCACACGCACGACCGCCGTATGGAGGTGTATTTCTACTTCGACGTCCCCGAGGGCGCCGCGGTCTGCCACTTCATGGGCGAACCGCAGGAAACCCGCCACATCTGGATGCACAATGAACAGGCGGTAATTTCCCCGCAGTGGAGCATCCACGCCGCGTCGGCCACCCGCAATTACACCTTCATCTGGGGGATGTGCGGCGAGAACGACGACTACGGCGACATGGACGTCTGCAAGACGGAAGACCTGAAATAGCTTGCTAGATGCCGGCGGCGACGAACGCTTTGGCGATGTTGAAACCGATGACGCTGTTCCGGCCGGCATATCTGCGGCGCGAGCCCTTTGTCGTGAATGAGGAGACGATGCTCTCCCTCATCCGCGAGGCGGGACTGATTCCCTTCTTCGAGAACATCGTGCCCGGCTGGTCCGTCGAGGAACACACGCCCGCGGAGTATTTCCTTACCGACGAGCAGCTCGGCCCCTGGGACTGGAAAATCTACTGCGTGCAGAGCGGTGATATCGCCTACGGCAAATTCCTGCTGGGCGGAAAGGCAGCATTCGCGACCGCCGATGTGTACCGGGAGCTGATGAACTGGCGGCGGAGCCTGCCGAAATACCGCCCTGACGAGCGGCAACAGCAGATTCTGGATTTTATGGAAGAGCACGGTTCCGCCGGCATCCGCGACGTAAGGAACCTGCTCGGCATCAAGAAAGGCGCTGCCGACGCCCTCATGGCCGGCCTGCAGAGACAGACCCGCGTCGTGACCGGCGACATCACGCGCGTCTACCGCGGCGCGGACCTCCACTACAACGGCTGGCAGACCAGCAGTTTCTGCACGCCGGAAGCCCTTTTCGAAGACGATGCGGACGCCTTCCCCTTCCCGGGCTGGAAGCCCCGAAGTATGAAATCCCAACTCTCCCCCGCCCAGTCCCGGGAATTCCTCGTGGAAACCATTCTCCGCCAGGCCCCCGGCACCCCTGTTAAGCTCATTGATAAAGTTTTAGGATGAACCGAGAAGATGCCATTGTCCGGGTAACGCTGACCGGAAGTGTCGTGAACCTGCTGCTGGTGGGGCTGAAAGCCGTGGCTGGTGTGGCGGGGCACAGCGCCGCGATGATTTCCGACGCCGTACATTCCCTGTCGGATTTTGTCACGGATATCGTCGTGCTGATTTTCGTACGCGTGAGCGCCCTGCCGGAAGACGAGTCACACGACTTCGGACACGGAAAGTACGAGACGCTGGCGACGCTCCTTATCGGGCTGGCGCTTGCGGCGGCGGCCGTCGGCATCGTCGTTTCCGGGGCGACGAAACTCGCCGCCTGGATACAGGGAGAAGCGCTGCCGGTGCCTGGAAAGCTGGCGCTTTGGGCGGCGCTCGTTTCTATCGCCGTAAAGGAATTGCTTTACCAATATACGCGCTTCAAGGGGAAGAAACTGGATTCTCCGGCGCTTGCGGCCAATGCCTGGCACCACCGTTCGGATGCGCTTTCGTCCATCGGCGCGGCCATCGGCATCGGCGGGGCAATTCTGCTCGGCGACCGCTGGGCGGTACTGGATCCGCTCGCGTCGATGGTCGTGGGTGCGATGCTGGTGAAAGTGGCCTGGGACCTGCTCGGCCCCAGCTTCGGCGATTTGACGGAACGCGCATTGCCGGCCGATACCGTCGGGGAAATCCTCGCGCTCATCCGCAGCGTACCGGAGGTGAGCGACCCGCATCACCTGCGCACCCGGCGCATCGGGAACCGCATCGCCGCCGAAGTGCATATCCGCCTGGACGGCGATATGCCCCTCTCCCGCGCCCATGAAGCGGCCTCCGAGGTGGAACGCCGCTTCCGCGAACGCTTCGGCGCGGCCTCCCACATCATCATCCACATGGAGCCGAAGAAATAAGCGGGAAGTGAAGTTATTCTTGTCCAAAACCTCATCCACGAGATTCGTGGGAAGAAGGTTATGCTGGATTTTGATCTGGCCAAGCTGTATCACGTTGAGACAAAAGCATTGAATCAAGCCGTTAAAAGGAACATCAGACGGTTCCCGCCAGATTTTATGTTTCAATTAACCCCGGAAGAGGTTATAATCAACCGGTCACAATTTGTGACCGCATCAACCAGAAACGCCTCTACGCCACCTTTTGCCTTCACCGAGCAGGGAATTGCTATGCTCTCCGGAGTGTTGAAGAGCGATGTCGCCATTGCAGCAAACATCGCCATTATGCGGGCATTTGTACAGGTGCGCGAGTACCTTGTAGCCACTTCGTCATTATCGGCAGAAATAAAAGAATTGAAAGCGAAGGTCGATTTGCTGCAACTTCAACAGGAAGAAAACCTTGAAAATATGAACGACCTCTCGGAAGACGTTCGTAAGGATATCGACTCTCTATATCTGGCCATCGGCCAACTCGCCGAGAAGCTTGAAGAAAAGAAGAGGAAGCCCTTGGCGCGTATTGGCTTCATATAATACGGATAGGCCAAAAATGGCACAAAACATAAGATCCGCTGTACCTCCCCGGCGTTAAAACCGGGCAACGGCCGGGCAAGGAATATACGGACTTAACGAGCACTCTCCCAAGTGGAGTAGAAAATCTTGAAAAACTATTTGTAAAATGGAAAAATGTTAGTAGTTTTGCCGTGTCATATGGATTGACAATCTTAAAACAAACCTAAGGCACCCCATCCCCAGTGGGGTGCTTTTTTAGAAAAAGATAGCCAGAGGATGTAGTTTGCAACCGCCAAAGTGCGTTTCACAAGTTTTAAGATTAATCCATTATGATAAAGAAACGTGCACTTTCTGCTGGCATAAAACTTCAGGTTGAAGTAAGAATGCCCGGTCTTGTCCGTGTGAATCCGCATATCCGGATGCAGAACGGCAAACCAGTGAAGGTCCGGTCGTACTGCCGATGCTCTGGGGAGACTGACGTAGTATCCGTCCGGATCCATACCCGGTAAGGGTAATCTTCTTCCATCCCTCTGGCGGGGAGAGCTTCGGCTCTCCTTTTTCATTTTCGACGGCCTGACGGCCGTGGTGGGGACTCCGTCCAGGGGCGCGCAGGGGCCGGGGCTCTGGGCGCGAATGATTTGAATGATGACAGCGTGGGGGCGCCGGGGCCGGAGGCCCTGGCGCGAATGATGGAATGACCACCCGCCTGGGGAGCGCCCCTTCGCTCAGTTTATAGCTCGGCGATTCACTCCGGGGCATCTCCCCGGCGTTTTTTTTATTCTGAAACAGGACGGACTGATAGACCGCAGAAGCGAGGGTAGACATACCAATTTACTTTGCCTGAATCGAAGACCACGCGTTCCGCTTCGTACGGGGCGCTCGAACAGAGGGACGAGGACCAATAGCAGCCGCTGGAGCCAGCATTATAGAGACTCGAATCCTCCCAGGAGCCGGCTGCAGGAAAGAAAATCCATTTATTCGTGTATCCTTCCTTATTACTTGTCACCTTCCTACCATATACTCCATTCAGTGTCGTCCATTCCCATGTGCAGTAGCCTATCAACTCCCGGCACTCGCTAAACGTAGGCATACGCCACCTACCACCCCAATTGACCGCAGCTGCATCGTCCTCGGGGCCGCCTCCGAGGTGGAACGCCGCTTCCGCGAACGCTTCGGCGCGGCCTCCCACATCATCATCCACATGGAGCCGAAGAAATAAGGCGTTTGCGTAAAAACGCGTATAAAATGTAAAAATCTGCTTGTTTCGGGACAGTGGCTGTTGCGTCCTTCAATCTCATCATATAGTTTTGCCGGGACAAAGCGTATTTGTAAAAGAAAAGAGCAACCTTGAAAGTTGCTCTTAAATGTCCTTCCGCCCTGTGTCTAACATAAAAATGTTAACAACCTCACGACAAATGTGATTAACACGGAGGCTCGTTGCAAAAGTAAGCGATAAATTTGAATTTACCAAATATGGTTTTATCTTCCGGTTATGTCATACAACGGATACTGTCCGCCCTGAACCTTCAAAGTATTGGGGCGTCGACCTACCAAACAGCCATAAGTCAAAATGGAACAGTATTAAGGGTGAGGATATCCAATCATGGAGTCAATCTCTCCACTTGGTATGCAAAAAACAAGGATGAGATTGTCCCGTTAAAGAACAGTAACAATGTGGCTATCACCATCCTCCCCAACAGACAAGAATGCGAGAAGGAAAAGATACCCTTTCCCCCTAAAGCAATCAACAAGACAAAGGTAAATACATCCAAAGTGTCTACAACTCCAATACCATTAAGTGAGAATTTCACCGTTGAGCATTACTGTTATGAGTCTTGGAGGCTGGACGTGGATGATATCAGTCTCGTCATTGAGGCAATACGGGGTTATATGGTGGACGGAAAGTATATTGACCCACTAAACGATAAAGGAAACAAGGCAACTCATTTCTCTGACACATCCAACCAACCGCCTAAGAAAATCAAGGGACAACACGGCTTACTTAATAAGTAAATGCGATGTCCCTTCGGCCTCCAGGCAACGGCCGGGCGAAGGACTAAACCGTTCTAGTGCTTAAAATGCCTCACGCCGGTGAGGAGCATCACGATGCCGAGCTCGTCGGCTTTGCGGATGCAGTCTTCGTCGCGGATGCTGCCGCCGGGCTGTACGATGGCGGTGACGCCGTATTTCGCGGCGAGGGCCACGGTGTCGTCGAAGGGCAGGAAGCCGTCGGAAGCGAGCACCAAGCCTTCGGTAAATCCCGCTGCACGGGCCTCTTCGAGCGCAATCTGCGCCGAGCCCACGCGGTTGGTCTGACCGGCGCCGATGCCGAGGGTATGTCCCTCACGCACGACGGCTATCGCATTGGACTTCACGTGCTTGACGATGCGCCAGCCAAAATCCAGGTCGGAGAGCATCGCAGGCGTGGGCTTGGCGGCCGTGACGCACATCGACGCCTCCACCTTCTCTACCTGCGTATCCAGACGCTGCGCCAGCAGGCCGCCGTTCACGCTGATATACTGCGGCACGGGCGCGTCGCTGCGGGTCATATCCACCTCCATTACGCGAAGGTTCTTCTTGGACGAAAGGATTTCCAGCGCCTCCGGCGTAAAGGACGGAGCAATGACGATTTCCAGGAAAATGGGCTTCATTCCCAGCGCCACCTCCGCCGTCAGCGGACGGTTCACCGCGACGATACCGCCGTAGATGCTGACCTTGTCTGCCTCGTAGGCCGCCTGCCAGGCTTCTTCGATCGTCTTGCCCACGGCCGCACCGCAAGGGTTCATATGCTTGAGCGCCACGCAGAAAGGCTCGTCGAAGTCCCGCACTACATTGAGCGCGGCATTGGCGTCCTGGATGTTATTGTAAGACAGTTCCTTGCCCTGCAACTGCCGGCCGAAGGCCAGGGAGAAGGGCACGGGCTGCATCGCCGCATAGAACTTTGCGTCCTGGTGGGGATTCTCGCCGTAGCGCAGCGGCTGCTTGAGGTCGTATTCGAGGAAGAGTTTTTCCGGAAGTCCGGCCTGCGCGCGCATATAGGTGGCGATGCAACTGTCGTATTCGGCGGTGTGGGTATAGGCCTTGGCGGAGAGCTTCAGCCGCGTTTCGGGCGTGGTGAAGCCGTTTTCGCGGATTTCGGCGAGGACGGTGTCGTAGTCGGCGGGGTCGCAGACGATCGTTACGTCCTTCCAGTTCTTGGCCGCGCTGCGCACCATCGACGGGCCGCCGATATCGATATTCTCGATAGCCTCTTCAAAACTGACGCCTTCCTTTTCGATGGTCTTGCGGAAGGGGTACAGGTTCACGCAGACCAGTTCTATGGTCCCGATGCCGTTCTCCTTGAGCGTTTCCATGTGCTCCGGAACGTCCCGGCGGGCCAGGATGCCGCCGTGCACCTTGGGATGCAGGGTCTTGACGCGGCCGTCGCAGATTTCCGGGAAGCCCGTCACCTCGCTGATACCTATGGTTTTCACGCCTTCCTTCTCCAGAAGTTTCTGCGTTCCGCCCGTGGCGATGATTTCCCAACCCAGGGCCTTCAGCCCCTTAACAAACGGCACCAGGCCCGTCTTGTCGCTGACACTAACCAATGCTCTCATAACACAAGTTTCGCAAAAATCACTTTTATTACTTATCGAATGTCCGATGGTTCTTGCGAAACTTTTTCCCACCGCACATTCTTTACTTCGTTACCCCTACCCTAAATCCCTTCCCTCGGGGAAGGGACTTACCATCGCCCTACCGGGCTCCATTATAATACCCTTTCAATTGTATCGATATAGATTTGATGTTCAATTTTCTGGCCGATGCGGTGGACTTCCTCCGGATCGGAACCGTCATATTCAAAGGCCTTCTGGGCGATGATGCGCCCTCCGTCGAGGTCCGCGTTCACCCAATGGACCGTAATGCCGTACACCTTCACGCCGTAAGCGACCGCCTGCTCCACCGCGTGCGCCCCCTTGAAAGCCGGCAGCAGCGACGGATGAATGTTCAAAATCCGGTCCCTGTACGCTTCCAGCAGCACTTCGCCCACGATGCGCATATACCCGGCGAGGCACACCAGTTCCACATTCCGTTCGCGCAGCAGGCGCACGATTTCGCTTTCGAAAGCCGCCTTCGAGGGCCATTCCTTCGGCGAAAAGACGAAACTTTCGATGCCGAAGCGCTCAGCGCGGGCGATGACCGGCGCACCGGGCTTGTCGCAGACCATCAGCGCCACGCGGGCATCCAGGCGTCCGTCTGCACAAGCCTGCGCAATCGCTTCGAAATTGGTGCCGCTGCCGCTGGCAAATACCGCAATATTTTTCATCGGATAACCACTCCTTCCTTGTCTGTAACGCGGCCGATGACAGAAGCCTTCTCGCCGTTAGCCTCAAGCAGGGCCGCCGCTGCGGGAGCTTCAGACGCGGGCAGCACCAGCACCATCCCGATACCCATATTGAAGATGTTGAACATCTCCCTGTGAGGGATGCGCCCCCATTTTTCCAGCATCTGGAAAACGGGCAGTATCTCCCAGGTTCCCTCCTCGATTTCCAGGCCCTGACCGGGTTTGAGCACACGCGGAATGTTCTCGTCGAAGCCGCCGCCTGTGATATGGCAGATGCCGTGTACGTCGCAGCGGCGGAGAACCTCGAGTACCTGCCTGACATAAATCTTCGTGGGAGTCAGCAGCACTTCGCCGAGCTTGCGGCCGCCAAATTCCGGAATCGCCTGGTCGTAGGACAGGCCCGCATCGGCGACAATCTTGCGCACCAGGCTGAAGCCGTTGGAATGCACGCCCGAAGAAGCGATGCCCAGCAATACATCCCCCACGCTGACGGCAGACCCGTCAATGAGTTTCGCCTTCTCCACCGCTCCGGTCGTAAACCCGGCGATATCGTATTCGCCGTCCGCATACATTCCGGGCATTTCCGCGGTTTCTCCGCCGACGAGCGCACAACCCGCCTGCCGGCAACCTTCGGCCACACCCGCGACAATCGCCTCCACCTTCGCGGGAACATTGTGCCCGAGCGCCACATAATCCAGGAAAAACAGCGGCTCGGCGCCCTGCGCCAGCACATCGTTCACGCACATCGCCACCGCGTCGATGCCAATAGTATCGTGCTTGTCCATCGCAAAGGCGATTTTCAGCTTGGTGCCGACCCCGTCCGTACCGCTCACGAGCACGGGCTCCTTGAGCCCCAAGGACGAAAGGTCGAACATCCCGCCGAAGGAGCCGATGCCGCCCATACTGCCGGGCCGCGCCGTGGATGCCACGTGCGCCTTGATGCGGCGGACCACCTCGTAGCCCGCCTCCAGGTTCACCCCCGCCGCTTCGTAATTTACTGCCATATCCTAGTTTTTAATAATATCTTCATTATAGAGTACTGTGGGATATTCCCCGGTGAAACACGCCTGGCAGGGATCCGCACAACCCATACAGGACGCCTTCGTGGATTCGGGACTCAGGTAGCCCAACGAATCCGCGCCAATCGCCTTGCAGGCCTCCTCCAGCGTCCGGTGCGAACAGAGCAGCTCCTCCGGAGTAGACGTATCCACACCATAATAACAGGGAAACTTCATCATCGGACTGGCAATGCGCACGTGCACCTCCTTCGCCCCGGCATCCCGCAGCAGCTTCACAATCTTGAGCGAGGTCGTCCCACGCACGATCGAGTCATCCACGAGCGCAATCTTCTTGCCCTTGACGATACTCCGCACGGGACAGAGTTTCATCTTCACGCCGAGCTCGCGCATCTCCTGCACGGGCTGGATAAAGGTCCGCCCCACATACTTGTGCTTCACGAGCCCCATCTCATACGGGATGCCGCTCTCCTCGCTGTACCCCATCGCCGCACTGAGGCTGGATTCTGGTACGCCTACGACGATATCGGCGTCCGCCGGACATTCGCGGTACAGGCGCCGGCCCGCTTCCTTGCGGTAGGCGTGCACGTTGCAGCCGTCGATATCGCTGTCCGGGCGCGCGAAATAAATGTACTCCATCGCGCACATACGGTGCCGCTTGTAGCGCGAATACTGCCGGCAGCGGAGCCCCTGTTCGTCGATGGTTACCACCTCGCCGGGCTCGATGTCCCGGATAAAATCGGCGCCCATAATCTCGAAGGAGCACGATTCGCTGGCGACGACGTAGCCGTTTCCGAGCCGGCCCAGCGCCAGCGGCTTGATGCCGTGCTTGTCGCGGCAGGCATAGATGCGGTTGCGCGTCATAATCACGAAGGCGAAGCCGCCCTCCATCATATTCAGCGCGGAAACGATATTGACGATGCGGTCCTCGTTATGGTTTTTCTTGATCAGGTGCGCAAGCAGTTCGGCATCGGTCTCGGTCTGGAGGATGGTACCGCCCTTCTCCAGATAATTGCGCACCTGCGCCGCATTGATCACGCGGCCGTCGCTGGCAATCGCGAAATCGCCGCTTTTGTGATGGAAAAACAGCGGCTGGACATTGTCCAGGCCCACTTTGGCGACATTGGCATACATCACCGCCGCCAGCCCGATCTCCCCTTCAAGCGACGCGATATTCTCCGGATGGAAGACCTCGTTCACCAGGCCCTGGCCGCGATAGCGCAGGCACTGTCCGTCGGCATTGAAGGTGGCCATTCCGGCGCCTTCCTGACCGCGGTGCTGCATGTTATGCAGTCCGTAATATAAATAGGTAGAGGCGTTCTTTACGCCATATACGGCAAGTACTCCCATGGTCTAATTCAAAGTCAAAAGGCGTTTGTACACTTCTTCGTAACCGGCCACCACATTCCCCAGGTCCATACGGAAGCGGTCCTTGTCCAGCGGCTCCCGGGTCCGCTGGTCCCAGAGGCGGCTGGTGTCCGGGCTGATTTCGTCGGAGATGATAATCTCCCCGTTGTCCGATGCGCGGCCAAACTCGACCTTGAAGTCCACCAGTTCGATATCCAGACGGGCAAACAGGGGGTTGAGCAGTTCATTGGCCCGGCGGGCGACGTCCAGCATCCGGCGCACCTCGTCATAGGAAGCCAGTCCCAGCGCCACGGCGTGATGCTCGTTGATAAGCGGGTCCCCCAGATCGTCGTTGTTGTACTTGAGCTCGTACACCACATTGCGCAGGGGCGATCCTTCCGGGATCCCGAGGTTGCGGGCCATCGAACCCGCCACCCGGTTGCGCACCACCACCTCCAGGGGGATGATTTCAATCTTGCGGCAAAGCTGCTCGCGCTCGGAAAAGAGCTCCACAAAATGCGTACTGATGCCGTTTTTGTTGAGATAACCCAGCAAAATGGCAGAAATTTTGTTGTCAAGCACGCCTTTCCCACGCAGCACCGCCCGCTTGATGCTGTCAAAGGCCAGGGTCACATCCTTGTACCGGAAGATGACCTTATGCGGGTCGTCGGTCGCGAAAACCTGCTTTTCGTTCCCGTCAAAAATCAATTCGCGTTTTTGCATTTCCGAAAATAATTAACCGCGTTAGCGAAAATATCCTGACAGCAATCGCCGTCTATATTCTTGTAAAGACCGCGCTCCCAGCGCTCGCTGTGGCCCATTTTGCCGAGGATACGGCCGTCCGGGCTCACGATTCCCTCGATATCATAATAGGAGCCGTTGGGATTGTCCACATAGCGGAAGGCCACCTGCCCGGCCGCAAACAGTTTGCGGGCCATTTCTTCCTCCACGACGAATTTCCCCTCCCCGTGACTGAACGCCACGCTGTGCCGCTGTCCGGGCTTCATCCCCGCCAGCCAGGGCGAACGGACGGAGACCACTTCCGTGCAGGCGATGCGCGAAATGTGACGGTTGATGTCATTGCGGAAGAGTGTCGGCGAATGGACATCCACACCGCCAGCCTTGCCGTAGGGCAGCAGGCCGCTCTTGATGAGCGCCTGGAAGCCGTTGCAGATGCCCAGCACCAGGCCGCCGCGCTGCAGCAAGCCGTCGATGGCGCGGGAAACCGCCGCATTGCCAATGACATCGGCGATGAATTTGCCGCTGCCGTCGGGTTCGTCGCCCGCGGAAAAACCGCCGCAGAAAGCCAGGATATGGCAGTTCTCGATGCTCCGGCACAGCCCGTCGATGGAAGCGTCCACATCGGCGGCGCTGAGGTTGCGGAAAATGAAGGGCCGCGGCTCGGCGCCCGCGCGGCGGAACGCCTTCGCCGTGTCATAGTCGCAGTTCGTACCGGGGAACACCGGCAGGCAGACCACCGGCGTCCCGACCGCCTCACCGGGATAAACGGGGATTTCCGGATCCGCAGGGGCGCTGCAGGGCGGCTCCGCGCTGAACAGCGGCGGCACGTCCACGGGATACACTCCGCTGTAGCGGGCCTTATTCGCACGGAACAGCGCGTCCGGGTCCAGCGTTTCGCCATTGAGGCGCATCTCCCCGGCCGTCACGCGGCCGATTTCCCGGGCGCCTTCGAACTTGATCGGCACCGTACTTTCCACCAGCAGCGCACCGTAATCCAGACTGAAAAGCCGTTCTTCGGGCAAGCTGACATCGAATCCCAGCCGGTTGCCCATCGCCATTTTGACCAGTCCTTCCGCCACGCCGCCGAAGCCCAGGGCCCAGGCCGAGCAGACCGACCCGTCCGCAATGGCGGCTTCCGTCGCCGTCCAGAGGGCCTTCAGCGCTTCCGTATCCGGCATCCGGTCAGGCAGCGCAAGCACGCTGAGCAGGTAAATGCGGTTGCCAGTCCGCTTGAATTCCGGAGAAATCACGCGGGAGGCGCGCACCGTACTTACCCCGAAGGCAATCAGGGTAGGCGGCACGTTCAACTGCTCGAAGCTGCCGCTCATCGAGTCCTTTCCCCCGATCGAGGGCAGGCCGAGGTCGAGCTGCATCTTCAGGGCACCCAGCAGCGCGGAAAGCGGTTTTCCCCAACTTTGCGCCGAGGCCATCCGCTCGAAATATTCCTGGTAGGAGAAGCGCATCTTCGCCCAGGGGGCGCCGCAGGCCACGGTCTTGGCACAGGCTTCCACCACGGCATAAGCCGCTCCGTGGCAGGGGCTCCAGCGGGAGAGGTCGGGATTGTAACCGAAAGTCAGGACGCTGGCTGTGTCGGTCTCTCCCTCCACGGGCAGTTTCTGCACGGACTGCTGCGTCTCGCTTTCCTGCGTCCGGCCGCCGTAGGGCATCAGTACCGTGGAACGGCCGATGGTGGCATCGAACATCTCCACCAAGCCCCGCTGGGAAGCCACGTTCGGGGAACCCAGCAAGGTACAGAAACGTTCCTGCAGCGTTCCGCCGGAGGGCTTCAGGGCAAAAGGCCCCTCCCCTTCCACGGGAAGGATTTCCACGTCGCAGTAGTGTTTGGCCCCCGCGCTGTCGATAAAGGCACGCGAAAGGTCGCAGACCTGTTCCCCGTGGAAGAACATCCGCATCCGCGCATCCGCCGTGACGGTCGCCACGTGGGTCACCTCGATATTGTCCTGCGCGCAAAGCCGTTCGAACGCCGCACGGTCTTCCGGGCTGACCACCACCGCCATACGCTCCTGGGACTCGCTGATGGCCAGTTCCGTCGCATTGAGGCCCGCATACTTCACCGGCACACGGTCCAGCCAGATCTCCAGTCCGGGGGCCAGTTCGCCGATGGCCACGCTCACGCCGCCTGCCCCAAAGTCATTGGACTTCTTGATGAGCCGCGCCGCCTCGGGCCTGCGGAACAGGCGCTGCAATTGCCTCTCCTGAGGCGCATTGCCTTTCTGCACCTCGCTGCCGCAATTTTCCAGCGAGGCTTCCGTATGCTTCTTCGAAGAACCCGTGGCCCCGCCGATGCCGTCTTTGCCCGTACGGCCGCCCAGGA
This sequence comes from uncultured Bacteroidia bacterium, assembly GCA_902774145.1. Lineage (GTDB taxonomy): Bacteria > Bacteroidota > Bacteroidia > Bacteroidales > UBA932 > Cryptobacteroides. Next base: position 86,213 of record CACYHC010000001.1, read on the forward strand.
GCAGGATGATGTCGCCGGGCGCGGGACTCTCGCGCCGCACGTCCGAGGCCTTGACCGCACCCACGACGGCGCCCACTTCCAGGCGCTTGGCCGTATAGCCTGGGTCGTAGATCTCCCGCACGTGCGTCGTCGCCAGGCCGATCTGGTTGCCGTAACTGGAGTAGCCCGCGGCGGCCTTGCGGCTGATGACGCGCTGGGGCAGTTTGCCGGGCAGGGTGTCCGCCACTGAAGCGAGGATATCGCCGGCACCCGTCACGCGCATCGCCTGATAGACGTAGGCGCGGCCGGAAAGCGGATCGCGGATGGCGCCGCCCAGGCAGGTGGACGCTCCGCCGAAGGGTTCAATCTCGGTCGGGTGGTTATGGGTTTCGTTCTTGAACTGGAGCAGCCATTTCTCGGTGGCGCCGTTCACGTCCACATCGATAAAAATGCTGCAGGCGTTGTTCTCTTCGCTCCTTTCCAGGTCTTCGAGCATCCCTTTCGCGCTCAGGTAGCGCGCGCCGATGGTCGCCAGTTCCATGAGGCAGAAGGGCTTGCCGCTGCGGCCCAGTTCCGCGCGGATGCTTTCGAAGCGGCCGAGCAGGGCTTCCAGTTCGGGTTTGAGGAAGGAATCGCCGATGCGCACCGAACGAATCTCGGTGTTGAAGGTGGTATGGCGGCAGTGGTCGCTCCAATAGGTGTCGAGGATGCGCAGTTCCGTTTCGCCGGGGTCGCGCCCCTCGCCGTGGAAATAGCGCGATACTTCTTCGATATCGGCGCGGCTCATGGCCAGTCCGTGCGCCAGGCGGAAGCGTTCGAGCGCCTCCCCTTCGAGCTGCGTGAAGCCGCGCAGGTCCTCCAGCGGACGCACGGCGGCCTCCCCCGCCTCCGCAAGCCGGGACATATCCTTCTCGCGGCTCTCGACGGGATTGATGAAATAGTGCCGGACCCGCGCGAGGGCCTCTTCGGAGGTTCCTTCGGGGAAAATCAGCAGGCGGGCGCTGCGGATGGCAATCTTCGCTTCCGACGCCAGCAGGTGCACGCAGTCCTCGGCGGAAGAGGCGCGCTGGTCGAACTGTCCGGGCAAGTATTCCACCGCCAGCCATTTCAGGCCGTCCAGCGGCAGAGAGTCGCTGACGATATCGGTCACCCGCTCGCCGAAAACGCGATAACGGCACTGTTCGAGCAGCTCGTCGGAAAAGCCGAAAAGGTCATATACATTCACCAGCCTCAGGGACTTAAGCCCCAGCGAGAGGTTCTCGTTAAAATCGGCGAGAAGGCTCTGCGCCTCTACACGGAAGCGGGGAGCCTTCTCTACAAAAATTCTTCTTGCGCGCACGTTCAAATCTCCGTATTAAGCACTTTTTCACTTTGTTTGCGGCGGAATTCCGCCATTTTCGCGTCGAGCGAAGGATCCGCGAGCGCAAGCATTTCTACCGCCAGTAGCGCCGCGTTGCGCGAGCCGTCGATAGCCATCGTCGCCACCGGAATGCCGGAAGGCATCTGTACGATCGAAAGCAGCGAATCCATGCCGTTCAATGCCTTGGAGCGCACCGGCACGCCGATAACGGGCATCGTCGTCAGCGCGGCAATCACGCCGGGAAGGTGTGCCGCTCCGCCGGCTCCGGCGATGAACAGTTTTACGCCGCGGTCCCGCGCGCTGCGGACATAATCCGCGAGGGGGCCGGGGTTGCGGTGCGCGCTGAGCACCTTCTTTTCATAGGGAATGCCGAATTCTTCGAGCGTCGTGCAGGCGGGCGACATTACCTCCCAGTCGCTTGCACTGCCCATAATGATCGATACCATAATTCTACCAACAATAGGCTACAAATATACAAGAAAGGGAGGGTTTCCAGAAGAAAAAGCGGCGACAATTTATCAACAAAATATTGTTGATTTCTTTCTGGGAAGCATCTGCGGAAAATTGCCGGGAATTTTATTAACTTTGTCCCCAATGGAAAAGTTCCGACGGGATTTACTGCTTAGCGGAGGTACCGCGCTGGTGCAAGGTACACTGCAAAGGGCCGATATTTTTATCCGGGACGGCCGGATTGCCGAAATTTCCCCCTCTGTTGAAGTCCCTGAAGGAACGCCCGTCATCAAAGCCGAAGGAAAACTCATTTCCTTCGGTTTTGCCGATATACACGTGCACCTGCGCGAGCCCGGTGCTTCTTATAAGGAGACGATCCGTACGGGAACGAAGGCGGCGGCGCGGGGCGGCTATACGACCGTCTGCGCGATGCCCAACCTCAATCCTGTCCCGGACAGTCCGGAGCACCTGGAAGAAGAGTTGGCGATCATCCGGCTGGACGCGTGCATCGACGTACTCCCCTACGCTTCGATTACCGTCGGGCGCCGCGGCGTTCAGTTGGTGGATATGGGCGCGCTGAAGGGCAGCGTCGTCGCGTTTTCCGACGACGGTTCCGGCGTCCAGTCCGGCGGGATGATGGAAGCGGCGATGCGGCTTGCCGCGCGCGAGGACTGTATCATCGCCGCGCATTGTGAAGACGAAAGCCTGCTGCGGGGCGGCTACATCCACGACGGCGCGTACTGCCGTGCGCACGGGCACCGGGGCATCTGCTCCGAAAGTGAATGGAAGCAGGTGGAGCGCGACCTCGCGCTTTGCGAAAAAACGGGCGCCCGCTATCACGTATGCCATATTTCCACCGCCGAGAGTGTAGCGCTGATCCGTGCGGCCAAGGCGCGCGGCGTGCGCGTCAGCTGCGAAACCGCGCCCCATTATCTTACGCTTTGCGAGGACGACCTGCGCGAGGAGGGACGCTTCAAGATGAATCCCCCGCTGCGCAGCGCCGCCGATCGGGAAGCCCTCATCGAAGGCCTGCGCGACGGCACCATCGACGCGATTGCCACTGACCACGCGCCGCATTCGGCGGAAGAAAAATCCCGCGGACTGGCGGGCAGCGCGATGGGCATTACCGGGCTGGAAACGGCTTTCCCGGTGCTTTACACGGGACTGGTCCTGCCCGGACGCATTGGGCTGGAACGCCTGCTCGAAGCGCTCTGCGCGGGTCCCCGGCGCATCTTCCGCATCGGCGGAAGCCTGCAGAAAGGAGAGGCCGCAGACCTTGCGGTCATCGATTTGAACGAGCGTTATATCATTGACAGTTCGGCTTTTGCGTCGATGGGACACGCGACGCCCTTCGACGGAATGGCGGTGCAGGGGCGCGTCGTCCTGACGCTCAAAAACGGTCTTTCCGTATGAAAACGATGGATTATACAATCGTGGGGAACCGCTGCGTTGCGCGGCAGGTGTACCGGCTGGAACTCCGGGCGGACGACCCGCAGTTCGCCCCTGCCGGCGAGTTCGTAAACCTGGCGCTGGACGGCTTTTTCCTGCGGCGGCCCCTTTCGGTCTTTGACAGCGGGAAAGGCCGGCTGACACTATTCTATAAGGTAGTCGGCGAGGGAACGAAGGCGCTCAGCGCGATGGCGCCGGGACAGCGGCTGAACCTGCTGACCGGGCTCGGAAAATCTTTCGACGCCGCCCGCTGCCGCGAAAAGGCACTGCTGGTGGGTGGCGGTCTGGGCGCAGCGCCACTCTATCCGCTGGCCCGGGAACTGTCCGCTTCCGGAAAGGCGATGACGGTCATCCTGGGCTTCAACAGTGCCTGCGACGTAGTTCTGGAGGAAGAATTCCGGGCGCTTTGTCCCGATACGCAGATTGTGACGCTGGACGGCAGCGCCGGGATGAAAGGACTGGTGACCGACGCGATGGCCGCCCTCTCCCCCGCCTTCGACTTTTATTATACCTGCGGCCCCGCGGTGATGATGCGGGCGGTGGCGGCGCAACTGGGAGGAAACGGGCAGGCGAGCCTGGAGGAACGGATGGGCTGCGGCGCGGGCTACTGCTGGTGCTGCACCTGCCAGACGACCGACGGCCCGCGCCGCACCTGCACGGACGGACCCGTCTTCGACGTAGAAAAGATACTATGGTAAAGGACCTTTCGATACAGCTTTTCGGCCTGACGCTGCGCAATCCCGTGATTGCGGCGAGCGGCACCTTCGGCTTCGGCACGGGCTTCGATTTTGACGTGAACGCCATCGGCGGCATCGCCCTCAAGGGGACGACGGCGCAGCCGCGCGGGGGCAATCCCTGCCCGCGGGTGGCCGACTGCACCGCCGGGATGCTCAATGCGGTGGGGCTGGAGAACCCCGGCATCGACGCACTGGTACGCGAAAAAGTGCCGGCCCTGCGCGAAGTATATTCGGGCGTGGTGCTGGCCAATATCGGCGGCTTTTCCGCGGAGGAATATGCGCATTGCTGCGAAAAGGCGGATGCGTGCGAAGGCATCGACATCATCGAACTGAACATCTCCTGTCCGAACGTCCACGCGGGCGGCGCTGTGCTGGGGTCGGATGCGGATGCGACGGCTGCGGTGGTCCGCGCCGCCCGCAAAGCCACCCGGCGCAAACCCCTGGTGGTCAAGCTGTCGCCGAATGTGACGGACATCGCCGCTATCGGGCAAGTCTGCGAGCGCGAAGGAGCGGACGGGCTGACCGTCGCCAATACCTTCCTGGGGATGCGGATCGACCTCAAGACCGGGAAACCGGTGCTCTCCAACACCTTCGGCGGCTTTTCCGGACCGGCGATTTTCCCGCTGGCCCTGCGCTGCGTGTGGCAGGTCAGCCACGCCTGCGGGATTCCCGTCATCGGCTGCGGGGGCGTCACCCGTGCGCAAGACGTAGTAGAAATGCAGTTGGCCGGCGCCGCGGCGGTGCAGGTCGGCGCCGCCAACCTCCGCGACCCGCAGGCCTGTTTAACGATAATAAATGAATTATGAAGGATGTAATTATAGCTTGCGATTTCGCTGACAGGGGGCGGACGCTGGAGTTTCTGGCGCAGTTCCCGGAGGGGGAAAAACCCTTCGTGAAAATCGGAATGGAATTGTTCTACGCCGAGGGCCCCGCGATTGTGCGGGAGGTCAAAGCCCGCGGCCACCGCATCTTCCTGGACCTCAAACTCCACGACATCCCCAACACCGTCCGCAAAGCGATGACGGTGCTTTCCGGCCTCGGCGTAGACATCTGCAACGTACACGCGGCGGGAACCGTCGAGATGATGCGGGCGGCGCGCGAAGCCCTGGGCGACAGGGCTCTGCTCGTCGCCGTGACGCAACTGACCTCCACCTCCGAGCAGCGGATGCGCGAAGAACTGCTCATCGGCGCCGATATGAACGCGACCATTGCGCATTACGCCCGCAATGCGAAGGCGGCGGGACTGGACGGGGTGGTCTGCTCGCCGCTGGAAGCCGGGCTGGTCAAGAACGCCTGCGGCACTGATTTTCTGGCAATTACGCCGGGCATCCGCTTTGCAGACAGCGCCGCCGACGACCAGGTGCGCATCACGACACCAGCCCGGGCACGGGAACTGGGATCGGATTTCATCGTCGTGGGACGGCCGATTACCGCCGCCGCAGACCCCGTCGCCGCCTGGCGCAAATGTAAAAAGGAATTTTTAGCGATATGATTCAAGAACGTACCATCGCCGAAGGGCTGCTTTCGATTGGGGCTGTTTTTTTGCGGCCCGACGAGCCCTTTACCTGGGCCAGCGGTATCAAGAGCCCGATTTACTGCGACAACCGCCTGATTCTTTCCGCCCCTGCCGTGCGCGATACGGTGGAACAGGCGCTTGCGGAAATGATTGCGCGGGAGTACCCCGGCTGCGAAATGCTGATGGGCACCTCCACCGCGGGGATTGCCCACGCCGCGCTCGCCGCCGCCCTCCTGAACCTCCCGATGGGCTATGTGCGCGGCGAGGCCAAGAGCCACGGACGGACGAACCGCATCGAAGGGCGGATGGAGCCGGGGACGAAAGTCGTGGTGGTGGAAGACCTGATTTCCACCGGCGGCAGCGCCATAGAAACAGTACAGGCCCTGCGCGAAGCGGGCGCGGAAGTGCTGGGCATCGCCAGTCTCTTCACCTACGGGATGCGCAAGGGGCTGGAGCGCATCTCCGCTGCGGGAACCGTCAACCATTCGCTTTGCTGCCTGGACACGCTGGTGCAGGTGGCCGCCGAAACGGGCTACATCGCCCAGGCCCAAAAAACCGAAATCATCTCGTTTAGGAACAACCTATGAAACATCTTATCGACCCGACGGACCTCACCCGCGAGGAAACCGACCAGATTATCGACCTTGCGCTCGAGATTATCGCCGACCGCCCTGCCTGGCAAGAAAAAATGGCGCACCGCAAACTGTCGACGCTCTTTTACGAGCCCAGCACGCGCACGCGCCTTTCCTTCACCGCGGCGATGATGGAGCTCGGCGGCAATGTGCTCGGATTTGCCGACGCCGCCAATTCTTCGGTCAGTAAGGGCGAAACCGTGCAGGACACGGTGCGCGTCGTGAGCAGTTTCGTGGACATCATCGCGATGCGCCACTATATTGAGGGGGCGCAATTATATGCTTCTGAAGTGTCTCCAGTGCCGATTATCAATGCCGGCGACGGCAGCCATTCGCACCCCACGCAGACGCTCACGGACCTGCTGACCATACGTCGCGAGCTCGGGCACATCGACGGAATTACCATCGGTTTCTGCGGCGACCTGCGCTTCGGACGCACCGTGCATTCGCTCATCAAGGCGCTGGCGCGCTACAAGGATGTCAAGGTGGTGCTGATTGCCCCGGAGGCGCTGAAACTGCCCGACTATATCCGCCGCGACGTCTGCGACAAGATGAAAATCGACTACCGCGAAGTGGAGACGATGGAGGAAGTGATGCCCGAACTGGACATTCTTTATATGACGCGCGTGCAGAAGGAGCGCTTTCTGGACGAGGACGAGTTCGACCGCGTGAAGGACAGTTTCCGCCTGGACTGCGAGAAACTCTCCCAGGCCAAGTCCCGGATGGCCGTCCTGCATCCCCTGCCCCGCGTGAACGAGATTCTCCCCGAAGTGGACGCAGATCCCCGGGCCGCGTATTTCCGACAGGTGGAAAACGGGAAGTTTGTCCGTATGGCGCTGATTGTCAAACTACTGGAATGGAAAGACGACCCTGCGCACGGGATGCCGCAGGACGATTTCCCCATCTACAACCCGCACGCCAAATGCACCAATCCCAAGTGCATCTGCGCCAGCGAGGCCGCCCCTCACAAATTCCGTCGCAGTACAGACGGCGAGCTCCGCTGCTGGTACTGCGACGCGAAGGTCAGGTAAAAATTGTCAGAAAAACTGTCAAATTGTCGGTATTTGGGCACTGGTCCCGACTTTGTATTATCGTCTTTCGGCTCCGATGAAGAACCCCGGGAACAAGGCCCCGGAAAGGCCGGAAACCGGAATGCTTAAAGAATGAATGCACTATGCTACCGATGATGAGAAGAACGAATGACGGCTGGCTGCCGGACATCTTCAATGACTTTTTTGACAACAGCTGGATGGAACGGCCTACCTATACGGCCCCGGCCATCAATGTAATGGAAAACGAGCAGGAGTACGAGGTGGAACTCGCCGCCCCCGGTCTGGACAAAGAGGACTTCAAGGTCCACGTGGATGCGGAGAACAACCTGCACATCGAGATAGAAAAGAAGAGCGAGAACAAGGAAGGCAAGAAGCACGGAAGGTATCTGCGCCGTGAATTCTCCTACGAGAAATTCCAGCAGGCTCTGTTGCTCCCGGACGACGTGGACACCGAGAAGATTGAAGCCAGTGTGGAAAAGGGCGTGCTCAGCGTCCACCTGCCCAAGAAGCAGAAAGTCTCCCCCACCGAATCCAGGCGCCAGATCAACATCAGGTAAATCCTGTCCTTTGGCGAATTTGAAGCGAGGCCGGCCCGTTTGGTGCCGGCCTCGCATTGTTTCCGCGAGGCGGCGGAGCCCCCGTCGAAACATAAGCGTTGAAAAAAATTTTCAACGGCACATTCCCGATTATCTTTGCCGGAAACAATTGGATTCAATTGTGTGAAAAATTATTTCAAAAATAATTTCATTATTAATTTTATAATTGTTACTTTTGCACAATGCGGGTGATTGCCATTTCAACTTTGCGGGTTTTTTGGAAAATCCATCCGGACAGCGAACAGGCTTTGAAGGAATGGTATGCCAAAACGGGAAGAGCCCGGTGGAAGTCCCTCTCTGATATCAGAAGAGATTTCAATTCCGCAGATTATGTGAAAAATCAGCGATATGTTTTCAATATAAAGGGGAACGACTATCGGCTGGTGGCGGCAGTGAAATTTTCTCCGGAACTTGTATATATCCGGTTTATCGGCACCCATAAAGAATACGATAGAATTGAAGCATCCAAGATATAGGCAACAAGACGATGGCACAGATTAAAGACGAGAAACAGTACAAGGCAATGATGACTCGTATTGACGAGCTTTTCTTTGAGACGGACGAGTCAACGCCCGCCGACGATCCTCGATTGCAGGAGTTGGACCTGCTTTCCGCCCTGGTGGAAGAATATGAAAAGGAGCATTTCCCCATTGAACTTCCCACCCTTTCCGCAACGATGCACTCCCGTCTCACGGAGAATAATATGAGCCAGAAGGAACTGGCCCTGATGCTGGGGATGACCACATCGCGTCTCAATGCCATTCTGAAAGGAAAGGCCAACCCCACCTTCGAACAGGCACGCATAATCTCTTCCCGCCTGCATATTGACCCGGCGATTGTATTGGCCGTGTAAACCCAAGGAACACGGAGTCACCGAATTTACCGGCGAGCGCAGCGGACTTACGCTGGTGAAAATCTTGTAATCGTTACGGCCGGTTCGAGGCCCGGATGATTCCCCGGCGGAGGGAATGTTAAACCATTTTCTGAGGGTGCTCATATCTTGATTAAGATAGCAATTTCAGCGAAAAATGGCTATCTTTGACTGCATTGCCAAAGAGGATTTATGGAAATCACCCTTCTGCTCGAAATCTCATCCCGCGAGGAACTATACCGCTGGTTTCAGGAGAATCACGCGAAGGTCCCCGAATTTTGGCTGCGCGTCAACCGGTCCGCGGCCGATTGTCCCGGGGTGATACGCTACGCAGATGCCGTTGAAATGGCGCTTTGCTTCGGCTGGATCGACAGCACCCTGAAGCGCATCGACGGGGGAAAGCCCCTCCAGCGTTTCAGTCCGCGCAGGAAAGGAAGTCATTGGTGCGAACGGAATCTGGAGCGCTGCCGCCGGCTCGTCGAAACCGGCGAGATGACGCCCGCCGGATGGGCCCTGCTGCCTGCCCGCTTCCTTCAAGCGGGAAACAATTAAACTTCCAAGTCTATAATATTCATCACTTAGCCCTTGAAAAAAATTTTCAACGGCACTCTCTCAATTATCTTTGCGAAAAGTCAAAACGATATATAGAGATAATAGAATTTTAGTTATTTTTGCAAAGTGGTCGGGATATGACAAGAAAGGTATATGAATGTCTTACACGCAACAATCGAGAGTCTTGAGAGTGGTTATTCGGCCTATATTGAGGGGCTTGACGGAATCGTGGCAACCGGTGCCACGATTGAAGAAATCAAGGCAAGATTAATCAATGCATTGGAAGAATACGGAGCATACTGTAAAGAAGTAGGATGCGATCTTCCCGAAGAATTAAAAGGCGATTACAGGATTGAATTCTCGATGGATGTCAAGAGCCTGCTTACCATTTACAAGGGGATTTTCTCTAAATCCGGTCTCGAAAGACTTACGGGCATCAACCAAAAGCAACTCTGGCATTACGCCAACGGCACATCCCAACCGCGCAGGACACAAGTGCTGAAGTTGGAGAATGCGCTTCACCGGCTGGGCGCCGAACTCCTCTCCCTCCACCTTTAAAGAAACGGAAAGGCCCTGGCTTTGCCGTTTTTGAACGATTTACGGGAAAAGGAGGGGCCACGGGGCCCTGGCGTATTCGTTTTTTGCCAAAAAAAAGAAAGGGAAGGCCCTTATGAAAAAACAAGCGGCGAGGAAAATCCCCGCCGCCTGCGTTAAAGGCCAAAGATTATTACCTAATCTGATGTTACGACCCAGGTTATTGCAATGTTATTAAGATAAAGCGCACCGCCAATAGCTTGGAATCCAACATAGGTATACTTGGCAGCAGAAATATCTTTTTCTGCTGAGTCATCCTTGGAAATACTTA
>CACYHC010000002.1 GCA_902774145.1 uncultured Bacteroidia bacterium
TCCTTGGTGTCCTTGACGGTGATGCCGAGGGCTTTGAGGCTGTCGCGGATGTGGTCGGAGACCGTCCAGTCTTTGGCTGCCTTGGCCGCCGCCCGCTGCTCGAGCACCATCGCCATCAACCCGTCGATGACTTCTTTCGAGGAGCCCCCTTCCGCCGCGCCGGAGCGCAGCCCCAGCACGCCGAAGACGATGTTGTCGAAGAGGAAGCAGAGGGCTTCCAGGTCCGCTGTACTCAACTTCACGCTGCCGGCTTTTGCGGAATTGACCAGGCGCACGGCCTCGGAAAGCTGCGCGAGGGCCACCGGGGTGTTCAGGTCGTCGCAGAGCGCGTTGTACACCCCTTCGAAGACGGCTTTTACTTCCGGCGACACGCCCGCGGGGCAGGCATCCGGGGCCACGGTCTTCGGGAGTTCCCCGTAAGGGCAGTCCGGCGCCTTGCGGCCCGCCATCGCGTAGAGGTCGTCCGCCGCCTGCAGGAGGCGCTTCAGGCCTTTGCCCGCCGCCTGCAGGGCCTCGTTGGAGAAGTCCAGCGTGCCGCGGTAGTGGGCCTGGAGGATGAAGAAGCGCACCGTCATCGGGTCATAGGCCTGCTCGAGCTTGGGATGATCGCCCGCAAACAACTGCGGCAGGGTGATGAAATTGCCCAGGGACTTGCCCATCTTCTGTCCGCCGATGGTAATCATATTGTTGTGCACCCAGTAATGCACGCCCTGCGTGCCCCTGCAGGCCACGTTCTGGGCGATTTCGCATTCGTGGTGCGGGAAGACCAGGTCCATTCCGCCGCCGTGGATGTCGAATTCCTCGCCGAGGTACTTCTCGCCCATCACCGAGCACTCCAGGTGCCAGCCCGGGAAGCCGTCGCTCCAGGGCGAGGGCCAGCGCATGATGTGCTCCGGCTCCGCCTTCTTCCAGAGCGCGAAATCGAAGGGAGCGCGCTTGTCGCCCTGGCCATCCAGGTTCCGGGTGCCTTCCAGCGTGTCGTCCAGGTTGCGCCCGGAAAGCACGCCGTAATGGTGGTCCCGGTTGTATTTCTGCACGTCGAAGTAGACGCTGCCGTTGCTCTCGTAGGCATAGCCCGCCGCAAGGATCTTCTTCACCGCCTCGATCTGCTCGATGATGTGGCCGCTGGCGCGCGGCTCGATTGATGGCGGCGCGACATTGAGCTGCCGCATCGCCTCGTGATAGCGCAGGGTGTAGGCCTGTACCACCTCCATCGGCTCCAGCTGCTCCAGCCGGGCCTTCTTGGCAATCTTGTCTTCGCCCTCGTCAGCATCCTGCTCGAGGTGGCCCACATCGGTGATGTTGCGCACATAGCGGACCTTGTATCCGAGGTGCGTGAGGAACTTGAAAAGGACGTCGTAAGTGACGCCCGGGCGGGCGTGCCCGAGGTGCGCGTCGCCATAGACGGTAGGTCCGCAGACATACATCCCCACCCGGCCTTCGTGCACGGGCTTGAAGACTTCCTTATTGTGACTCAGTGTGTTGGTAATTCTAAAAACTCTCATAAGCAGCTAACTGACCAGTGAAACCGCGCCGAATACGCCCATCGAGGCCGCCAGCATAATCGCTCCGGCCAGCAGGACGCCGCCCAGTACGGCGACGACGCTTTTCTTAAAATCCATATTGAGAAAACTCGCGGCGAGCGTTCCTGTCCACGCGCCCGTCCCCGGCAGGGGAATGCCCACGAACAGCAGCAGCGCGATATACAGCCCGCGGCCCGACTTTTCCTGCAGTTTCGTCCCGCCTTTCACGCCCTTCTGCAGGCACCAGCGGCAGAATCCGCCGATGTATTTTTTGTCCTTGCCCCAATCCAGCACTTTCCGCGCAAAAAGGAAAATGAAGGGTACAGGCAGCATATTTCCTATCACGGCGATGATGCAGGCGGGGACGATCGGGACGCCGGCCGCCACGGCATACGGTACCGCCCCGCGCAACTCGATCAGCGGCACCATTGAAATCAGGAAGACAATCAGGTACTGCTTCATACGCCGTTCTTTTCGAGCAAGGCCCGGATTTCCGTTTTTGCCGCCTTCCAGCGGGGGATATCGATTTTGGTGCCGATGACTTCCACCACCTTTGCGGCGATGATCGAGCCCACCTCCCCGCACACCTTCAGCGGCATCCCCAGCGAATGGGCATACAGGAAGCCTGCGGCGTAAGTGTCGCCGGCGCCCGTCGCGTCGATGGGGCTTGCGGGCCAGGCGGGGATGTAATGCATCTCGTCGCCGGACTTGACATAACTGCCGTCCTTGCCCACTTTCACCACGGCGATGCGGCAGTGGCGGGCGATTTCGTCGAGCGCTTCGCGCGGGTCCTGCAAATGGGTGAAGGCCCTCGACTCCGTCTCGTTGGAAAAGACGATGTCCACATATCGGTCCACGATGTCGTGCAGGAAGGCGTTGTTGGATTCCACCACGTTGTAGGAGGCCATATCGATGGAAATGAGGCAGCCCGCCGCGCTCGCCATTTCCACGGCACGGCGGATCAGGGCCTGGTTCTGCACCAGGTAGCCCTCGATATGGAAATAATCATAGCCCTGGAAATATTCGGGTTTAAGATCCTCCGGAACCAGTTCCAGCGCGGCGCCCAGATACACGGCGAAGGTGCGCTCGGCGTTCTCGCCGGTCACGAAGACCACCGACCTTCCCGAAGGGCTGCTGCCGGTGAGCAGGGTACTTTTGACCCCGTACTGCGCCTGGTCGCTCTTGAAGAGATGCCCCAGTTCGTCGTCGCCGATCTTGCCGATAAAGGCCGACGGCATGCCGAAGGTGGAGGTGCAGGTAATCGTGTTGGCGGCCGACCCGCCGGCCACATAATGCACGCCGAGGGGTTTGAGGGAGTTCCAGATGCGGTCTCCCGTCTCCTTGTCCACATGCTGCATGCTTCCCAGCGGAAGGTGCAGCCGGTCCAGCAGGCTGTCGTCCGGCAGGATGGCCAGGATGTCCGTCAGCGCATTGCCTATTCCCAGAATCGATTTCATAACCTGCGAAGTTACAAAAATATTTACAGATTTTATAGTTTCGGGTCGCGGCGGTCCAGGAAGCGGTAGGCGGCGGCCTCGCTCAGGTGCTGCGGGCGGATTTGCGGGGCGCCTTCCAGATCGGCGATGGTGCGGGCCACCTTGATGATCCGGAAATACGCCCGCAGGGACAGCCCGCTGCCGTTCATGATTTTTTCCAGGATCGCCTGGCATTCCGCATCCAGCGGACAGTACTTCTCGATGAGGCGGTTGTTCATCTCAGCGTTGGTGGAGATGCCTTCCTGCTCAAAGCGCAGCTGCTGGATCTTGCGGGCGTGCTGCACCCGCTGCGCCACTTCCCGTCCGGGTTCGCCCTTCGGCGCGCCGAGGATCTTTCCGGAGGCCACTTCGTGCATATGCACCTGGAGGTCGATGCGGTCCAGGATCGGTCCCGAGAGTTTGGAAAGGTAGGCGAGGCGCTGGCCGGGCGTACAGGTGCAGCGGTCGCCTTCGCCCCAGTAGCCGCAGGGGCAGGGGTTCGACGCCGCCACCAGCATAAAGGAGGCGGGGTAACAGACCTTCGAACGCAGCCGCGAAACGGTCACATAGCGGTCCTCCATCGGCCCCCGGAGTGCCTCGATGACGCTTTTGGGCATCTGGCCGAATTCGTCGAGAAAGAGCACCCCGTTATGCGCGAGGCTGATTTCCCCCGGATAGATGTTCTCGCCGCCGCCACCGCCCACAATCGCCGGAAGCGATGCGCTGTAATGCGGGGAACGGATGGGCCGCCGACGGATCAGCCCGAGCCGCAGGTCCCCCTTCCCGGCAATGGAGTAGATTTTGCTCGTCGTCAGCGCCTCCTCGCGCGTCATCGGCGGCAGAATCCCCGCGAGCGCCTTGGCCAGCGAACTTTTGCCGGAGCCAGGCGGCCCAATCAAAGCTATATTGTGTCCGCCCGCGGCTGCGATTTCCATTCCGCGCTTGGCCCCTTCCTGCCCGATGATATCGGCGAAGTCCATCCCCTCCTCGCGCTTTGGCGAATGCATCCGCGCCCGCCGCAGCTTGTGGTAGAGCTGCGAATTTTCCGCCAGCAGGTCGCTGCAGTCCTCTTTGCCTTCCAGGATGCGGAGGGCTTCTCCGAGATTGGCCGCACCATAGACTGCCGTCCCCCCGAGTTCCACTGCTTCCAGCGCAGAGCCCGGCGGCAGAATCACCCCGTCGAAGCCCTCCTGCGCCGCAAGCATCGCGAAAGGCAAGGCGCCGGGAATGTCGCGGAGGCTCCCGTCCAGCCCCAGTTCGCCCATCACGATGAAGTTTCCGCAGCGCGGCAGTTCCCGCTGTCCGGACGCCGCGATGATGCCCGTAGCGATGGGCAGGTCGTAGCCGCTCCCGTTCTTCTGTAAATCCGCCGGAGCGAGGTTGATGACAATTTTACGCCCCGGAATATGGAATCCATAGGACTGGAGGGCCGTTACGGTACGCAGCAAACTTTCCTTTACCGCCGTGTCCGCCAGCCCGACGAGGTGGATCCCGATGCCCTTGTCGATCGTGATTTCCACCGTTACCTTGACCGCATCGATGCCGATGCATTTTGCGCCTGCAATGTTGACCATCATATTTTTTCCTTATCTTTGCTCCGTGGAGCACGTGATTACCATAAAATCCCTGTCGGAACTCGAAAGCGCCGCCCGTGATTTCCTCTCGCAAGTCGGGGACCACCGCCTGCTGGCCTTCGAGGCGCCGATGGGTGCGGGAAAAACCACTTTCATCGCCGCCCTCTGCCGGGTGCTTGGGGTGGACGCCGACGCGGTCAGTTCCCCGACCTTCGCCCTGGTGAACGAATACCGCGCCCGCGGGGGAGAGCCCGTCTATCATTTTGACTTCTACCGTATCGAACATCCGTCGGAAGCCCTGGATATCGGCTTCTACGAATATGTCGACAGCGGCTGCCTCTGCCTGATGGAGTGGCCCGGGAATATCGCCGCCCTGCTCCCCGAAGAAACCCTCATCGTCCGCATCAGCGTCTCCCCGGACGGGGTCAGGACCCTCAGCTGGGCGGACTGAGCAGCGCTTCCACCGCGCAGATATACCCGTTGATCTCCCATTCCCCCAGTTTTTCGCCGGCCCAGAGGTAGCATTTCCCGCCCCCGAGCGGCGATACGCCGATAAATATCCTTTCTCCGAGCGCCGATGCGCAGGCCCCCGAGGGGAAGTACACGCTTTCCCCGCTTTCCCACAGGAGCGTTCCGCCGAAAGGCTGGGTCGCGCTCATTCCGCGGCGCAGTCTCAGGAGACCCCCGCTGCTGTACCCGAGGATGTACTGCATCGCTTCATCCACCGGCAGGCAGATGCCGGTCCCCCCGAAGAGCAGGCTGCCGTCCGGGGCATACAGCACATAAAGCAGTAACTTGCCCTTCCCGATCCGGGCATTCCCCAGTAATGCGGCCTGCTCCGAACGGAGGGTCACGCGCGCATCCTGCCAAAGAAGTTGGCCGAAGTAGGTGGCCTCGCGCGCGGACTGCCCGTCCGAAAGCCAGGTGATGTCGTTGCCGTCCCGGAAGACCGTCCAGGTTTTCCCCGCCAGGAGCCGGGCGTCCAGAAACTGCAGGCCTTCTCCTTTTTTCAGCAGGATTTCGCTGCCGCTGATGCAAAGGAAACAGCCCGTTTCGCTTCCGATGGGCATTTGATACGAAAAGCAGACGGATCCGCCGGAAAGGGTCAGCGCCCCGTGGATGCCGTTCCCCGTATCGCCGAAGTCCCCGAAAGGCCGTCCGCTCTCGCGCCGCAGCAGGACATCGGCGTTTTTGCGGAAGCTGAACCCTTCTCCGTCCCGGTCCCGCCAGAGGCTGTAGTCGTCCCCGTCCGCCGTCAGATAGCCGCAGAGTTTTTCCCGGCCCGTGAAGCGCAGCAGGGGAGTGCCGTCCCGGAGCAGCAGCGTTTGGCCGTCCCGGAAGCCTTCGCTGTAAAGGTGTCCGCCGATCAGGTGGTGCAGGTCGCCCTCCGGGCTGAGTCCGGTTCCTGCGCCCGTTTCCAGTTCCAGTACCGGCCTTCCGTTGGCGAAAAGCCGGATCCGGCCATCTTCCTTCCGGTCCGTGCTGTCGGCGCGCCAGTCGAACCCCGCGGGGTAGCTGACGGTGCAGACATAGACGAGCGTGTCGCCGGAAGGCCAGGCGGCGACGGTCTCTCCCCCGGCCGTGGGGTGCCAGAAATGGGGCCGCCCGGAAAAGGACAGCGGTTCCGGAGTACAGGAAAGGGCCGCAAGCAGGCTGAGCCCGGGAAGGATATGGCGCGAGAATTGCATCATCGTTTTTGCGCAAAGAAAAAAGGATTCTTTGAACCGGAAGCCGTTTTGGGGTGAAATCCGAAAGATTTTAACGTTTCTTCGTCATATTTACGCTTTTCGTGAAAAAATCAGTTATTTTTGTAGGGATTATGCGAAAATTGTGTCTCCTTTTCCTCGTACTTTTTCTGCTTCCCCCGCTCTGCCCGGCAGAGAACAGGGCGGATGAGAAGGGCCGTTTCCTGGATGCGGTAGCTCTGTACGGGAAGGGAGATTTCGACGCGGCGGCACAATTGCTCGACTCCCTCTATCAGGGGGGCGCCGCCAGTGACGCCGTCTGCTATTACCTGGGCCTCAGCGAGGCGGGCCGCGGACAGGTTGCGTCCGCGCAGAAGCGCCTCGAAGAAGCCGTTTCCCGGGACAGCCTGAACACCTGGTACCTGAGCACCCTGGCGTCGGTGTACGAGATGGGGGAGCGCTGGCTTTCCCTGGCCTTGACCTGTGAACGCCTGATTCAGTTGGATTCGGCCCATTTCGCCGAACCCTTCTTCTACGCCAAGACCGGCAACGCCTTCTCGCAGGCGCGCGACACCGCGCGCGGAATCCTTTATTTGGACAAGGCGCTTGCTATCGTGCCCGATATGCCGATGGCTCTCTACAACCGGGCGGGTCTTGCGCTCATCGACGAAGATTACGAGGGATTTTTCGATTACGCCGGGCGGTTGCTGCAGACACGGGAGCTGGATGCCGACTGGAAGCAGAAATACCTCCAGTCGATGTTGTCGGCGGTCCCGCCTGCCACGCTGGAGACCTGGAAGGGCCCGCTGCTGCAGCTTTGCGCGCAGGCCGTAGCGGTCCACCCGGAGCATCTGGGGCTGCATGTTTTCCGCCAGAGCGTGGCCTATGTCGTCAAGGATTATCCGGAAGCCATCGCGGAGGCGGAGCAGATTATCGCCCTTTCCGGCGACGATGCGGACACCCGCGAATCGATGACCCAGCTCATCGGCGACGCCTATATGGAAATGGGAGACGAAAAGCGTTGTTTTGCCGCTTACGAGAAGGTGCTGAAGATGAATCCGGACAATATCGCTACCCTGAACAATTATGCCTATTCCCTGGCCCTGGCAGGGAAGAATCTGAGCAGGGCCCTGAAGATGAGCGAAAAGACCCTTGCCGCGGACCCCAAGAACCTGACCTATCTCGACACTTATGGCTGGATTCTGCACCGGATGGGACGGAACGAGAAGGCCAAGGAGATTTTCAAGGAGGCGATGATTTACGGCGGGCGGCAGGAAAAAGTCATCCTCAGCCATTACGCCGCCGTGTTGCAGGCCCTCGGGGAAGCGGACCTGGCCCGGTATTATGAATCCCTTTCCGCCCAATGAAACGCATTCTGCCCATCCTCGCGCTCCTGTCCTGCCTGATGCTTGCCGGTGCCCCTACGACGCCGGACACCTCTGCGCAGAAAAAGGAAATCGCAAAACTGGAAAAGGAAATCTCCGCGCTGGAATCCCGCATCAAGGAGAATGACAAGCAGAAGGCCTCGGAACTTTCCACCCTGACCCTGGTTCAGAAGAAAGTGAGTGCGCGGCGGAAACTCATCAAGGAAAACGAGCGCCAGATTGCGGGCCTGGACCGGGATATCCGGAGTAAGCAGCAGGAAATCGACCTGCTCAGCGACCGCCTGGATACGATGTCCGTCTATTACGCCCGCCTGGTAAAAGGGGCATACCGCAACCGGGACTACCGGCTCTGGTATCTCTACATCCTGACCGGCGAGAATCTGGCCCAGTCCGTCCGCCGTTTCGCCTACCTGCGCAACCTCTCGGCCCGGATGAACGAACAGGCGGAGAAAATCCGCGAAACGCGCGCCGAACTGGAGGAACAGCAGGCGCAGATTCGGGAGATGCGCGCCGAATCCGTCCAGTTGAAAAAGGAGCACGAGGGGGCGTTGAACCTGCTCCGGAGCGAGGAGGCGCAGTCCCAGCGCATCATCGACAACCTCCAGCGCGACAAGAAGAAATACCAGAAAGAAATCGCGTCAAAGCGCAAACAGGTCGATGCGCTGAACCGGGAAATCGCCCGCATCATCGAGCAGGCGATGGCCGCCGACAAGAAAAAAGGCGGGAAGCAGCCCGTCGATTACAAACTCAGCGGGGAATTCGCCGCCAACCGCGGTATCCTGCCCTGGCCCGCCGACGGGATTGTGGTGGAACGCTTCGGCAAGCACTTCCATCCGGTGTACACCTCCATCGAGATGCCGGCTAGCAACGGCATTTCCCTCGCGACGGCGAAGAATGCACCGGTCTGGGCCGTGTTCAACGGCGTGGTGCGGCAGGTCATCGTGATGCCGGGGTACAAGCAGTGCGTGCTGTTGCAGCACGGCGGCTATTTCACCTTCTATTGCAAACTCGGCTCGGTGAACGTGAAGGCCGGCACGCAGGTCAAGACCGGCGACCTGATCGGGACCGTCGACACCATCGCCGGGGAGACGCAGTTGCATTTTCAGCTTTGGGAAGGGCGTACGCCCCAGAATCCCGAAGCCTGGCTGCGTGAGCGCTAATACTTGAAATTGATCCTGTACTCGACGGGAGCGGCAATGCCGGTGCCCGTGGCTCCCATTTTCAGTACGCCTTCCGGAGCGGAGGGACAGGCGGCGGATTTCTCGATGGAATAGGGCTCGATATAGGCATTGCGGCCCTTGCCTTTCCGCCCGTCGACGACGGGATAGGCGTGATAGCAGAAGAAGCGCTTCCCCTCCTTGTCCTTGAGGAAGAATGCGTGGCCGGCGCCGCGCAGGTGCGGGCTGCCCACGGAGGTGAAGACCGGGTTTTCTTCGTACTTGATCCAGGATTCGGTTTTGAGCGGATCGGCGTAATCGCCGTTTTCCCGCCGGAGCGTAAGCTGCCCCAGGCCATAGTCGGACCAGTACCCGCTGCCGCAGTAGGCCAGGAAGATTTCCCCCTCGTCGCCGTACACGGCGGTCGCGCCTTCGACGACGCGCGGATGGGTCTGGCTGGAGCCGTGGAATTCCCATTCCTGCGTAGGATAGGTAATCATCCCGCTTTCCCCCGCCAGTTGCCAGGGCGAAGAGATGCGGGAAATCATGATTTTCTGGTAGAACTTGCCCAGGCCCTCGCCGCGGCCCACTTCCTCGATCCACATCAGATAGACGCCGCGGTATTTCCCGCTGGGAATGCGCAGCAGGCTGGGCCCGACGCACCATTCGTTGACCATTTCCCCGTCCGGCGTCAGGAAGGGCTGCGTCTGGCTCTCCACACCCGTCAGGGGGCTGACATAAGGACCGTCCACCTTGCCGCTTTTGGATTTGAGCACGACCATATGGATGTCCTTGCTGCTGAGTTTCCCGTTGATGACGGTCTTCTTGCGCAGGGAGAAAAACATATACCAGCCCGACATCCCCGGGAATTCTTCCTCGGAGAAATAATGGATTTCCGGAGACCAGGTGCCGTTGATGGTGGCATCGGGGCCGTAGATGTCCGTCACCGTGGGGTCGTAGGCGGAGTTGTAGACGATGTTGTCCTGGGTGGGGTGCTCATCCGTCGTCAGCCGGGCAAGGGATCTGTCCTTGACGATGGCGATTTTGGAAGAGCCGGTCATCGTGATGTAAAACCAGCCGTCTTCATAGAGCAGGCAGGGGTCTGCGCAACTGGTGCGCACCAGGGTGGTATTCAGGGGCCGGCCGGCGGTGAGGGCCAGGCACGCAAGGCCCGCCGTAAGCAAGAATGCAAACTTTTTCATGGGAACTTATTTGGCGAATCGTACGGGACGGAAGAACTCCGTCTTCTGGAAAGTGACCTTTTCGGAACGGATCGGCGCCCAGCTCAGGTACATCTGCTTCTCCATGCCCTGCGCGCACTTGTAGAGGTTCATATGGCACTTGAAGTTGCTCCAGGACTTCACGTTGTCGTGCCAGAGCGCCGACGGGGGAATGGATACTTTCAGGGTCCAGGGGCCGCCCACGGCGATGGTGCCGAAGGGTTCGCTGCCCAGCGACGCTTCCTCCGTAACGCTGAAATTCACGTCCAGGGGCGCCTGCTCGGCATCGTCCCGGCAGGTACGCCGCGCCAGGTTGAGGTGCCCGGCGGCGTTCCACTCGAAACTGTAGTACCAGGGATTGTGCTCCGGGTCCGGATGGATGTAGCATTCCAGGCAGGAGTCCTTGTGGACATACCCGCCGGGAACGTTCTGTTCCGCCTTGGTGAGTTCCTCCTCCACCTGGAATTCTATGTAGAAATGGTCCCCGTCGTGCCACATCCGGAAACGGACGTCGGGCTTGTAGGGATAGAGGTCCGGCCAGTTGACGCAGCCGATTTCCATCCATTCGGAAGGCGTGTCCCTGGGGACGATAAGGTCGGCCTTTTCGGCGCAACCGAATAAGAACAGGGGTGCGGCGAGCAGGGAAAACAGCAGGTTTTTCAGTTTCATTGTGTTATTTTTTGTCTGGTCTCACAAAGATAGGTATATTTGCCTTATGAAAAAAGCCATCACCTTTCTTTTTCTGGCGTTTTCCGCCTTCGCCCCCCTTGCGGCGCAAACTGTGTATTTTGGCCCGAAAGGGCTGGTCGGCGACCCTTCTTCGGCCCTGGCCGAACTCCTGCCCTATGCGGCGCCGGACGCTGCGCTGAAGCTGGCGGACGAGACGGTCCTGTACCTCGGCGGCGGGGCCTACTCCGTCACCCGTATCCTGGTCAATAAAGGGACGGACACGCTCCGCTTCAACGATGTCCTGAAGGTGCGCGACCTCTTTGACGCGACGCATTATACCATTCCCTGCGTCAATTACAACGGCAACGACTTCGACGGCGGCGCCACCATCGCGGACGGGGTGAAGCTCGGAAAAGTGAAGGTCCCGACGGGCCTTTCCTGCGAGGGGAGTCCCTGGGTGTTTTCCTACCAGCGCACGGGCGTTCCTTCCTGCACGCTGACGGAGAATGCGTCGACGGGCCTGGCGCTCTTTGCCGCGAATGACAGCGAAGCCTCGCTCGTGAGTTCCTGCTCCCTGGAACAAGAACCGGACGGCCGCTTTGTGCACGTCATCGTCCGTCCCGTCGTGGAGGCGCCTTACTGCTATGAATCCAAGGGGGTGTTCGGGCCCCGCACGGAGGACAGGATCACCCTGGCCCCGGGCAAGTCGTTCATCGCCACCAGTTATGTCTGCGTCTGTCCGCCCAAGTGGGAGAATTATGCGGTCGTCCCGCTGATGGAGCACGCCCTTCGCCTGCTCGACCCGCAGTTGGACATCTGCCTGGACGACGATACCGTCTGGTCCCTCGCCCAGACCTATATCCGCTCCCTCTTCTGTCTGTATGAAGGGCAGTGGCTGATGGCCACCAACCGCAAACAGCGCCTCTTCCACGCCCAGCACAAGGTGCTCATTTCCCGCGAGGAGATGGCGGAGCGCCAGAAATGGGAGTACTGGACTGATATCGCCACCTTCAATCCCAGTTTTGAAATCGGCTGGGCCGGGCAGAATTTCCTGAACGCCCGTATGCTGGCGGTCCAGGCCTTTGCCACCGGCGACGAGGGGCTGCTCGAGAAAGCGGAGGGCGTATTCGCCGCCTTCATCTCCTCACAGCAGAAGAACGGCCTGCTGCATACGCGCTATGACCAGAACTTCGAAAAAGACCACCTGAAAACCATCCCCGCCGATGTCTGCAATCTGGGCTGGGGGGCAGCCGAGGCGGTGCGGATGTACAATCTCCTGAAAGAACACGGCATCGAAAAGCCGGAGTACGTGGCCTTCGCGCGCAAGGTCTGCGATTTCTTCCTGTCGAAATGGAACGACGCCGACGGCTTCGGCAAGACCTGGTGGATGAACGGAAAGCCCGCGCAGACGAGCGGGACCATCGGCGGATTCCTGATTCCCGCGCTGAATGAACTGTATCTCGTGACCGGCGAAGCGAAGTACCTCGCCGCGGCCGAAAAGGCCTCCGATTTCTATTTCACGCGCGACGTGGACCGCTTCATCTGTACGGCAGGCGCCATCGACTGCAACTGTATCGACAAGGAAACGTCCTATCCCTTCCTCCAGGGTTCGCTGCAGTTGTATGCCATTACCGGCGATAAAAAATACCTCGAACGCGCCGAGAAGGCGGCCGCCTATTTCTCCAGCTGGATGTTTTTCTTCGACCCTGTTTACGGTCCGGAGACCGATTTCGCACAGTATGGCTGGCACGTAACCGGCGGAACTGCCGTGAGTGCGGAACACCAGTGCATCGACGCCTGGGGCGGCATTATGCCGGCGGACCTGTATGAACTGGCGGCGCTGACCGGAAACCCGATGTGGGAGCGCATCGCCCGGCTGATGTGGGCGAACGCCGTGCAGGGCATCACCACCCGCGTGGGCGAGTTTTTCCACGGGATGCAGCGGCCCATAGGCGCGCAGAACGAGGGTTTCTTCCAGGCCCGTTTCACCAAGTACCGTCCCGTCATCGAGGCCGGCTACTGGAACGACATCTTTGTCTCCTGGCCCAATTCCTACCGCCTCTGGACCCTGGACCGCCTGCACCAGAAAGGCATCCGCCTGCGGTAGAAATGAAAAAAGGTGGCTTCGCGGCCACCTTTTTTATTCGTATGTTGAAGGGAAACTACAGGTTGGGGTTCAGGGTCTTCCACTCGGAAATGGGCGGAATGATGCCGAGCCCGATGATCTCGTCGCGCATCTTGCAGACGTGCTCATAGGACTTCTGCAGGTCGGCCATCTCTTCCTTCGTGCCGGCGGGGGAGGCATAGTGGACGCCGCGCTCGTCGATGACGCTGGGCATTCCCATCATCACGTTCTTGAAGCTGTCGCTATTGACATAGCAGCCGGAAGGCCAGGAGAAGGACGTCCCGCCCATCGCCGCTTCAATCATCCTGACCGCGTTGTACGCCGGGCTCTGGAAGGAGCTGTGGCCGCGGAGTTTGATGATGTTGGAGCCGCCCTGGATGGTGGCTTCCTTGATGGCGGCCCAGTCTTCGTCGCTCATGGGGAGTTCGGAGAGAGGCTTGCCGTCGATGTGTGCGCCGGAAGCGAAGACCGCCATCGACTCGCCGTGTCCGCCGTAGGTGCGGGCGTCGGTCACTTTGTACTGGGGTACGCCGAAGTGCAGTGCGAGGGCTTCCTGGAGCCGGGTGCTGTCGAGTGCCGCGAGGGTGGTGAGCTTCTCGGGGGACAGGCCGGAATACAGGAGCGTCACGAGACCGGTGAGGTCGGCGGGATTGAAGATGACGGTGACGTGCTTGACGTCGGGGCAATAGGTCTTGATGTTCTGACCCAATTCCCTGGCGATAAGGCAGTTGCCCTTGAGCAGGTCTTCACGGGTCATCCCTTCCTTGCGCGGTGCACCGCCGGAGGAAATGATGTATTTTGCCCCCTTGAAGGCTTCCGCGGCATCGGTGGTCCAAGTGATGTTGGCCTCTTCGAACGCGCAGTGGTGAATTTCCGCTACGACGCCCCGCAGTCCGGTTTCATAGACATCGTAGAGGCAGACGTTGGGGGTCAGCCTGAGCATCAGCGCAGACTGTGCCATGTTGGCGCCAATCTTTCCGGCAGCGCCGACAATCGTTAATTTTTCCTGGGTTAAATATTTCATATCAAACAAGGGTTTTTCAAAAACGCTGCAAATTTACAAATTTTCACTATATTTGCCACGAATTTGATAACGATATAAATGGAGCCTCCCAGTTCTGTCATAGGTACCAAAAGTACGGAGTCCGCATCGGACGTCCCGTTATCAGCTTTTATGTATTTGCACACCAACACCCGGCAGTCACCCTGTCGGCAATAACTTTTTATGGCACTGTTTCTTAAAAAAGAATCTGAAGAAGACGGCACACGAATAGGCGTGTGGCAGGTTTCCGAGACGGAAGCCGAGCTTCGCGCGATGACGAGCATCCCCTCCGACGAACTGGAGGAAATTTCCTTTATCAAGAGTGAATCGCTGCGCAAGCAGAAACTTGCGGTCCGCGCCCTGCTGGACGCCATGTTCGAAGAGAAGGTCTACCTGAGCCACCACGACAACGGCAAGCCCTATATCGAAAACAGCGCGGTGAACATCAGCATTACCCATACGGACAAGTACGTGGCCATCATTCTCCACGAGTCCGAGGAAGTGGGCATCGACTGCGAATCCCTGGACCGCGATTTCTCGGCGGTGGAAAAGAAGGCCCTCTCCGAAGAGGAAATCGACGACCTGGACGACGAGAAACGCAACGAGCAGCTTGCCATCTACTGGTGCGCCAAGGAAGCGGTGTACAAAAAAATGTCCCAGTACAAGGTGGACTTTGCCGAACAGATCGAGGTGGAATCCTTCCGCGTCCGCGGCGAGGGGGAAATCGAAGCCACCTTCATTCACAAGGACGGTTACGAAGAAGAACTCGAACTCGAGTACATCACCTTCGACCGCCACGTCCTCGTCTGGGCGAAGTAAATTAGCTGTCCAGCTTTAATACGGCCATGAATGCGCTCTGGGGCACCTGCACGGTGCCGATCTGGCGCATTCTTTTTTTGCCCTCCTTCTGCTTTTCAAGGAGTTTGCGCTTGCGCGTGACGTCGCCGCCGTAGCATTTGGCGGTCACGTCCTTGCGCACCTGCTTCACCGTTTCGCGGGCGATGATTTTCGCGCCGATGGCCGCCTGCACGGGGATGTCGAACTGGTGCCTGGGAATCAGCTCCTTGAGTTTGACGCACATCCGCCGTCCGAAGTCATAGGCGTTGTCCTCGTGGATCAGGGTGGAAAGGGCGTCGGCTGGCTCGCCGTTGAGCAGAATGTCCAGCTTGACGAGTTTGGCGGGCCGGAAGCCCGTGATGTGGTAGTCGAAGGAAGCGTAGCCCTTGGAGATGGTTTTCAGCTTGTCGTAAAAGTCGAAGACAATCTCGCTCAGCGGCATATCGTAAGTGAGTTCCACGCGGTCCGCGGTGATGTAGTGCTGGCCGATGAGCGTGCCCCGGCGGTCCAGGCAGAGCTTCATGATGGGGCCGAAGAATTCCGATTTGGAGATAATCTGCGCGCGGATGTACGGCTCTTCGATATGGTCGATCAGTGTGGGGGCGGGTAGTCCGGAAGGATTGTGTACGTCCAGGCATTCGCCCTGGGTGGTATAGACTTTATAAGAGACGTTCGGGACGGTGGTAATCACGTCCATGTCGAACTCGCGGAACAGCCGTTCCTGCACGATTTCCAGGTGCAGCAGCCCCAGGAAGCCGCAGCGGAAGCCGCTCCCGAGCGCCAGCGATGATTCCGGCTCGTAGACGAAGGAGGCGTCGTTGAGCTGGAATTTTTCGAGCACCGAACGCAGTTCTTCGAACTTGTCCGCCTGCACGGGGTACATCCCCGCGAAGACCATCGGTTTTACTTCCTCGAATCCGGCGATGGCGCTCGCGCAGGGGTTCTCGCTGTGCGTAATCGTATCGCCGACCTTGACCTCGGCGGCATTCTTGATGCCGGAAATGATGTAGCCCACATCGCCGCAGCCGATTTGCGCCGTGGGCTGCAGTTTGAGCTTCAATACGCCCACTTCGTCCGCCTCGTAGTCCATTCCGGTATTGAAGAACTTGACCTTGTCCCCCTTGCGGATGCTGCCGTTCGCGATTTTGAAATAGGCGATGACGCCGCGGAAGGGGTTGAAGACGGAATCGAAGACCAGGGCCTGCAGCGGCGCATCGGGGTCCCCGGACGGCGCGGGAATTTTTTCGACGATGGCGTCGAGGATGGGCGCCACGCCCTCGCCCGTGCGCGCGGATACCTTGAATACATCTTCGGGCGCGCAGCCGAGCAGGTCGCAGATTTCGTCCGTCACCACGTCCACCTGCGCCGATTCCATATCGATCTTGTTGAGGATGGGGATGATTTCCAGGTCGTGGTCGATGGCCATGTAGAGGTTGGAAATCGTCTGCGCCTGCACGCCCTGGGTGGCGTCCACGACCAGCAGCGCGCCCTCGCAGGAGGCGATGGACCGCGATACCTCGTAGGAAAAGTCCACGTGGCCCGGCGTGTCGATGAGGTTCAGCCGGTAGGTTTCCCCCTTGTAGGGATACTCCATCTGGATGGCGTGGCTCTTGATGGTGATGCCTTTCTCCCGTTCAAGGTCCATATCGTCCAGCACCTGCGCTTCCATATCCCGGTCGGAGAGGGTACGCGTCAATTCCAGCAGGCGGTCCGCCAGCGTGCTCTTTCCGTGGTCGATATGGGCGATGATGCAAAAATTCCGGATGTGTTTCATGGCGCTGCAAAGATAATCAAAATAATTCAGCCAGCAGCAGCTCGAACAGGCGGGGTTTGCCGTAGGCGTCCAGCTCGTTTTCCTCAATCCAGCGGAACTCCCCGGGCAGCGGCGGGCGCTCTCCGCTTTCAAAGAGATAGAAATCGGCCGTCAGCAGGCGGTGGGTCAGTGCGTGCTTTACGCCGCCTTTCAGTTTCCGGAGCGTGCCGGCGGCGGTCCAAGCGGGCAGCTGCGGAGTTTCGCCTTCGCCGTGTTCGAGGAGCAGCGGCTCCCACAGTCCCTGCCAGATATCGCCGCTTCCCCGGCGACGGATGGCGGTATGGCCCCCGCAGCGCAGGTAAATCAGGGTGAAATAGCGTTCGGTCACCGCGGGGCCCGCTTTTTTTACGGGCAGGCTTTCTACCCGGCCGCTCTGCCGCGCGACGCAGCTTTCCCGGAGGGGACAGGTCGGGCAGGCGGGATTGCGCGGCGTACAGACGAGGGCGCCGAAGTCCATCATCCCCTGGTTGAAATCGCCGGGACGCTCCGGAGGCAGAAGGGATTGTGCAAGGGCCCGGAACTGCTTTGCGGCGGCGGAGGTCCCGACCGGCGTGTCGATGCCGTAGTGGCGGGACAGGACGCGATAGACATTGCCGTCCACGACCGCAGCCGGCAGTCCGAAGGCGATGGAGCCGATGGCGGCCGCGGTATAGTCGCCGATGCCCTTGAGCGCGCGGATGCCTTCGAAAGTGTCCGGGAAGGCGCCGAGGTCGGCAATCTGCCGGGCGGCGGCGTGCAGGTTGCGGGCGCGGCTGTAGTAGCCCAGCCCCTCCCAGAGGCGCAGTACCTCGTCTTCGGAGGCAGCGGCGAGCGACGCGGCGTCGGGGAAGCGCGCCATAAAGCGCTCCCAATAGGCCGTCCCCTGGGCGATGCGCGTCTGCTGGAGGATGATTTCACTGAGCCAGACGGCATAGGGGTCCCGGGTCCTCCGCCAGGGGAGGTCCCGGCCGCAGGCGTCATACCAGCCGAGAATGATTTCAGTGAAATTTTCCATTGAAAAAAAGCGTTCGCAATCTGCCCAAAGGTATGGTTTTTTTGTGGAATTCTCTCTATTTTTGTGGAGTATGAAAACGAATCGGGAACTCGCCGCTATCGCCTCGCAATTGCGTCGGGACATCGTCAGGATGGTTTCGGCTGCGGGGTCCGGTCATCCGGGCGGCTCGCTGAGCAGTGCGGATATTCTTACCGCCCTCTATTTCAATGTGATGGAACATAGTCCCGCTACGTGGACGCGCAGCGCTGCAGGACAGGACGCCTTCTTTCTTTCCGCCGGGCACCTGGCGCCTCTGTACTATGCGGTGCTCGCCCGGGCAGGGTATTTCCCCGTTTCCGAACTGGGGACCCTGCGTCGTTTCGGCAGCCGCCTGCAGGGGCATCCTTCCGTGACGGACGGCCTTCCCGGCGTGCACCGGGCTTCCGGCTCCCTGGGCCAGGGGCTTGCGGCGGCCGCGGGGCTGGCGCTCGGCAAAAAGATGGACGGAGATTCCCATACCGTCTATGCCCTTTGCGGCGACGGTGAAAGCGAGGAAGGTGAAATCTGGGAAACGGCGCTGTTCGCCGCGCATCACGGCCTGGACAACCTCGTCGGGATGACGGACGTCAATCATCAGCAAATCGACGGCCGCGTGGAGGACGTGGCGGGACTGGAGAACCTTTCCGAGAAATGGCTGGCCTTCGGCTGGGATGTGATTTGCGCCGACGGCCACGATTTCGCTTCGATCCTGGATGCGTTCAAGCTGGCCGGGAAGCGTGACGGAAAGCCGAAGATGATTCTCTTCGAGACCGTGATGGGGAAGGGCGTCGATTTTATGGAAGGGACGCACGAATGGCACGGGAAGGCGCCGAATGCGGAACTGGCGGCGCGTGCATTGGCTCAGTTGGACGAAACATTGGGGGATTACTAGTATGAAAGAATACATCGATACCGGGAAAAAAGATACCCGCAGCGGCTTCGGCGCAGGTTTGCTCGAAGCGGGGCGGCGGGACAATCGGGTGGTCGCCCTCGCGGCGGACCTCAAGGGGTCGCTCAAGATGAATGCCTTCGCCGCGGAATTTCCGGAGCGCTTTGTGGAATGCGGCATCGCGGAAGCGAATATGGTCGGCGTTGCGGCGGGGCTTGCCCTGTCGGGAAAGGTGCCGTTCTGCGGTTCCTTCGCCGAATTCATCACCGGCCGCGTCTATGACCAGATCCGCCAGGAAGTGGCGTACAGCCGCACCAATGTGAAACTGGCCTCCTCCCACGCGGGCATCACGCTCGGCGAGGACGGCGCCACGCACCAGACGATGGAGGATATCGCGCTGATGCGCGCCCTGCCGGGAATGACGGTGCTCGTTCCCTGCGACTACAACCAGACCGTACAGGCGACGCTCGCCGCCGCGGAATTCGACGGGCCGGTGTACCTGCGCTTCGGGCGCCCGGCCGTGCCCAATTTCACCAATCCGTCGGAGCCCTTCGAAATCGGGAAGGTGTACAAGCTCAATGAAGGCGGCGATGTGACGCTGATGGCCTGCGGGCATACCGTATGGGAGGCGCTGGAAGCCGCCAGGCTCCTTGAAGCCAAAGGCATCTATGCCGAAGTGCTCAATATCGCAACCGTCAAGCCGCTGGACAGCATCGCCCTTGCCGCTTCCGCCGCGAAGACGGGCAAAGTCGTGGTGTGCGAGGAACACAATGCCGCCGGCGGACTGGGCGAGGCGGTTGCGGCGGCTCTCGCGCAGGAGGGTATCTGTGCGAAAATCCGGTTCATCAACGGCGGCGACCGTTTCGGCCGCTCCGGCTCTCCGGCGGAACTGATGGCGGATTACGGCTTTACCGCCGCGAACATCGCCGCAGCGGCCTCGGCACTGTAAATCGTACCGTCTACGAGGGTGATGCTGCGGTCGCAGCGGGCGGCGAGTGCGGGATCGTGCGTGATGATGACGAAGGTCTGTCCGGTACGTTCCCGCAGGTCGAAAAACAGACGGTGAATTTCCTCTTTGGTCACGGAATCCAGGTTGCCGGTCGGCTCGTCGGCAAAGACCACTTCCGGGCGGTTGACGATGGCGCGGGCGATGGCCACGCGCTGGCTTTCGCCGCCGGAAAGTTCGGCGGGCTTGTGTGCCCCGCGCGCTTCCAGGCCGACGGTGGCAAGCAGTTCCCGGGCGCGGGCCCTGGCCTTCGGCGTGCTTTCGCCGGCAATCAGTGCCGGAATCATGATGTTTTCTTCGGCGGTGAATTCGGGGAGAAGGTGGTGCGCCTGGAACACGAAGCCGATACGGCGGCAGCGGAAGGCGGCCTTTTCCTTTTCGGAAAGTTTCAGAACCTCTTTCCCGCCGATGCGGAGCGTTCCCGCGTCGGGGGTGGACAGCGTGCCCAGAATCTCGAGCAGGGTCGTCTTGCCTGCGCCGGAAGCGCCGGTGACGGCGACGATTTCCGCAGGCTCCACCTGCAGGGAAACGCCCTTCAGTACCTCCAGGGCGCCGAAAGACTTGTGAAGATGGGCGGCTTCGATGATGGACATATCGTCGGGGTGATGTGACTCGAACACACGACCCTCTGGTCCCAAACCAGATGCGCTAGCCAACTGCGCCACACCCCGTGCGGTCGCAAAGATAGCAATAGTTTTTGGTTTTGGCGCCCTCTCAGACGCCGGAGAGTTTCTCGAGGTCCCGCTCGTTGCGCAATTTGACTTCTTCCAACAGGCGGATGTGCTGCTTTAATTCCGCGATTCTTTCCTCCATCGCCTGGATCTTTTCATTCGCGGTTTTGCGTTCGTTTTCGTAGTAACTGACCATCTGCTGCTGTTTCTTCTGGAAGTCTTCCGTGATGAACGTGCTGTTTTCGACCGGCTCGAACCCCAGGATCAGCGCTTCCAGGGAAAGGCCGTACATCTCGGCGAGGTCCGGGATGTGTTTGTTGAGAATATGGGTTTTCCCTTTTTCGAGTTTGATGAAACTGGCCCGGTTGATGCCCAGTCGGAGCGCCACTTCCGTCTGGGAAAGCGCGCACGCCTCCCTTGCCTTGACAAGATTCTCCTTGATGGATGATTCGTCCATGTTTTTTTTCTTTCAAAATTAGGGAGGGCCCGTGAGGAACATTGTATCCTAAAAGGCGACAAAGACGCTCAAAAACATACAAAATGTGTATAAAACGTAAAAATCTGCATCCGGGCTGTTGCATTTTTGCCGTCAGTCACCCAGCTTTGCGAAAAAATTGACGCGATGTTGTACACTACGATGGAAAAGTTTCTGGCCGTCTGTGCCGCCGCTTCTGCAGAGGACCTGCGGGAGATGGATTACCGATTGATTTGCAGGCGCTTGCGGGTTGCGCCGGCGGATTTGGATGAAATTCTGGAAGAAGAACTCGGCGTAACCGGAGAGGAACTCTTGCGATTGCTCGCAACTTTTGTTAAATTTGCAGACTATCATTTAATGAATACTACAAACTAAAACAAATACAAGACAATGAAAGAGTATTCCAACAAAGACATCCGCAATGTGGTCCTCCTCGGAGCCACCAAGTCAGGCAAGACCACCCTGGCGGAGACGATGCTTTTCGAAGGAAAAGTCATCGACAGGCGCGGTTCCGTGGAGGACAAGAACACGGTATCTGACAATGATGAACTGGAGAAGATCAACCAGCGCTCCATCTATGCCACCCCGCTCTATGCGGAGTTCAACGGCAAGAAGATCAACTTCATCGACGCTCCGGGCGCCGACGACTTTATCGGCGGTGCGTATTCCGCTTTCCGCGTATGTGAGAGCGGCGTCCTCGTCATCAACGCCCAACAGGGCGTGGAGGTCGGCACGCAGATCATCATGCGCCACGCCGGCGAGCACAAGCTCCCCATCGTGATTGCGGTGAACCAGCTCGATACCGACAAGGCGGACTGGGATATGGTCCAGAATTCCCTGAACGAGGCGTTCGGCGGCAAACTGGCCTACCTCCAGTTCCCCACGGCCACCGGCGCCGGCTTCGACGGCTTCGTGGATGTCCTGATGAACAAATACTATCACTTCAAGGATGCCAACGGCACCCGCGAGGACCTCGAAATTCCCGCAAATCTCGCCGACAAGGCCGAAGAGGCGCGCAACGCCCTGATTGAGAAGGTCGCCGAGTTCGACGATGCGCTGATGGAGAAGTTCTTCGAGGAGGGGACCCTCTCCGAGGAAGAAATCAACAAAGGCCTGGCCGCCGGTATCGACAGCGGCGAGCTCTATCCCGTGTTCTGCGTTTCCGCGAAGAAGGACATCGGCGTAAAGCGCCTGATGGAGTTCGTCGGCGCTGCAGCCCCCGCACCCGTGGAGTGCAAGGAAGACGCCCCCGCCTCCCTCTTCATCTACAAGAACGATGTGGAGCAGCATCTGGGCGAGGTTTCCTTCTTCAAGGTGATGAGCGGCAGCATTACTTCCGGTCTCGACCTGGAGGATCCCGCTACCGGCAACAAGGAGCGCCTTTCCGCCATTTACGTGGTGGCCGGCCAGAAGAAAGAGGCTGTGAACGTGCTGCACGCCGGTGATTTCGGCTGCGCCGTGAAACTCAAGAACAGCAAGTCCAGCACCACCCTTTCCCTGCCCGGGACCGGTATCAGCTACGACCGCATCTCCTATCCTGCGCCCAAGTACCGCTGCGCCATCAAGGCGAAGGTCCAGCAGGACGAGCAGAAACTCGGCGACGCCCTCAAGAAAATCGCGTCCGTGGATCCCACCGTCATCGTGGAATACTCCAAGGAACTGCGCCAGACCATCCTGAGCGGCAACGGTGAGCAGCACATCAACATCGTGAAGTGGCTCATCAACAACGAGTACAAGCTGGAGGTGGAACTCTTCGCTCCGAAGGTGCCGTACCGCGAGACCATCACCAAGGTGGCCACCGCCCAGTACCGTCACAAGAAGCAGTCGGGCGGCGCCGGCCAGTTCGGCGAGGTCCATCTGCTCGTCTGCCCTGCCGAAGGCGAACTGAACACCAGGTTCAAGATTGACGGCAAGGACACCCAGCTCAATATCAAGACCCAGGACATCACCGAACTCGAGTGGGGCGGCAAACTGGAATTCTACAACTGCGTCGTGGGTGGCGCCATCGATCTCGGCTTTATGCCCGCCATCCTCAAGGGTATCAAGGAGAAGATGACCGAAGGCCCGCTCACCGGTTCCTACGCCCGCGACATCCGCGTCTTCGTCTATGACGGTAAGATGCACCCCGTGGACTCCAAGGAAATCGCCTTTATCATCGCCGGCCGCAACGCCTTCAAGGAGGCTTTCCGCAATGCCGGTCCGAAGATTCTGGAGCCGATCTACAATGTCGAGGTGATGACCCCGTCCGAGTATCAGGGCGCCTGTATGTCCGACCTCCAGAACCGCCGCGGTATCCTCGGCGATATGGGTGCGGACAAGGGCTTTGCCATCCTCAAGGCGCGCGTTCCCCTCGCGGAACTCTACCGCTATTCTACCACGCTGAGCTCGCTGACCGCCGGTTCCGCGACCTTCACGATGGAATTTGCCGACTATCAGCCCGTTCCCGGCGATGTGCAGACCAAACTGCTCGCCGAGTACGCCGCCCAGGAACAGGAAGAGGACTAGTCTTATGTACAGGACCCATACTTGCGGGGAACTCCGGCTTTCAGACCGGGGAAAGAGCGTAACGCTTGCCGGCTGGGTACAGAAAGTACGCAGCCTCGGCGGAATGTCGTTCTTCGATTTGAGGGACCGCTACGGAATTACGCAGCTGGTGGTGGACGCGGATGCGCCCGCCGCCCTGCGTGAGGCCGCGGCGCAGTTGGGGCGCGAGTTCGTGGTCCAGGTGAAGGGCACCGTGCTCGAGCGCCAGAGCAAGAATCCCAAGCTCCCCACCGGAGAGATAGAAATCAAGGTGGAGGCGCTGACGGTGCTGAACAAAGCGCAGACGCCTCCCTTTACCATCGAGGAAGTCTCTGACGGCGGCGAGGACCTCCGGGCCCGCTACCGTTACCTGGACCTCAGGCGTCCGCCCCTGCAGCGGGCCCTGGCCCTGCGCCACCGGCTGGCCCAGGAAATCCGTTCTTTCTTGGACGGGGAGGGATTCATGGAAATCGAGACCCCGTACCTGATCAAGTCTACCCCGGAAGGGGCGCGTGACTTCGTGGTGCCTTCCCGGATGAATCCGGGCTGCTTCTACGCCCTGCCCCAGAGTCCGCAGACCTTCAAGCAGCTGCTGATGGTCTCCGGCTATGACCGCTATTTCCAGATTGTCCGCTGTTTCCGCGACGAAGACCTCCGCGCCGACCGTCAGCCGGAATTCACGCAGATCGACTGCGAGATGTCCTTCGTCGAACAGGAGGATGTGCTGGATACCTTCGAGCGGATGATGCGCCGGATGTTCAAGAACGCCCTCGGCGTCGATATTCCTTCCCCGATGCCGCGGATGAGCTGGTATGATGCGATGGACCGTTACGGTTCCGACAAACCTGACATCCGCTTCGGAATGGAACTCAAGGACATTACGGACCTCGCGCACGGACACGGATTCGGCGTGTTCGACGCATGTGCCTACGTGGGCGCCTTTGCCGTTCCGGGCTGCGCCGGCTATACCCGCAAACAGACGGACGAACTGACCGAGTGGGTGAAACGCCCGCAGGTGGGCGCCGGCGGCATGGTCTGGGTGAAATGGCTCGAAGACGGCAGCGTCAAGAGCAGCGTGGACAAGTTCTTCGCGCCCGAAGACCTGCTCTCCATTGCGCAGCGTTGCGGTGCGGCGAAGGGGGACCTCATCCTCGTTCTCTGCGGCGACAAGCGCAAGACGCAGAACCGTCTGGGCGTACTCCGTATCGAAATGGGCAACCGTCTGGGCCTGCGCAATCCCGCCGTGTTCGCGCCGCTCTGGGTCGTGGATTTCCCGCTGCTGGAGTGGAGCGAAGAGGACGGCCGCTTCTATGCGATGCACCATCCCTTCACGGCCCCCAAGCCTGAGCACGAGCAGTGGTTCTACTCCGACAAGAAGGAAGACCTGGAACGGGTCTGCGCCAATGCCTATGACTTCGTCCTGAACGGGACCGAACTGGGCGGCGGCTCCATCCGTATCCACAACGCGGAGATGCAGGAAAGGATGTTCGAGGTGCTGGGCATCTCGAAGGAAGAGGCGGAGTACAAGTTCGGCTTCATCATCAACGCCTTCAAGTTCGGCGCCCCGCCCCACGGCGGGCTGGCGTTCGGATTTGACCGCGTGTGCGCCCTCTTCGGCGGACAGGAATCCATCCGCGACTACATCGCCTTCCCGAAGAACAACCAGGGCAGGGATGTGATGATCGATTCCCCGTCCAGGATCGACGATGCGCAGATGCAGGAACTTTTCCTCAGTTCAACCGCACAGAAATAACATACGCTTATGCGACGGACACTTTTTTCCCTGCTGCTCCTGCTGGGAGCCTTGCCTTTGTTTGCGGCTCCCCGCGTCATCCGGACCATCAATGACTGGTGGGACTTTACAAAGGAGGGGGAGACAGTGTCCGTCAATATTCCCCATTGCTGGAACGCGGACGATACCCGGGACGACACCCCCGGCTACTATCGCGGCCTGTGTACCTACCGGAAGTCCGTGCTCCTGACGGAGGACCTCTCGGACAAGAACCTGTATGTGCGTTTCGAGGGGGCTTACCAGGACGCCACAGTGCTCGTGAACGGACGCGAGGCGGGACGCCATATCGGCGGAACGACCGCATTCTGCTTCAACATTACGCCGATGGTCAAGCCCGGCTACAACTTCTTCGAAGTACGGCTGGACAATTCCCATAACGAGGCGATTCCGCCGCTCTCGGCGGACTATACTTTCTTCGGGGGCATCTACCGCGACATCGAGCTGATTTTTACGCCGAAGGTGCAGCTCTCGACGACGCATTATGCGACCAGCGGCGTATATGTATCGACGCCGGAAGTGTCCGAAGCGAAATCGCGCGTCCGCATCACGGCCTACCTGACCAACGCAACGGCCTCTTCGCAAGACCTGACGCTGGAACACCGCGCCTATGCACCGGACGGTACGCTGGCGGGAACGGTGCGCACGCGTGTGAAGCTGCCCGCTGCGTCGGAGAATGTTCCGGTGGCCGCCGAAATGGAACTGACGGACTGCCGGCTCTGGAGTCCCGATACGCCGCAGCTCTACCGGCTGGAAACCGCGCTGCTGGAGCGGAAAAGCGGCGCCTGCATCGACGAAGTAGCCAACCGTTTCGGCCTGCGTTACTTCCGCTTCGACCCGCAGGAGGGCTTTTTCCTGAACGGGCAGCACCTGAAGCTGATGGGCACCAACCGGCACCAGGACCGCGCGGGCATCGGCTATGCCCTTACCGATGAGATGCACGTCGCCGACATTCGGCAAATCAAGGAGATGGGCGCCAATTTCCTGCGGATTTCCCATTATCCCCAGGATCCCGTCATCACACAGATGTGCGATGCCCTGGGCCTGGTGGCTTCCGTGGAGATTCCCATCGTGGATTATATCTCGCGCGGGAACGAGGCCTTTGCGCAGAATTGCCTGAATATGGTCACGGAGATGGTCTGGCAGGACTACAATTCGCCGAGCGTCGTCATCTGGGCCTATATGAACGAGATTCTCAACAAGCAGTCCCGTTTCTTCAAGAAAAAGGACCCGGTGGAGGTGAAACGTCCTTACTGGCAGCAGGTGGAGGCGTTGGCGCAGCGGCTCAATGCGGCCATCAAGGCCCTGGACGGCGGCCGTTATACGATGATTCCCTGCAATGCCTCCGTCTATGATTACGGGCAGAGCGGGATAGCCGCCGTCCCCGATATCCTCGGATGGAACATTTACCGGGGTTGGTACGGCAGCGATTTCGAGGGCGGGCGCAAGTTCCTCGAGGAAGCGCACAAGGCGTTCCCGGACAAGCCGGTCATCGTTACGGAATATGGCGCCGGCGTGGATCCGCGCCTCAAGAGCAACCACCCCTGCCTGTTTGATTTCTCCGCCGAATACGGCGTGAAATTCCACCAGTACTATACGGCCCTCATCCGGGAATTCCCCTGGGTGTCCGGCAGCAATGTCTGGAATTTCAATGACTTTTACGTGGAGCACCGCATCGATGCCGTGCCTCACGTCAACAACAAGGGCCTGGTGGGCCTGGACCGTGTGCCGAAGGACACCTATCTTTTCTATAAGGCGGCCCTCGCGAAGACCCCGGTCGTACTGATCGGCGGAAAGGACTGGCCCGTACTGGCCGGTGCGGAGGGCGACGTACAGTATATTCCGGTATTTTCCAATGCGCCCGAAGTGGAGCTGCGGCTGAACGGTTCTCTTGTGGGCCGGTATCCCGTGGAGCAGTACCTGGCACGGGTTCCCGTGCAAATGCGTGAGGGGGATAACCGGCTGGAGGCGGAGGCCGTCGTGGACGGACAGCGTGTGAGCGACCATCTGCGTGTGACCTGGCGCGGCGTGCCGGCCGACCTTCGCCGTTTCCGGGAAATGAGCGTGATGCTCGGATCGGACCGTACTTTCCGTGAAGAGATTTCCGGTGCGGTATGGATTCCGGAGCGTGCGTATACGCCGGGCGGCTGGGGTTATGTCGGCGGGTTCCGTCCCTCGTTTGCCCGGGGGCCGGTCTCGAACCAGGATGCTTTCGGCACGCCGGACGACCCGGTGTTCCAGAGCTGGCGCGAGGGCATCGAGTCCTTCCGTGCAGACCTTCCGGACGGACAGTATTATGTCTGGCTGTATCTGGCCGAACTCTCCGGGAAGCGCCGCCGCTTTGACGTGCTGGCGAACGGAGAGCGGGTCCTGCCGGAGGTGAACCTGCTGGAACGCCCCGGCGCGCAGAAGGCGCTGATACAGAAAATTACGGTCCTTTGCAAGAATGGAGAAGGCCTGCGCCTTGATTTTGTCCCCATCGAAGGACAGCCCATTCTGAATGCCGTCCGGATTTACCGTTGCTTTTAGAAGCTGACTATGTTGAAGCGGATTCCCGATTATGACCTCTCGCCCCGGAACACGTTCCGGATGAAGGCGAAGTGTACCCTGTACATCGAGTATGACAGCGTCAAGGACCTGGAGGAGCTGGATTTCGACGCGTTGCCCCGTCCGTTGCTTTCCATCGGCGAAGGCAGCAACCTGCTTTTCACCCGCGATTTTCCCGGGACGGTGCTCTGTTCGAAGATTGCCTATCTGAAGTTTTTCGACCTGGGGCTCGACGAAGTTCCGGTGGCGGCGGGCGCCGGCGTGAAATTCGACGACCTTTGCGCCCGGATGTGCGCCGAGGGGCTCTGGGGCCTCGAGAACCTGTCCCTGATTCCCGGGACGGCGGGTGCGGCGGCGGTCCAAAATATCGGCGCTTATGGCGTGGAATTCAAGGACATTGCCTCCGGCGTAAGTTGCTTCGACATCGAGAAGCGCTGCAAATGCAGTTTCAAGGTGGAGGAATGTGCCTACGGCTACCGGGATTCGTTTTTCAAGCGTCCGGAGAACAAGGAACGCTATATCATTACAGGCGTGCTCCTGCGCCTGTCACGCAAGGCTGCGCCCCGGCTCGATTACGGCGCGCTCCGTTCTTTCTTCCCGGAGGGGGACCCGGTGTCGCCGCAGGAGGTGCGGGACGCCGTCATCCGGACACGCCGCGAGAAATTGCCCGACCCGCTGGAAATCGGCAGCGCCGGCAGTTTCTTTAAGAACCCGGTCGTTCCGAAGGAACATTATGAGGCAATTGTCGCCGCCGAGGGGGTTACCGTCCCGCACTACGACCTTCCCGACGGCAGCGTAAAGATTCCCGCCGCGTGGATGATCGACCGGCTGGGATTCAAAGGCAGACGCCTGGGGGGCGCCGCCGTACACGAAAAGCAGCCGCTGGTCCTGATCAACGTGACAGGCGATGCCCCTGCGGCCGATATCCTTGCCCTTGAAAAAGAAATCTGCGATGCGGTGGAACAGCGTTTCGGCATCCGCCTGCATCCCGAAGTGGAACACTTATAAAATCTGATAACCTATGTCCAGTTTTGTCATCGAAGGAGGCCGTCGCCTGAGCGGCACCATTATTCCCCAGGGCGCCAAGAACGAGGCGCTGCAAGTCCTCAGCGCCGTCCTTTTGACGGAGGATGTCATCGAAATGGAGAATGTTCCGGAAATCCTTGATGTCAAAAACCTGATTGCCCTGCTGGAAGGGATGGGGGTCCGGGTGGAGCGCAAGGCGCGCGGGCATTACACTTTCCAGGCGGACAACATTTCCCGCGCGTATGTGGCCAGCGAGGAATTCGTCCGCCGCTGTGCTGCCCTCCGCGGTTCCGTGATGATTACCGGTCCGCTGCTGACCCGCTTCGGGGAGGCGTTCTTCCCCAAGCCGGGCGGAGACAAAATCGGCCGCCGGCGGGTGGATACCCATATCGAAGGCTTCGTGAATCTGGGTGCCAGTTATACCTATGACCACCACTTGCGGGCCTACCACCTCGTGGCGCCCGAAGGCCTGAGCGGAAGCTATATGCTGCTGGACGAGGCCTCCGTTACCGGTACGGCGAATATCGTCATGGCGGCGGTGCTCGCCAAAGGCACGACCACCATCTACAACGCCGCCTGCGAACCCTATCTCCAGCAACTCTGCAAAATGCTTATGGCGATGGGCGCGAAAATCGAGGGCATCGGCTCCAACCTGCTGACCATCCACGGGGTGCCGTCCCTGCACGGGGCTTCCCATCGCATTCTGCCCGATATGATCGAGGTGGGTTCCTTCATCGGAATGGCCGCGATTACCCGCAGTGCGCTGACCATCAAGGATGTCTCCTGGAAGAACCTGGGGATTATCCCGGAGTGCTTCAAGCGCCTGGGTGTGAAACTGGAGCAGCGCGGAGACGATATTTTCGTGCCGGAACAGGAGAGTTACGAGATTGAATCCTTCATCGACGGTTCGATCATGACCATCGCCGATGCGCCCTGGCCGGGCCTGACGCCGGACCTTTTGAGCGTGATGCTGGTGGTGGCGACGCAGTGCAAGGGCAGCGTGCTGATTCACCAGAAGATGTTCGAGAGCCGCCTGTTCTTCGTGGACAAGCTCATCGATATGGGGGCGCAGATTATCCTTTGTGATCCCCACCGGGCCGTGGTCATCGGACACGACCACCGTTTTACCCTGAAGGCGGGCAGGATGAGTTCCCCGGACATCCGGGCCGGTATCGCCCTGCTGCTGGCGGCCATGTCCGCCAAGGGCACGTCCATCATCGACAACGTAGAGCAGATCGACCGCGGCTACGAAGATATCGAAGCCCGTCTCAACGCCCTCGGCGCCTCCATTACCCGGCAGGACTGAGAAACAGCGGTTTCTAAAGATTTTTTAGCGCAGCGCGCATCGTCTCGACGGTCTTCTCCGTGGCGGAGGAGAGGGGGAGGCGCATCTCGCGGGTGCAGAGGCCCAGCAGTTCCATCGCTGCCTTGATGGGGATGGGATTGCTTTCCACGAAGCAGGCGCGGAAGAGCGGTGAAAGGCGGTGATGCAGCGCCCGTGCTTTGAGGAAGTCTTCGGAAAGCAGGGCGCGGGTCAGCGCCGACACCTCGGCGGGCAGCGCGTTGGAAGCGACGCTCACGACCCCTTGTCCGCCCGCGGCCATAATGGGGAAGGTCAGGTCGTCGTCGCCGCTCAGGACGGAAAATCCTTCGTGTACGTTACGGATAATCTCGCAGGCCTGGGTAAAGCGGCCGGAGGCCTCCTTGATGCCGACGATCTGCGGACAGTCCGCGGCCAGGCGCAGCGTCGTAGCCGCGTCCATGTTCATTCCGGTGCGTGCGGGCACATTGTAGATGACGATGGGTTTGTCTGTCTCGCCGGCGATTGCCTTGAAATAATCGTACTGTCCCTGCTGGGTGGGTTTGTTGTAGAAAGGTACGACGACGAGCCAGGCGTCCACCCCTTCGCCCTCCAGCGCGCGGATATTCGCGACAGTCCCGGCGACGGAATTGCTGCCGCAGCCGCAGAGCAGGGGAAGCTCCCCGGCGTGCTCGCGCGTAAGCCGCAGCAATTGCAGTTTTTCTTCCGCAGTGAGCGCGGGCGTTTCGCCGGTAGTGGCCAGCGGGACAAGGAAGTCCACCCCGCCTTCCACCTGGCGGTCAATCAGGCGCGCATAGGTTTCAAAATCCACTTCTCCGTTCTTGAACGGCGTCACCAGCGCCGTCCCACAACCTTGCAGATATAGGTTTTTCATAAAATCAAGTCTTTGAATTCGTGAACCCCGCTGAGGCCTTCGGTCAGTTCGGCGGCCCGGACGGCCCCTTCCGCAAGTCCTTTGCGTGAAAATGCCTCGTGGCAGATGGTAATCTTGTCGCAGGCTCCCTCGAAGGTCAGTTCGTGGATGCCCGGCACCTCGCCGATGCGGCGGCTTTCAATGGCTACGGTATCGCCGAACTTGCCTTCGACGATTTTCCCCATCGTGACGGCCGTCCCGGACGGAGCGTCGAGCTTGTGGATATGGTGCGTTTCGACAATCGAAGCCTTGTAGCCCAGTCCCCTGAGCTTTTCGGCGGCAAGGGCGGAAAGCGCGAAACTGACATTCACCCCGATGCTGAAGTTCGAGGCGTAAATCATCGGCGTACCGTGCTTCTCGAAGCAGGCGATGACCTCCGGGGCGATGTCGTGCCAGCCCGTGGTGCCGACGACCACAGCCTTGAAACGCTCGGCGAGTAGAGGATAGTTCTCCCGGAAAGAGGAGGGAAAGGTGAAGTCGATGCAGACACTCTGCGCTGCAATCGCCGGATCGAAGGAGGCAATATCTTCGGAAATGCCCGCGCAGGGAATTCCCTTCTCCCGCAGGACTTCTTCCACCATATGGCCCATCCGGCCATATCCGCTGATGACTACTTGCATAGTTTTCAATTGAAATACTGCTACAAATATAATAATTATAAACTATACCCCACACACCATTCCTGGCAGTAAGAACTGTCAAAATAATGAATCCGCAGGTTTAGCCCCGCAAAAAGCCCTTTCGGACGCCGGAAATGGTAGCGGATGCCGATACGCTCGTAATCCAGCCCCATATTCTCCGTCAGTCCGGTCTTCTTGAAAAAGTGGATGCCCGCGTTCAGGTGCACGGACACCCGCCGGTACCAGAACTCCTGGATGAAATAGATGCCGCAGTAGATGGGGGAATAGCCCAGCGGGTCCTCCCTGCCCAGCCGCAGCAGGTCCACCTCCCGGTAGCGGTTTTCCGCATAATTGACATCTATGCCGAAGCCGGTGGCAAAGACGGGGTGATAGCGCCAGACGCCCTCGACGCCGACCACGGCCCGGGCGCGCGTCGGGATAGGGTACCATTTTTCGGGCGGCATCTCCAGGACGATGGCGCTTTCCAGTTCGAGATAACTGGCGTGCCC
The DNA here is from genome assembly GCA_902774145.1 of uncultured Bacteroidia bacterium. GTDB lineage: Bacteria > Bacteroidota > Bacteroidia > Bacteroidales > UBA932 > Cryptobacteroides. The sequence goes on from CACYHC010000002.1 coordinate 31,807, forward strand.
GCCCCCAGCCGCGAAAAAGTTCCAGTGAAGTCCCTTCTCGTATTCCGGCCGTTCCAGTTTCGGCCCCTGTCCGTGCTCCCAGTCCGCCGGGGCGATGCGGTAGCGGACGCCGGCATTGAAGGACAGTTCATTGAGCCCGAGGTTGGGAACGACAATCATCCCGTTGGAGTGGTGCGTGAACCAGGCGCCGGCCACGAGACTCCACCTGGGGGCAAAGAGCCATTCCGCCTGGATCCCCCCGCCCACCAGGGCAAAAATCCGGGAGCCGACATACATGTTTTCCGGGTTTGTGACCGGATGATAGGCCTCCGGCGTGTAGGCGGCCCCCAGTTCCAGGACCGGCCCCAGCCGGAAATGACGGGTGCGGACAAAATCGAATTCCGCCCAGCCGTAGAGGTTGTAGAGGTCGCCGAGGCGGGAAATCCCCTTGCAGGGGAGGCTGCCCATCCGCTGATAGGAAAAACCCAGCCCGAAGCCGGGATAATTGTAGGCCCGCTCGAACCAGCCGCCCTCTCCGCGCCGGGTATGGAGCCCGACCTTCAGGTCGTACATATCGTAGCCGCCGCGCTCCAGCAGGTTCCTGTAGATGTCCCAACCGTCGAGGACATGGGTATAGCGCGCGGAAGCGGAGATGCTCAGGTGCTCCGCATCCACCTTCTGGGCGTAGGCGGTCCCGCTTGCCGCAAGCAGGAGTCCCGCGAATAGAATCCGGAACCTTTTCATCGGTATTTCTCGAATTCGGGAAGGCCCAGGCGGGCGATGAAATCGCTCAGTTCCGCCTCTTTGCGCGGGCAAATCATCAGGACGTCCCCCGCATCGACGATGACAAAGTCGTCCAGGCCGTGTACGGCAATCAGCTTGTCCTTTCCGCTGCCGAGGACGATGTTGCGCCGGCTGCCCTCGATGAGCACTTTCCCGCGCGAGAAGACCGCGTTCTCCCTTCGGTCCCGGGACGGGAGGAAACGGTAGAGGGTTTCCCAGTCATTGATGTCGGTCCAGCCGAAGTTGCAGGGGAGTACCCAGGCGTTGTTGCTGCGTTCCAGCAGGGCGTCCCCGATGGAGATGCGGGGACATCCGGCATACGCCTTTTCCAGAAAGGTCGCCCTTCCGCTCCCGGGGAGCGCCGTTTTCCAGCCTTTCCAGAGATCGGTCACTTCCGGCGCGTGCTTTTCCAGTTCCGTGCGCAGGACCGAGGCCTTCCAGGCCTGGATGCCGGTATTCTGCAGGAATTCCCCACTCGCTACGAAGCGTTCTGCAAGCGCCTGCGGGGGTTCCTGGGTAAAGGTCTTGACTTTGACCGGTTTTCCCTTCGCCGGCGAGGCCATCTGGATATAGCCGCAGGAGCAGACCGCCCGCTGCGGGACGGCCCCCAGGCTGATGAGCGCGCCGCCGCTGGCGGCAAACGAGAGGGCCTGGGAAACGCTTTCGCGGAAAGCGGCGTCATCGGTAAGCGTAAGGTCTGCCGGGACGGTGACAAAAACGGCCTCCGGATCCCGCAGGAGCAAGGTGTAGGCGGCAAAGACGGTGGCGGGCGCCGTATTCCGGCTATAGGGCTCGGACAGCAGGTTTTGCGCAGGCAGTTCGCCCAGTTGCTGCGAGACGATATCGGCGTAACTATGGTGGGTAACGACGAGAATGCGCTCCGCCGGGAAAATGCCCCGCATCCGGTCATAGGTGATGCGGAGGAACGAGCGTCCCTTGGTGGTCAGGTCCAGGAACTGCTTGGGCATATCCGCCCGGCTTACCGGCCAGAACTTCGCGCCGGTCCCCCCGGCCATAATAACGCAATATTCAGACATAGATGGGGATAAAGGCTTGGGGAAAATATTCGATGTGCCGCTTCTCTCCGTCCAGGACGACACTGACGACATCGAAAAAGATTTCCTGGGCGTTGCCGTGGAGGGTCTTGCTGTCGTTCAGGTAGGCGTTTGCCGCCCCCACCATCCGCCGCCGCTTGTCCTGGCGGACGCTCTCCTCCGGGGCGGCTGTCAGCGGGGCGACGCGGGTCTTCACTTCCACGAAATGCAGCCCCGCCCCATCCATGCTGACGATATCCAGCTCCAGGTGGCCGGAGCGCCAGTTGCGTTCGAGAATCCGGTGCCCCTGCGCTTCCAGATAGCGGCAGGCGGCCTCCTCGCCCAGCGTTCCGACAGTCTTCTTGTCCATAAACGGCCTCTAATCAAAAGTCACGACCGTGACGCCGCTGCCTCCGCGGCGGACATCTTCATCGGCGACGGAAGCGACGCCTCTTACGGTCCTGAGGTATTTCTGAAGTTCGTCGCGCAGCACGCCGGTCCCTTTTCCGTGAATGATGCGCACGCTGCCCATTCCGAGCATAATCGCATCGTCGATAAAGTGGACGGTCAGGTCCAGGGCCTCCTGCAGGCGTTCTCCGCGGACGTCGAGTTCCGGCTTGAAATTCAGGCGCCGGCTGGCGATGGCGGCATCGTCCCGCTGGTAGGCGGGGGGCAGGGTCTTCCGCGACACTTCCCGGAATTCTGCGGCGGAAATGCGTTCCAGCCGGTCCGGAGAGAGGGTGCTGCTGATGTTCCCGACGATGAGGGTGACGGATTTGGCGGAGACGCGGGAAACTTCGCCCACCATGCCGCTGTCCTTGATGCGGACTTTTTCGCCCACCTTGAGCAGTTCCTGCCGCGGTGCCTCTTCCTTTGCCGTGCCCTTCTTGCGCTTGCCCAGGAGGTCCATCTTGCGTTCCAGGTAGGCGTCGCGTCCCCGGGCCTGCTTCTCTTTCTTCTCGCGCAGGGCACCCAGGAAGTCCTGCAGTTCGGCGCGGGCTTCTTTCGTCTTTTCCTTTTCCGCTCCGGCTTCCTTGATGTCCCGGATGGTTTTTTCCACCTGTTTGCCGGCGCCCTTCACGATGTTCTCCGCTTCGCCCATCGCCTCTTCGAGAATGGCGCTGCGCTGTCCCCGGATGTCTTCGAGTTCGCGCTGGTAGCGCTCGGCGAGTTCCTCCAGTTCCTTGTCCGTATGCTTGATTTTCTGAAGCTTTTCGTCGAGGATGCGGCGGTTCCGGGCAATTTTCCGCAGGTTTCGTTCCATCCCGACGAAGCCCTCGCCGGCGCGCAGTTCGGCGTCCTTGACAATCACTTCCGGCAACTGCATTTTCCGCGCGAGTTCGAAGGCGAAGGAATTGCCGGGCAGGCCGGCTTCCAGCTTGAACAGGGGTTCGATGCGCGCGGTGTCGAAGAGCATCGCGCCGTTGACTACGCCATTGTCCGCTGCCGAGGCAAACAGTTTCAGGTTGGTGTAGTGCGTGGTAATCACGCCGTAAACGCCGCGCCGGTCCAGTTCGGCCAAAATGGCTTCGGCGATAGCGCCGCCGGCGGCAGGTTCCGTTCCGGAGCCGAATTCGTCGATGAAGACCAGCGTCCCCGGCCCCGCCTCGTGCAGCATTTCCCGCATATCGGCGAGGAAGGAACTGTAGGTGCTGAGGTCGTTTTCCAGCGACTGGTCATCCCCGATGCTGACCATCATCTGCTTGAAGACAGGCAGTTCGGAGCTTTCTGAAGTGGGAATCAGCATCCCCCACTGGAACATATACTGCAGCAGGCCGACCGTCTTGAGGCAGACGGATTTGCCGCCTGCGTTCGGCCCGGAAATGAGCAGGATGCGTCCCTTGCCGTCCAGATGGACGCTTAAGGGGACAATTTTGCGCTGTTCGCGGGCGAGGGCCTTTTCCAGCAGGGGGTGACGGGCCTTGCGCAGGTCCAGCCGTCCGTCTTCGGAAATGACCGGGATGCCGGCCACGAAATCGAGCGCCGTCTGCGCTTTGGCCATCAGGAAATCCGTCTCGCCGATGAAAACTGCGCTTTTCTGCAGTTCCGGCGCATAGGGACGGGCAAAATCGCTGAATGCGCGCAGAATGGCGGAAATCTCCCGGGCCTCGTCGTAGCGCAGTTCGCGGATTTCGTTTTCGAGTTCCATGACCTCAGCCGGCTGGATGAAACTGGTCTTGCCGGTGGCGGATTCGCCGAAGATAAAGCCGGGCAGCTTGCGCTTGAGGGTGGTGTTGACCGGGATGAGCAGGCGGCCGTCGCGCAGGGTCACGCCGGCGTCGGCCTCGCAGAGCCCTTCCGCCTGCGCGCGCCGCAGCACCGCTTCGGCGCGGCGCGACAGCCCCTGTTCCTTTTCTCTTATTCGCGCGCGTATCTGCGCGAGCGCGGGAGAAGCGGAATCCTTGATGTCGCCGTGCCGGTCCAGGATGCTCTCGATGCGCCGGAGGACTTCCGGATAATAGGGGACCTTGACGGCCCGTTTTTTCAACAGGGGATAGACCCCGTCGCCGGCACTGGTGAAGAAGGCGCGCAGGCGCCGCACCGTGTCCAGCAGCGTCCCCAGTTTCCCGAGCGACAGGATGTCCAGGCTGACGGAGGGGTTCTCCAGGGCTTTCAGGAAGGGGAGGGCGTCGATGTATCCGCTACTGGGGAAATTGTCCTCGAAGAGCAGGATGAGCCGCATCTCTTCGGTGAGGGCCAGCCGGCTGCGGATTTCCCGCGCTTCCGTGCTGAACGCCTCCGCCGCCGTCCGCTCCGCCGCATAGTCCGTGGCGCAGCGGGAGGCGATGATTTCCCGGATCTTGTCAAAACCCAGTTTGCTTTCGATCCTGTCGTAATTCATCGCTCGTCCCTCCGGCCCGAAAGCAGCAGTTTCAGTTGGTTGAGTCCCGATACCGGCACCATCTTCCCCCGGCTCACGAAACTGATGTGCCCGGTTTCCTCGGAAACCACGATGACATTCGCATCGGTCTGCTCGGAGAGTCCGATGGCGGCCTTGTGACGCATCCCGTAACTGGCCGGGATATCGGTCCGCGTCGTCATCGGCAGGGTGCAGCGCGCAGCCAGGACCCTGTCTCCGCCGATGATCACGGCCCCGTCGTGCAGCGGGGAATTCTTGAAAAAGATATTCAGAATCAGGCGTTTGCTGATTTCCGCGTCAATGCGGTCGCCGGTGGCGAGGATGTCCTCGAGCCGGTCGGACTGGCGGACGGCAATCAGCGCCCCGGTATGCGCTTCGCCCATTTCCATACAGGCTTCGGCCAGAGAGGCCACGCTGCTCTCCTGCAGGTCCTCATTCCCGGAGGTGCCGAGGAGCCGCGAGAGCAGGTTGCGTTTCTCCAGCGAATCGCCGGCCGTCCGGCCGATATTGCCCAGGAAGCGGCGGATTTCCGGCTGGAACAGGACCAGCACGGCGACGACGCCGACGTCGAGCACCGTCCCGAGCAGCGAGGAAACGAGCCGCATCCCCAGGACTTCCGCGACGATGCGGGCGACGAGCAGGATGATGATGGCGATGAAAATATTCATCGCCGAAGAACCGCGGATTTGCCTGAATACCAAATAGATAATCAGTGCAACGAGGACTATGTCAAGAATGTCTGCGGGGGTGATGTGCAGAAATCCCGGTAAAATCGAAATCATCGTACAAAGATAGGCAAAAAAGTTATTAACAATCAAATGTTTGTAATTTGAATATTAATTCGTATCTTTGCAGCCCGCAAAATTGCGGCAATATACTTAATGTATTTATACTCAATTAATTAATTAAACCAATGCCTGGATTAATTGGAAAAAAAATCGGAATGACTTCCGTTTTCAGTGCCGAGGGTAAGAATATGCCATGCACTGTTATCGAGGCTGGTCCGTGCGTTGTTACGCAACTCCGTACAGTTGAAAAAGATGGTTATGCCGCTGTACAGCTTGCCTATGACGAAACCACAGAAAAGCACGCCAGCGCGCCTCTCCAGGGGCATTTCAAAAAGGCAGGAACCACGCCCAAGCGCAAGCTCGTCGAATTTCCGGCGGATTTCGCGAGGGAGCTGAATCTCGGCGACGTCCTTACCGTCAGCGACATTTTCGCGGAAGACGGTACTTTCGTCGATGTCGTCGGTACTTCCAAAGGTAGGGGATTCCAGGGTGTCGTGCACCGCTGGGGCTTCGCCGGTGTCGGCGGACAGACCCACGGCCAGCACAACCGTCTGCGTCACCCCGGTTCCATGGGTGCATCTTCCTGGCCGTCCCGCGTACTTCCCGGTATGCGTATGGCGGGCCATATGGGAAATCAGCGCGTGAAGGTGTTCAACCTTCAGGTGATCAAGGTCATCCCTGAGAACAATCTCATCGTTGTCAAGGGTTCCGTTCCGGGAGCCAAGGGTTCTTATGTAATTTTGGAGGCTTAAGACTATGAAACTCGACGTTTTGAAAATTGACGGAACTCCCTCCGGAAAGCAGGTCGAACTGGCGGACAGCGTATTCGCCGTCACCCCCAACGACCACGCCATTTATCTTGATGTAGTGCAGTACCTCGCCAACCAGCGTCACGGCAATGCCAAGACCAAGGATCGTAGCGAGATTGCCCACAGCACGAAGAAGCTCGGACGCCAGAAGGGCGGCGGCGGTGCACGCCACGGCTCCCTCAAGGCGAACATCTTCGTCGGTGGCGGACGCGTATTCGGCCCCGTGCCCCGCTTCTACCACAACAAGCTGAACAAGAAGCTCAAGAAGCTCGCCCGCGTCTCCGCGCTCAGCTACAAGGCACAGGAGAACGCCATCATTCTGCTCGAGCCCTTCACGATGGAGGCGCCCAAGACCAAGGAATTCCTGCAGATCGTTACCGCCATCAAGGCCGGCGACCGCAAGGTGCTCTTTGTGCTCCCGCAGAATTCCGACAATATTTTCCTTTCATCCCGTAACCTTCCCCAGGTGAATGTCATCACCGTGGACGAGATCAACACCTACGCCATCATGAACGCCAATTCGCTGGTGCTCATCGACGGTGTGCAGGATACGCTCGCCCAGAGGAACGAACGCTAAAAGTTTACTCAGATGGGAATTATCATTAAGCCAATAGTAACAGAGAAGCTGACGGCTCAGGGCGAAAAGTTGAACCGTTACGGCTTTGTCGTCGACCGCAAAGCCAACAAGCTTCAGATCAAGGAAGCGGTGGAAAAGATGTACGGCGTCTCCGTGGCGTCCGTCAACACCGTCAATTATCACGGTAAGCGCAAGTCCCGCTTCACCAAGAGCGGACTCCTGCGGGGCCGTATGAATCACTTCAAGAAGGCGTACGTCTCCCTTGCCGGTGAGGATAAGATTGATTTTTACAGCAACATTTAAGGGGAGGACACGAAAATGGCAGTAAGAAAATTCAAGCCGGTAACTCCCGGCCAGCGGAACAAGGTCATCAGCACCTTTGAGGAAATCACCGCGAAGAAGCCCCAGAAGTCATTGCTCGAGCCTCTCAAGAGCACCGGCGGCCGCAACAATACCGGCCAGATGACCGTGCGTTATCTGGGCGGCGGACACAAGCGGATGTACCGTATCATCGACTTCCGTCGTGACAAGGACAACTGCACCGCCACCGTGCTTACCATCGAGTACGATCCCAACCGCAGCGCCCGTATCGCCCTCATCCAGTATGAGGACGGCGAGAAGCGCTACATCATCGCTCCTGACGGACTCAAGCCCGGCCAGGTCATCGCTTCCGGCAGCGGTGTCGCTCCCGAAGTGGGCAATGCCCTTCCCCTGAGCGAGATTCCCGTAGGTACGCTCGTACACAATATCGAACTCCGTCCCGGCCAGGGTGCCGCTATGGCCCGCAGCGCCGGTGCATCCGCGCAACTGGCTGCCCGTGAAGGCAACCACGCCGTGCTGCGCCTGCCTTCGGGTGAGACCCGTATGGTGCTCGTCACCTGCCGTGCGACGGTGGGTACGGTCTCCAATCCGGACCACAACCTGGAGTCCCACGGAAAGGCCGGACGCCGCCGCTGGCTCGGCAAGCGCCCGCACAACCGTGGTGTCGTGATGAACCCTGTCGATCACCCGATGGGTGGTGGTGAAGGCCGCGCTTCCGGTGGACATCCGCGTTCGCGCAAGGGTCTGCCTGCGAAGGGCTACAAGACCCGCAACCCGAAGGCGGCGTCCAACAAGTTCATCATTGAAAGGAGAAAGAAGTAACCGGAATAAAACGATATAGATTATGAGTCGTTCATTAAGAAAAGGTCCGTACATCCAGGAAGCCCTGGAGAAGAGGGTGCTTGCCATGAATGAAGGAAGCAAGCCCAAGGAGGTTGTCAAAACCTGGTCCCGTGCCAGTATGATTTCTCCTGACTTCATCGGCCACACCATTGCCGTCCATAACGGAAACAAGTTTATTCCGGTGTATGTAACGGAGCAGATGGTCGGTCACAAACTCGGCGAATTCGCCCCGACCCGTACCTTCAGGGGTCATGCTGGTAACAATAAGAAGTAGTCACTATGGGAAAGCGTAAAAGAGAAATGGCCGAACGCCTCAAGGAGGCGAAGAAGGTTACGGCGATTGCCAAGCTGAATGACGTCCCTACCTCTCCCCGCAAGATGCGTCTTGTCGCGGATACCGTCAGGGGTGTCGAGGTGAACCGTGCACTCGACCTGCTCAGGTTCTCGAAGCGCGAGGCGTCCATCCGTCTGGAGAAACTGCTCCGCAGCGCCATCGCGAACTGGGAAGCCAAGAATCCCGACAGCTCCAGGGAGCTCGAGAACGGGAATGTGTATGTCAAGACCATCATGGTCGATGAAGGACGTACGCTCAAGCGTATCCGTCCCTGCCCTCAGGGCCGGGCCGGCCGCATCCGCAAGCGTTCCAACCACGTGACTGTGATCCTCGATGTTAAACAACCGGTAGAGAACAAGTAATATGGGACAGAAAACTAATCCTATCAGCAACAGAATCGGCATTACCCGTGGTTGGGACTCTAACTGGTGTGGAGGAAACTACGCGGAGAAGATCGCGGAGGACTACGAAATCCGTAAGTATCTGGGCGCCCGCCTTGCCAAGGCCAGCCTGAGCAAAATCATCATTGAGCGCACGCTCAAACTCGTGACCGTCACCATCTACGCGGCCCGTCCGGGCTTCGTGATCGGAAAGGGCGGCCAGGAGGTGGAGAACCTCAAGAATGAGCTCAAGAAGGTCACCGGAAAGGATGTCCAGATCAACATCTACGAGGTGAAGCGTCCCGAGGTGGACGCCCACATCGTGGCGGACAGCATCGCCCGTCAGATCGAGGGCCGTGTTTCCTACCGTCGTTCCATCAAGATGGCCGTCGCCAATACGATGCGTATGGGCGCCGAGGGCATCAAGATTCAGATTAGCGGCCGTGTCGGCGGCGCCGAAATGGCCCGTTCCGAGATGTTCAAGGAAGGACGCACCCCGCTCCATACTTTCCGTGCCGACATCGACTACGCCCTGGCAGTTGCCAAGACGAAGGTCGGTGCCCTCGGCATCAAGGTGTGGATCTGCAACGGAGAGCGCTATGGCAAGCAGGATCTTACTCCCGCCGCCATCGCCGCCGCGAATGCCCAGGCTTCCGGCCAGCCTCGTCAGGGTGGTCGTGACGGCCGTGGCCGCAGGGGTGACCGCCGCGGTCCCCGCAGGGACGGTGAGCAGAAGTAGTTTGTAAAAAATTACTATCTTTATAGCCGGTTCCGGATTTTTCCGGAACCGGCTTTTTTGATGAGACGCCGTATCCTTCATATCCTGTTCGTCCTGTTGGCCTGTACGGCCTGCCGCTCTGCCGGCGGTCCGTCCGGGACCTTGCAGGAGGGCGATATGTTCGTGGATTTCCCCCTCTCCGGCGGAAAGGCCTTTTCCGAGTATGCCGGCCGGGGAACTTATGTGCTGGTCTATGGCTGGGCCTCCTGGTCGGCGCCTTCCGTGACACAGCTTTCCCGCCTGGAAGCGGAGTCGGCCGAACTGGCCGCCGGAAAGGTGAATGCCCTGGCGCTGGCCCTGTGCGACACGCCCGCCGATGCGGCTTCCATCGCGGCGCGCCGTGCGCCTTCCGTCCCGCTCGCCGTCAGTGAAGATGCCGCCCCGGTCCGTCTGCTGGGCGTGGATACCCTGCCCGTCCTGATGCTCTTCGGCCCGGACGGGACCCTCCTGAAAAGAGACCTGCGCTGGCGTGACCTCCCCAAAATCTTGCGTTATACCGGTGGAAACTGAGGCTGCACTGAAAGAGAAGATTGCCCTCCTGCCGCATTCCCCGGGGGTGTACCGCTATTATGATGCAGCGGGTACCGTCATCTATGTGGGCAAGGCGAAGGACCTCTTCAAGCGGGTTTCCCAATACTTTGTGGACCCGTCCCGCCTGACGCTCAAAACCCGGCACCTCGTCGCGAAAATCGCCGACATCCAATATGCCGTGGTGGACAGCGAGGCGGACGCCTTGTTGCTGGAAAACAACCTGATCAAGCAGTATAAGCCCCGCTACAATATCCTGCTCAAGGATTCCAAGACCTATCCCTGGATTTGCGTTACGGCGGAGCCTTTCCCACGGATTTTCCTGACCCGGCGTGTCGTGAAGGACGGCTCCCGCTATTTCGGCCCCTACAGTTCCGTCGTGCACGCCCGCGTCCTGATGAATTTTTTCCGGGCGAACTATCCCTTGCGCAGTTGCCGTCACACCCTGGACGCCGATGCTGTCCTGCGCCGACGGATCCGTCCCTGCCTGGACATTCAGATCGGCCGTTGCCGCGGCTGTTGCGTCGGCGGGATTTCCGTGGAGGAATACCGGGCGATGGTGGAGGAAATCGTGCATCTGCTCTCCGGTGGCGTGAACGACATCATCCGCAGTTACCGCAGCGCAATGACCGAAGCGGCCGAACGGCTCGAATTTGAACGCGCGCAGCAGCTGAAGGAGCGGATGGAGGCTCTCCAGCGCCATTACGCCAAATCCGTTATCACCACTTCCGGCGATTTGTCCGCCGATGTCTTTTCGCTCGTCTTCGACGGTCCGGACGCGTTCGGCAATTTCCTGCGCGTGCGCGGCGGCGCCATTGTCCAGTCGCTCAACCTGGGCTTCAAGCTCAATATCGAGGAGGACAGAGGCGCGGTCCTGAGTGAATTCATCGCCGAAATCCGCGCCAAATTCGGGGCGCTTTCCCCCGAACTGATCGTCCCGTTCAAGCCGGACAGTCCCTTCGACGGGCTGAAGGTGCCGCTTCGCGGGGACAAGCTCGCGCTGTTGGAACTGAGCACCAAGAATGCGAAGGAGTTCCGCTTCAATACCCTGAAGTCCAAGGAACGCACGAACCCGCAGGAATACCGGGAGGGCGTGCTGGAAGAACTCCGCGTAGCCCTGGGGATGCAGGAACCGCCCCGTCATATGGAGTGCTTCGACAATTCCAATATCCTCGGGACGAATCCCGTGGCGGCCTGCGTCGTATTCCGTGATGCGGAGCCCTGTAAGCGGGATTATCGCAAATTCAAGATCAAGACCGTCGTCGGGGCCAACGATTATGCGTCGATGAAGGAAATCGTGAACCGCCGCTATGCGCGAATGTTGCAGGAAGCGCCGGACGACCTGCCGCAACTGGTCGTCATCGACGGGGGGAAGGGGCAGCTCAATTTTGCCTGGCAGGCCCTTTGCGAACTGGGCATCCAGGACCGGTTGACCGTGGTGGGCCTGGCCGAGCGGATGGAAGAAGTCATTCGCATCGGGGACCCCTATCCGCTGTTCCTCGACCGGAATTCGCGCGCCTTCAAGGTGATTACGCATATCCGCGACGAAGCGCACCGCTTCGGCATCACCTTCCACCGTTCCCTGCGCAGCAAGGCGGCGCTGCAGGGGGCGCTGGATGCCATTCGCGGCGTAGGGCCGAAGACGGCCGAGAGCCTGCTGATGCACTTCGGCAGCGTGGCGCGCATTGCAGCGGCGCCGGAGGAGGAAATCGCCGCATTGACCGGACCGGCGCTCGCCCGCCGTATCCACGAAGCATTGAACCATGACTGAAAAGACTTTCAATAAAGCGCTGAACGTATCCCTGCTGGCCGGAATGACCCTTGCGGTCCTGGTGGCTACTGTGTTGCGTTTCCCTTCCGCGCAGGACGGACGTTTCCTGCTGCTGGTATCCGCCTTTAGTTCCCTGATGGGCATCCTGAGTGCCGTCTGTTCTGCCAACGGGCTGATCATCACTTTCCTGTTCGGCCTGCTGGACGTATCGCTCTACGGCGTGGTCTGCCTCCTGAACTGGAAAGACGGCGGTGCCGGGCTGGGGAACGCCCTGCTGCATTTTGTCTATTTCGTGCCGATGCAGTTCGTCGGCTTTTTCCAGTGGCGCCGCCGCGGTCATTCGGAGGAGGGGGCCGTCCGGGCCCGGAGACTCACGCCCCGCGGACGCCTGCTCACCGGCGTGGCGTTCCTCGTCGCGGGCGTGGCCGCCTACCTGCTGCTCCTGCACTTTGACCGTTCCGGAGCGCAGGGCTTCTGGCGCTGGACCGTCCTGCTGGACGTCCTGCCGCTGATCTGTAACATCATCGGCCAGATCCTGCTCTCCGCGGCCTATATGGAACAGTGGATTTTCTGGATTGGGGTGAATATCTTTTCGATTGCGATGTGGGGCGCCACGATGAAGAACACTCCGGACGCATCCTATGCGCTCATCTATTTGATCAAGTATACTTTCTATCTGGTCAACTCCTGCAACGGCCTCCGGATCTGGCTGTCGCTCAGTGCACCGGAAAGGCGTTTGGATAAGTGAATTTATTTCATTACCTTTGCAGGCCAATTTGACACAAATAATTAAACAATTTAAATATTAACCTATTATGGATTACGCAGAAATCAAAAAGAAGGTGACCGACATCATCGTTGACAAGCTCGGTGCGGAACCCTCCGAGGTGACCGAAGAGGCCAACTTCACCAATGACCTGGGCGCTGATTCCCTCGACACCGTCGAGCTGCTCATGGAGTTCGAGAAAGTGTTCGGCATTCAGATTCCCGACGATGAAGCCAGCACGATTGCGACCGTGAAGGACGCTATCGACAAGGTGGCCGAGAAGATCGCCTAATTTCGAATATAGACGAAATAAAAGCCGCCCGGCAGGGCGGCTTTTTCGTGTTTACAGGGTTGCTTAATCAATCGGCAGCGAATAGGTCAGCTCCAGCATCGGGTGGCGGCCGGCTTCCGTTCCGTTGAGAACGGTGCGGTAATACCGGTCCTGATCCAGCAGCAGCTGCGTCTGGGTGGAGCTGGTGGAAGCGCTGCTGTTCATCGCCGACCAGTAGTAATAGTTGGAGTAGTAGTCGTTGTAGCCGTAACTGCCGGAGCCGCCGTAGCCGTACATCTGGTAATAGTAGTTCTGGTAGGCGAGCTGCTGGTAATAGTCGTTGATGCTCTGCGTGGAGGCGTTGGTGGTCAGCTTCTCGTATTTCTTGATCAGCAGCCAGACATCGTAGTTGCTGCTGACGGGTTGGTCTGCGCTCTGGTCCAGGATGGCCTGGAGATGGTAGGTGATGTCCGGGCGGTAACTCCGGGTCCCGAGGTTGATGTCCCCCTGGTTTTCGTCGCTCGACGCGGCGTCGGTAATGTTCATGAAGATGGCCGAATTGTCCGTGGTATAACGCACGGTGGGGGAGAGCACCTCGGCGAAGGCGTCGAAGCGCTCCGGCACTTCGTAGGGGAGAATCAGCGTCGCCTTGTTGACGACGGCTTTACCGGCCAGGTCTTCAAGTTCTGCGGGACTGATATCCGGCATCTCTTTGCGGATTTCCGCCTTGATGGCGTTGCGCACGATATCCCTGAGGTAGGTGGCGCTCACCACCGGTTTCGGGGCGCCGCCGCCCTCCACCAGGATGTCTCCTTCGATGCGGGGCGTTTCCCGGGTCGTGCAGCTCTGAATGTTGAGCGCATACTGCGGGAAGATACCGGTGGCGCTGTTGGTCAGCAGGGAGTCGGATTTATAGAAATTGTCGGCCCCGAGGAAGAAGCAGAACAGGGAGTCCTTGACCACGCCGTCGTAGGTCCCCCGGGTCTGGAGGATCGCGTAGTTGCCGAGGAAGTAACCGTTGCTGCTGTCGTAGTCGAACTGGAGCTTGAAGATGTTGATGCGTCCGCCCATTCCGGCGGGCGCTTCCGTCTCGATGTAGATGCCCGGGAACTTCTGGATGTATTTGCTGTAGTCGCTTTTCTCTTCGTCGGTGAGGGTGAGGAAGCGCCGGCCGTATTCTTCCGTGAAGTCGAAAGAGAGGGAGTCGCTGCCGTTGATGACGGGGGAACCGCGTACGATGGAGGTGGTGCCGTGCGGCTGGTCTTCCAGTCCGCCGTGGTCCGCGCCCGTCCGGATCGGGCGGGTCAGTTCATAGACCCGGATATTCTGGAGGATGCACTCCTGGCTGGCGTTCTCCATCGAAACGGTGTCGAGTTCCGAGGAAAAATGGAAACTGACGAACTCCGGATTCTCGCCGAAGTCCATTTTTGGGTTCATCGGCACGAGCGCCAGGGCGCAGGAGCGGGTGCTGAGTCCGAAAACATTGTCCCGGACGGCGCCGATGGTGATGCGCCTCGAAGAATAGCCGGTCAGGCTGTCGGGGGACTGCAGGGCGAATTCCGTCACGGGGATGTCCGCGGTATGGATCGTGAACATCTGGTTGCCGGGAACGAGGTTCCCGCCGAGATTGTAGTCGATGTCGACACATGCGGTGCAGAGCGCGGCAAGCGCAACCACCGCCGCCACCAGGCGGAATTTCATACTAGAGGCTGTCGTAGAAAGCATTGTACCTGTCGATATATTCTCCGTTCTCCATCGCCTTCGCGTCAAAATCCAGGACAGGAATATGCGTGGCGCGACACATCCGCACCAGGGATTCGTCGATGCCGCCGCTGCCCAGAATCACGCCGTCCGCATACTGGATGGCTGTTTGGGCCAGGCCGATGGCGTCCGCTTTCTCGAGGAAGGGGAGGTCGGCTTCGCCCAGGGCGCCGAAGGGAACCTTGGAGCGGAAGGCGGACGGGAAAGTCATTCCTTCCCCGTCGTTGTACAGGGAGAGCACCACCTTGCAGGACGAGAAAATCGGGTCGTCCTTGTAGGCTTTTTTCAGGAAGGCGGGGACGAGGTGGGAAATCCAGCCGTGGCAGTGGATGACATCCGGCGCCCAGCGCAGTTTCTTCACGGTCTCCAGCACGCCGCGTGCGTAGAAGATGGCGCGCTCATCGTTGTCTTCAAAGAATTTCCCGTCGGTGTCGCAATAGGTCTGTTTGCGCTTGAAATAGTCTTCGTTGTCAATGAAATAAACCTGTATCCGGGCACTGGGAATGGAGGCCACCTTGATGATGAGGGGGCGGTCCACGTCACTGATGATGATGTTCATGCCGGAGAGGCGGATGACTTCGTGCAATTGGTTCTTGCGCTCGTTGATGCAGCCAAAGCGGGGCATGAAGGAGCGCGTCTCCTTATGCCTCTCCTGGATTCCCTGGGGCAATTGCCTGCAAGTGAGCGACATCGGACTTTCCGGAAGATAAGGGAAAATTTCCGAATTGACGAAAAGGATTCTATGTTTGATTTCTCCCATATTCGCACAAAGATAAGAATTTTTTTTGAATTCTTCTTAAATGATTATCTTTGAACGCTCAAACGGACACGGATGGACAGGAAAGAAAGAAAAATGATGCGGAGGCGGCTGTTCAACGCCTATGCCTCCAGTATCGTCAGCATCTCGCTCGTGTTGATGCTGGTGGGGCTGTCGTCGCTGTTTATTGTCAACGCCCGCCGGATGGCGGATTATTTCAAGGAAAACCTTCAGGTAATGGTGCTGTTGCGCGAAAATGTTTCCGACGCACAGGCCGCGGATTATTGCAGCGAGGTCGCGGAGCGTCCCTATGTGCGCAGCGCACGGGTCGTTACCCGCGAGGAAGGGGAGGCGGAACTGAAAAAAATGCTCGGCGAGGATTTCCTCGACGTCTTTTCCGCATCGCCGGTCCCGGTGTCGCTGGACGTGAACCTTTGGGCCGCGTATGTCAATCCGGACAGTCTGGAAGTGGTGCGGGCGGACTTTGCCGCATCGCCGCTGGTGGAGGAAGTGGAGTGCCGGCAGTCGCTGGTGGAAACCCTGAACCGGAGCCTGGGCAAGTTGTCGCTGCTCCTGGTGGTCGTGGTGGCGCTGCTGCTCTTCATTTCGTATGTGCTGATTGGCAATACGGTGCGCCTGAACGTGTTTGCGCGCCGTTTCACCGTGCATACGATGAAGTTGGTCGGGGCTACGCGCGCCTTTATCCGGCGGCCTTTCCTGGGTGCCGGGGTGCTGCAGGGGCTCATCGCCGGCGGGATTGCGTTCGGGGGGATTACCCTGGCGGTTTCGCTGTTGCGGCGTTCCTTCCCGGACCTGGTCGACGTGG
This sequence comes from uncultured Bacteroidia bacterium, assembly GCA_902774145.1. Lineage (GTDB taxonomy): Bacteria > Bacteroidota > Bacteroidia > Bacteroidales > UBA932 > Cryptobacteroides. Next base: position 47,973 of record CACYHC010000002.1, read on the forward strand.
TGGTGGGGGATTCGCTGCCCGTGGTGGCGGCGATTGTGGTCGCGGCGGGGATCTTCATCTGCGTCACCAGCACCTGGTTCGTCGTCAACCGGTTGATATCTTTGAACAAGGACGATTTATATTATTGATATGGAGAATAGAATGGCGATGGGGCCGAAGGGGTTGCGGCTGCTTTTGGCGGGGCTGCTGGTGATGGCGGCCGGATTTGTGCTGATGACCGGCGGCGGCAGCAAGGACCCGCAGGTGTTCAATACGGCGATGTTTGATTTCCGGCGCCTGGTCCTGGCGCCCGTCGTGATTTTGGCGGGCATCGTGACGGAAGTGGTCGCCATAATGAAAAAACAGTAGGCGATGGATTGGTGGCAGGCATTGCTGCTCGGGCTGGTGCAGGGGCTTACGGAGTTCCTGCCGGTGAGCAGCAGCGGACATTTGATGATTGCCCGGGAACTCTTCGGCGTGGACGGAGAAGGCTTCCTGGATTTTACCGTAACGGTGCATTTTGCGACGGTCCTGAGCACCCTGGTGGTGTTCCGCAAACCGATTGCCGCGCTCTTGCGCGACCTTTTCCGCTTCAAACTGAACGACGGTACCGACTACATCTGGAAACTCTGTCTTTCGATGATTCCGGTGGCCGTCGTCGGCTTTTTCTTCAAGGATGAGGTGGAGGCCCTCTTCGACGGCGGCCTGCGGACGGTGGCGGTCTGCCTGCTGGTGACGGCGGCATTGCTGGCGTTTTCGGACCTGCTGGGCGGAAAACTGCCCGTGCGCGGGAATTACCGGAACGGGATTTCCTGGTGGCAGGCCCTGCTGGTGGGGCTCGGCCAGGCCTGTGCCGTCGCGCCCGGCCTGTCGCGTTCCGGAACGACCATTGCGACGGGCCTGATCAGCGGTGTAAAGCGGGAGGGGATGGCGCAGTTCTCCTTCCTGATGGTGCTGGTGCCCATTATCGGCGAGCAGATGTTGGATTTGCTCAAGGGGTCTTCCGCTGCGGCGGGAACGGGTGTCGGCTCCCTTGCGCTGCTCTGCGGCTTTGCCGCCGCTTTCATTTCCGGACTGCTGGCCTGCAGCGCGATGGTGGCGCTGGTGCGGCGGTCGCGCCTCTACTGGTTCTCGATTTACTGTGCCGTCGTCGCCGTTTTGATTTTCGTGCTGGGATGACGCGTACGCTGAATTATTTTGTCGCCGACGTGCACCTGGGGCTGCGCGGACCGGACCGGGAGGGCCGCGAGCGGCGGTTCCTGCAGTTTCTGGACAGCATCCCGGCGGAGCGCACCCAAGGGCTTTACCTGCTCGGCGACATCTGGGATTTCTGGTATGAATACCACGACGTGGTCCCGCGCGAAGCGGCCCGGGTGGTCTGTGCCCTGGTCCGGTTGATGGATGCGGGGGTGCAGGTCTTCTTCGTTCCCGGAAACCACGACGTCTGGACCTATTCTTTCTTCGAGTCCCTCGGGATGCGGCGCCTCGAGCAGCCCGCGCAGGTGGAAATCGGCGGGAAGCCGTTCTGTCTGGGGCACGGGGACGGCCTGGGCGACGTGCCCTTCGGCGACCGGCTCATCGGCTGGATTTTTCACAACAAAGTACTGCAGGCCCTGTTCAGCACCCTGCATCCCTGGTTTGCGTACCGGCTGGGGATTGCCTGGTCGTCGCGCAACCGGCAGACGCACGGCGCTTTTGTCTTCGACGAAAAGAAGATTCCGCTCCGCGGCTTTGTCGAAGCGTATGCGCGCGAACACCGCGTCGACGCCTTTATTTTCGGGCACTATCACCACCGCCTGGATACCACCCTGGCGGGCGGGGAGCGTTTCCTGATTGTCGGCGACTGGATCGGCGGGGAAAATCCCTATGTCCTTTTCGACGGGGAGGCCCTCCGTCTTACTTCTTTTTCAGCGGCTTGACGCTGCTCTCCAGGTGGTCTCTCTCCACCGTGTAGCGGATGGGTTTTTCCATAAAGATGGAACTGTAGAAAGCATCCCATTGCCCCGCTTCCCAGATTTGAACGAGCTGTTCGATGTCGGCGTCCTTCCCCTTGGGGTCGTAGCGCGCCTTGAGGTCCTGTGAGAACAGTTTGGCCACCACCTGCCAGAAGCCGGCCACGAAGCCGCTTTCGTAGGTTTTGATCAGGTCGTAGGGACACCTCCCGCATTCGCGGTCGATCAGCCGCATCAGGACGACGCCCTGGCTGATGGTCATATTCCGGATGTCCTTTTCGAACAGGCGGAAAAGTTCCTTCTCCACATCGTCGATATAGCGGTTGCGCTGCGAGCGTTTGCTGACATCGGCGGCGAGGGTGCTGTCCACCTGGCGGATCATTTTCCTCCCCGCGAGCGCATAGGGGTAGACGCGGTTGAAATTGTAGACCAGTTTGTATTTCTTGCGCCAGTCGTTGCCTTTGCGCCGGCCGCGGCGGTTCCGGGGGAAGACCCAGACCGGATCGATGACATCCCGGAAAACGGTGTCCCCGTTCTCCTCTACCTCATAGTACATCAGATAGCCCCCCTTGACCGGCCACTGGGCGAGCAGGGCGGGTGTGGCGGCCAGCAGGGAAAGGAGTATGAGGAGCGCTTTTCGCATGGCGGGACAAAGATAACAATCTTTTTGATACCGGAGCTTCGTCCAAAACTGCGGAAAGTTTTTTTTAACAGGTTATGTAAACCCCTGAAAAAAAGAAGATTGACTGTGCAGTTCCCGCGTCGAAAATCTGTAAAAAAATGATAAAAAAGATTTGCATTTGCAGAATTTTTACTAAATTTGCAGTCCCAAAAATTGGGGTATTCTGGCGTAATGTCCTGAATATCACTGATTTGGATTGAATTTTATGTTTTTAAAGTAATACTGCGATGTTACAACCCAAGAGAACCAAATTCAGAAGGGAACAGAAGAACCGCATGAAAGGTATGGCCCAGCGCGGCAACCAGCTCGCGTTCGGCTCCTTCGGTATCAAGACCCTTGAAAATTGTTGGCTTACCGCACAGCAGATCGAGGCCGCCCGTCAGGCGATCTCCCGTTACATGAACCGTGAGGGCCAGATCTGGATCCGTGTATTCCCGGTGAAGCCCGTGACGAAGAAACCGCTGGATACCCGTATGGGTAAGGGTAAGGGCGATCCCTACGGATTCGTCGCGCCCATCACGCCCGGCCGCATCCTCTTCGAGGCGGAAGGCGTGTCCCTGGAAATCGCCAAGGAGGCTATGCGTCTCGGCGCCAACAAGCTCCCCGTCGCCACCAAGTTCGTGGTCCGCAGGGATTATGTAGAATAATTAAAGGAGAAAGGAACAATGAAAGCATCAGAAGCACGCGAAATGTCCATCCAGGACCTGCGCGACCGGATTGAGGTCGAAAAGAACAACCTCGACACGATGAAGATCAATCACGCGATTTCTCCGCTGGAAGACACTTCCAAAATCAAAAAGTCCAGAAGGGATATCGCTCTTATGATCACTATCCTTGCTGAAAAAGAAAAACAGAACTAAAAAGCAGAAGTTATGGAAAGAAATCTTCGCAAGGAAAGAATGGGTGTCGTGGTCAGCAACAAGATGGACAAGACCATCGTGGTTGCCATCGAGGCCAAGGAGAAGCACCCCCTGTACGGCAAGTTCGTAAAGAAGACCACCAAGTTCGTCGCTCAGGATGAAAAGAACGAATGCGGCGTGGGCGACACCGTACGCATCATGGAGACCCGTCCTCTGTCCAAGACAAAGAACTGGAGATTAGTTGAAATCGTAGAAAAAGCAAAGTAGCCTTATGATACAGCAGGAAACCCGTTTGCAGGTGGCCGACAACAGCGGCGCGAAGGAAGTCCTTTGCATCCGCGTGTTGGGCGGAACCCACCATCGTTACGCTTCCGTGGGCGACATGATCGTCGTCGCGGTGAAGAACGCCATCCCCGGCGGCGACGCCAAGAAGGGGACGGTGTCGAAAGCAGTCGTGGTACGCACGAAGAAGGAAGTGCGCCGTCCCGACGGATCCTACATCCGCTTCGACGACAACGCCTGTGTCCTTCTCAACAATGCCGGCGAACTCCGCGGAACCCGTATTTTCGGACCGGTCGCGAGGGAGCTGCGCGAGAACTATATGAAGATTGTTTCACTGGCACCGGAGGTCCTTTAATTCAACACGTCTATGAAAAAGATTCATATCAAGAAAGGTGACACCGTGTATGTGAACGCCGGGAACGACAAGGGCAAGACCGGAAAGGTCCTCTCCGTCATCCCGTCCAAAGACCGCGCCATCGTAGAGGGCGTGAACATGGTCAGCAAGCACACCAAGCCGAATTCCAAGCAGCCCCAGGGCGGCATCGTCAAGCAGGAAGCCGGCATCCACATTTCCAATCTCAATCTTATCGATCCCCAGTCCGGAAAGCCTACGCGCGTAGGTTACAAGACCGTGGACGGCAAGAAAGTCCGTTTCGCTAAAAAATCCGGTGAGGAAATCAAGTAATTATGGCAAAGACTAAGAAAACAGAAGCAGTTGCGGCGGCGGTTCCGTCCAACTACGTTCCTGCCCTGAAGAAGGTGTATAAGGAGCAGATCGTGGACCAGCTTATGAAGCAGTTCGGTTATACCACGGTCATGCAGGCCCCGAGGCTTCTCAAGATTACCTTGAACGAAGGCGTCGGCGACGCGACCCAGGACAAGAAGATTGTCGAGGAAGCGGCGGCCGAGCTTTCCCTCATCACCGGCCAGAAGGCGGTCATCACCGCCTCCAAGAAGGACGTTTCCAACTTCAAGCTGCGCCGCGGCATGCCTATCGGCACCAAGGTGACGCTTCGTGACGTCAAGATGTACGAATTCCTGGAGAGGCTCATCCGTGTGGCGCTTCCCCGTATCCGCGACTTCAACGGCATCGCCGAGAAGATGGACGGACAGGGTAACTTCACCCTCGGTATCAAGGAGCAGATCATCTTCCCTGAAATCGACATCGACAAGAACCCCCGTATCCACGGTCTGGAGATCACGTTTGTGACGACGGCCCGCACCGACGAGGAGTGCCACGCCCTGCTCGCCGCCTTCGGCCTGCCCTTCAAGAAACATAACAAATAAGATACTATGGCTAAAGAATCAATGAAAGCCCGCGAAGTAAAGCGCGCTAAACTGGTGGCGAAGTACGCAGAAAAGAGGAAGGCGCTCAAGGAGGCCGGTGACTGGGCCGCCTTGGACAAGCTCCCCAAGAATGCTTCCCCGGTACGCCTGCATAACCGCTGCTCCCTGACGGGACGTCCCAAGGGCTATATGAGGGCCTTCGGCCTGAGCCGTATTCAGTTCCGTGAAATGGCCTCCAACGGTCTTATCCCGGGCGTCAAGAAGGCAAGTTGGTAATTCAAAAAGAGAAACGATATGACTGATCCCATTGCAGATTATCTCACCAGGATCCGCAACGCTTATATGGCGGGAAAGAAGGTCGTGGAAATTCCTTCGTCCAAGATGAAGGAAGCGATGACCAAGATCCTCTGCGAGAAAGGATACATCCTCAGCTACAAGGTAGTCGAGGGAACTCCTTACAACACCATCAAAATCGCCCTCAAGTATCATCCCCAGACCAAGATGGCGGCCATCAAGAAGATTGAAAGGGTCTCCACGCCGGGTCTGCGCCGGTATACTGACGTGAAAGACATGCCCCGCGTCCTGAACGGACTCGGCATCGCCGTGATTTCCACGTCCAAGGGCCTCGTTACCGACAAGGAAGCCAGGGAAATGGGCGTCGGCGGCGAAGTGATTTGTTACGTATATTAATTTAAATCATTTTATTGAATGTCACGAATTGGTAAATTGCCTGTAAGCCTTCCGTCCGGCGTCAGCGTTTCGCTCGAGGCCGGCAACGTGGTGAAGGTTAAAGGACCTCTCGGTGAAATGAGCCAGAAAGTCGATCCCGACATCAAGGTCACCGTTGAGGACAATCAGATCAAGTTCGAACGCCCGACCGACCTTCCCCGTCACCGTTCGATGCACGGTCTCTACCGTGCCCTGGTGCACAATATGGTCGTCGGCGTGTCCGAAGGTTTCACCACCCGGCAGGAACTTGTCGGCGTCGGTTTCCGCGTAGCCCAGCAGGGCCAGCTTCTCATTTTCTCCCTCGGCTTCTCCCACGACATCCACTTCCTCCTTCCCAAGGAGGTGAGCGCCGATGTTCCCCAGGTCAAGAAGGGCGAGAACCCCGTTCTCGTGCTCAAGAGCTGCGACAAGCAGCTGGTCGGCCAGGTAGCGGCCAAGATCCGTTCCTTCCGCAAGCCTGAACCTTACAAGGGCAAGGGTATCAAGTTCGTCGGTGAACAGCTCCGCCGCAAGGCCGGCAAGACTGCAGCCGCTAAATAATTAGGAGGATACAATTATGGCACTTTCAAGAATAGAAAGAAGAAAAAGGATTCACTACCGTATCCGCAAGCACGTTAACGGAACGGCCGAGCGCCCGCGCATGGTCGTCTTCCGCTCCAACAAGCAGATCTATGTCCAGGTGATTGACGACGAGCAGGGCAAGACCCTCGCCGCGGCTTCTTCCGTGGAGAAGGATCTCGCCGCCGCCTGCAAAGGCAAGACCGGTGTCGAGGCTGCCGCCATCGTCGGCAAGGCCATCGCCGAGCGCGCCCTTGCCAAGGGGATTACCATCATTTCCTTCGACCGCGGAGGTTATCTCTTCCACGGCCGGGTCAAGAGTTTGGCTGACGCTGCCCGCGAAGGCGGTCTCGTATTCTAACAGAAACGACTATGGCAAATACGAATGTTAAAAGAGTAAAGACCTCTGACCTTGAGCTCAAGGACAGGCTGGTCGCCATCCAGAGGGTTACCAAGGTGACCAAGGGTGGTCGTCACTTCCGCTTTGCGGCCATTGTTGTCGTGGGCGACGAAAACGGTGTCGTCGGTTACGGCCTGGGTAAGGCCAACGAGGTTACCGCTGCGATTGCGAAGGGTGTCGAGGACGCGAAGAAGAATCTCGTGAAGATTCCCGTCATCAACTCCACCATTCCGCACGAGCAGGAGTCCAAGTTCGGCGGTTCCCGCGTGTTCATGAAGCCCGCGGCCCCCGGTACCGGTGTCAAGGCCGGCGGTGCTATGCGTGCCGTGTTCGAGTCGGCCGGCGTACAGAACGTTCTGGCGAAGTCCAAGGGTTCTTCCAACCCCCACAACCTCGTCAAGGCGACGGTTACCGCCCTGACCGAAATGCGTGATGCGTACACTGTCGCCGGTCTGCGCGGTGTCCCTATGTCCAAGGTATTCAACGGATAGGAGGAAGCGTTATGGCAAAGTACAAAATTACCCAGATCGTCAGCAGCAACGGTGAGACCAAGCGCCAGAAGGACAACCTCCGGTGCCTGGGCATCCGCCGTATGCACCAGACCGTAGAGGTCGAGAAGAACCCCGTTTCCACCGGTATGGTGGCGAAGGTGGCCCACCTCTGCAAAGTTGAAGAAATTGATTAAGGAGGGTTAAACGATGAAACTTGAAAATTTGACTCCCGCTAAAGGTTCGACTTCATCCGTCAAGCGCGTAGGTCGCGGCCAGGGTTCCGGAAAGGGCGGCACCGCCACCCGTGGAACCAAGGGTGCGCAGGCGCGTGCCGGTTACGAACACAAGATTGGTTTCGAAGGAGGCCAGATGCCGATTCAGCGGCGTCTTCCCAAGTTCGGATTCAAGAATCCCAACCGTGTGGAATACCAGGCCGTGAACCTGGACGCCATTCAGGCTATCGCTGAGAAGAGCGGTGCCGCCGCTGTGAATCCCGATGATTTCCGCGCGGCCGGACTCGCTGCCAAGACCGACCTGGTCAAGGTGCTCGGCAACGGGGAAATCACCGTGGCTGTCGAGGTGGTCGCCGATGCGTTCTCCAAGAGCGCCATTGCGAAGATTGAGGCGGCCGGAGGAAAGGCTACCGTAATCGGAAAGTAATATGAAGTTCGTAGAAACTATCAAAAACATCTTCAAGATTGAAGAACTCCGCAAGCGGATCGTCTACACGATGCTCCTGATCCTGGTGTACAGGTTCGGGTGCTTCGTGGTGCTTCCGGGCATCGACGCGTCCATGCTTGCCGGGCTCCAGGGGAGCACGCAGGAAGGTCTTGTCGGCCTCCTGAACATGTTCTCCGGCGGTGCCTTCGGAAACGCTTCGATCTTTGCGCTGGGTGTGATGCCTTACATCTCGGCATCCATCGTCATCCAGCTGCTGGGTGTTTTCGTCCCCTACTTCCGCAAACTCCAGATGGAGGGCGAAAGCGGACGGAAAAAGATGAATCAGCTGACGCGGTATCTGACCCTCGTCGTCATCTGCATCCAGGCTCCCGCTTACCTTACTTCCATCCATAGCCAGATTCCCGGCGACGCCTTCGTGGCCGTGCGCAGGCTCGGTTGGAGCAATTTTGCCTTCAACCTGATCTCCACGATCATCCTGATGGCCGGGTCGATGTTCGTGATGTGGCTCGGCGAGCGCATCACCGACCGGGGTATCGGCAATGGTATCTCCCTGATCATTATGATCGGTATCGTCGCCCGTCTGCCTTATGCGCTTGCGGCTGAAATCGGCGAGAAGGTCGCTGCCACCAACGGTGGTTTCCTCCTCTTGATTGTCGAGTTCCTGATCTGGTTCTTCGTCATCATCGCCGCGATTGCGCTGGTACAGGCGGTCCGCAAGGTGCCCGTGCAGTATGCCAAGCGGGTGATTGGCAACCGCCAGTACGGCGGTGTCCGCCAGTACATCCCCCTCAAGGTCAATGCCGCGGGCGTGATGCCTATCATCTTTGCGCAGGCCCTGATGCTCTTCCCCATCCTCTTCTCGCAGTGGGATTCCACGCGGGGACTGGCTGCCACGCTGAGCAATTACACGGGCTTCTGGTATAACTTCATTTTCGCACTGCTCGTCATTGTGTTTACGTATTTCTATACGGCCGTTACCGTGAACCCCACGATGATGGCGGAGAATATCAAGCAGAACGGCGGGTTCATCCCCGGAGTAAAGCCCGGCAAGAAGACCGCGGAGAAACTCGACTCCATCATGTCGAGAATCACCTTCCCCGGATCCGTATTCCTGGCCATGATCGCTATACTTCCGGCGTTTGCGATGATTTTCGGAATCAACAACCAGTTTGCGAGCTTCTACGGCGGTACGTCGCTGCTGATTCTCGTGGGTGTCGTCCTGGATACGCTGCAGCAGATTGACAGCTACCTCCTCGTGCGCCACTACGACGGTCTGATGAAGACCGGCCGGCTGGTCGGACGTTCCGGTATGTAATTCCAAGCAAGAAAAAGTAGGATGATCAAGCCCAAGACCGAAGAAGAGATTGCCCTGCTCAGGGAGAATGCGCTCATCGTCTCCAAGACGCTGGGTGAGGTCGGCAAGGCAGTGGAGCCCGGTGTCACCACCGCGGCCCTCTGCAAGATTGCCGACACCTGCATCCGTGACCACGGCGCAATCCCCAGCTTCCTCGGTTTTGAAGGCTTCCCCGCAGCCATCTGCGCGTCCGTGAACGATGTGGTGGTCCACGGCTTTCCGTCGGACTATGTCCTCCGCGAGGGCGACATCTTCACGGCCGACATCGGCACGCTCTACAAGGGGTATAACGGCGATTCCGCGTACACCTTCCCGGTCGGGGAGGTGGACGCGAAAACGCAGAAACTCCTGGAGGTGACGAAGGCGTCCCTGTACAAGGGCATCGCAGCGGCTGTCGCGGGTGCACGCGTCGGCGATATCGGACACGCGGTGCAATCGTATGTCGAATCCTTCGGATTTTCCGTAGTCCGCGAACTCGAAGGCCACGGAATCGGCACCAAAATGCACGAGAACCCGGGCATTCCCAATTACGGGCGCCAGGGCCACGGGCCGCGGCTGTCGGAAGGAATGGTAATATGCATCGAACCGATGATCAATGCGGGAGGACGGGGTGTGTACCTGGCCAAGAACGGCTGGGCCGTCCATACCGCCGACAAGAGCAATTCGGCGCATTTCGAACTTACGGTTGTTGTCCGTAAAGGCCATGCGGAGCAGTTGTCCACTTTCGACTGGATCGAGAAGGATGGCAAGTTTAAATTTTGAAGTGTAATTTCTATGTCCAAGCAAGTATCGATAGAACAAGACGGAAAGGTGATCGAGACCCTTCCCAACGCTATGTTCAAGGTGGAACTCGAAAACGGTCACGTCCTGCTCTGTACCCTCTCCGGCAAGATGCGGATGCACTTTATCCGCATTCTCCTCGGAGACAAGGTGCGGGTGGAAATTACACCTTACGATTTGACCAGAGGCAGAATATCTTTCAGATACAAATAAAAATTATCGATATGAAAGTCAAAACATCCATCAAAAAGCGCAGCGAAGATTGCAAAATCGTCAGACGCAAAGGCCGCCTGTATGTAATCTGCAAGAAGAACCCCAAGTTCAAGATGCGCCAGGGTTAATTTAAAGTAACAAATTAAGCAAGTATAATTATGGCAAGAATAGCCGGTGTTGATTTACCCAACAACAAAAGAGGAGAGATAGGTCTGACCTATATCTTCGGTATCGGACGCAGCTCCGCCAAAAAGATCCTCGAAGAGTGCGGAATCGACGAAAGCATCAAGGTCGGGGACTGGAACGACGAGCAGATTGCGAAGATCCGTGCCAAAATCAATGAGGAGTACAAGATCGAAGGTGAACTTCGTTCCTCCGTCCAGATGGACATCAAACGTCTGATGGACATCGGTTGCTACCGTGGCATCCGCCACCGTGCGGGTCTTCCCGTCCGCGGCCAGAGCACCAAGAACAATGCCCGTACCCGCAAGGGTAAGAAGAAGACTGTGGCCAACAAGAAGAAAGCGACCAAGTAAAAATTGATGAATTATGGCAAAGAAAACTACAACATCCAAGAGGGTTGTCAAGGTTGAAGCTTATGGCGAGGCCCATATTTCATCGACCTTCAACAACGTCATCGTTTCGCTGACCAACGCCCAGGGCCAGGTCATCAGCTGGGGTTCTGCCGGAAAGTGCGGTTTCCGCGGTTCCAAGAAGAACACCCCCTATGCCGCCCAGATGGCTGCGGAAGACGCTTCCAAGACCGCTTATGATGCCGGTCTCCGCCGCGTCAAGTGCTATGTAAAGGGTCCCGGATCCGGCCGTGAGTCCGCCATCCGTACCATCAACAATGCGGGTATCATCGTGACCGAGATCGTGGATGTCACCCCGATGCCCCACAATGGTTGCAGACCGAAAGGCCGTCGTAAAGTTTAACCTTTAAAAAGAAGTTACCATGGCAAGATATACCGGTCCGAGTACCAAAATCGCCCGTAAGTTCGGTGAACCCATCTTCGGTTCCGACAAATATTTCGAGAAGAGAAACTTCCCTCCGGGACAGCACGGTCTCGCCTCCAAGCGCAAGAAGCAGAAGGAGTACGGCGTGCAGCTGAAGGAGAAGCAGAAAGTCAAGTATATGTACGGTGTGCTGGAGCGTCAGTTCCACAATACCTACGACAAGGCTTCCCGCATGGCCGGCCAGAAGGGTGAGAACCTCATCCTCCTGCTCGAGTCCCGTCTGGACAACGTCGTGTACCGTATGGGCATCGCCCCTACCCGTGCCGCGGCGCGTCAGCTCGTCTCCCATCATCACATCACCCTCAACGGCGCCGTCTGCAGCATCCCTTCCACTTTCGTGAAGGCCGGTGACACCGTGGCGGTCCGTGAGCGTTCCAAGAGCCTGGAGGTTATCCAGAAGAGCGTGGCGTCGGTAAACAAGTATTCCTGGCTCGAGTTCGATACCAAGACCCTCGTCGGCAAGTTCCTCAATATGCCCACGCGCGTCGAAGTTCCCGAGAGCATCAACGAGCAGTTGATCGTTGACCTTTACTCCAAGTAACCGATAACCACCAAAGCACTTTAATCATGGCAATCTTAGCATTTCAGAAACCGGACAAGGTCATCAAGCTCGAGAGCACGGAGACCGTCGGAAGTTTCGAGTTCAGGCCCCTTGAGCCTGGCTACGGCCAGACCATCGGGAATGCGCTCCGCCGAATCCTTCTGGCCTCCCTGGAGGGATTTGCCATCAGCCAGATCCGCATCTCCGGCGTCGACCAGGAATTTGCGACCATCCCCGGCGTTATCGAGGGGATGCAGGATATCATCCTGAACCTCAAGCAGGTCCGTTTCCGCAGAATGATCGACACGGTGGATACCGAGACGGCGAATATCACCATCAGCGGCAAGCAGGAGTTTACCGCCGAGGATATTTCGAAGGCGCTCTCTTCCTTCAAGGTGCTCAACCCGCAGCAGCACATCTGCTCGCTCGAGCCTTCGGTCAAGCTGGAAATCGTCCTGACCATCACCAAGGGCCGCGGTTTCGTTCCCGCCGAGGAGCTCCGCGATGAGAATACGCCGATCGGAACCATTCCCGTCGATGCCATTTACACCCCGATCCGCAAGGTGAACTGGAGCGTGGACAACTGGCGCGTCGAGCAGAAGACCGACTACGAAAAACTCAACCTCGAGATTGTGACCGACGGGTCCATTACCCCGCAGGACGCACTCCAGGAGGCTGCGAACATCCTGATTTCGCACTTCAAGCTCTTTACCGACAGCAAGGCGGTTCCCGTGGACAACGGGACCGAAAGCAAGGCCGGCGAGCTGAACGAGGAAGCGCTTCGGATGCGTCACCTGCTGCTGACCAAGCTCTCCGACATGGGTCTTTCGGTGCGCGCTTTCAACTGCCTCAAGGCGGCTGATATCGACACCTTCGCAGACCTTGTCTCCTACTCCCGTGCCGAGCTGATGAAATTCCGCAACTTTGGTCGGAAGTCCCTCAGTGAGATTGACGAACTGGTCGAGAAGATGAAGCTCACCTTCGGGATGGATGTCACCAAGTACAATATTGAACCTAAGAAAAAGATCTAAAGATGAGACACAATAAAGCGATCAATCATCTCGGACGGCAGAGCGGTCACCGCAAGGCGATGCTCGCGAACATGGCTTCTTCCCTGATCCTGAACAAGCGCATTGAGACCACCGTCGCCAAGGCGAAGGCCCTCAAGCCCTATGTGGAGCCCCTGATTACCAAATCCAAGGAGGATACCACCCATTCCCGCCGCGTCGTGTTCAGTTATCTCAAGAACAAGTACGCCGTTACCGAGCTTTTCCGTAACGTGGCCCCCAAGATTGCGGACCGTCCGGGCGGATACTGCCGTATCCTGCACGTCGGTTTCCGTCAGGGTGACGCTGCCGAAATGGCCCTCATCGAGCTGGTGGACTTCTTTGAGCCCGCTGCGAAGAAGGAGGTCAAGAAGACCACCCGTCGCAGTCGCGCCAAGAAGGCCGAGGCCCCTGTGGCTGAGGCTCCTGCAGCCGAAGCCCCCGTCGAGGAGGCCCCTGCAGCCGAAGCGCCGAAGGCTGAATAATCAGGCGAAGCATTTTTTAAAGGGGTTCCGCGAGGGACCCCTTTTTTGTGCTCATTTTTTCCGAAAAAAATGTATCTTTGAAAGTTGTAACATAAAATCTGCACCATGAACCTGTTGTGTTTCCTTCTCGCCGTGTTGCATTACACCCTTCTTTCCCCAGACGGTGGCATCCGTGCCGATATCCGTACCGATGAAGGAATCAGCTATAGCGTCAGCGTGGACGGAAAGACCGTGCTTGCGCCCTCTGCCGTGGATATGACGCTCGGGGACGGGACCCGCATCGGCGCGAAGTGCAAGGGCGCGAAGGTGACGACGCGTACTGTGGACACCCGCCTGCAGACGGTCGTGTACCGGAAGTCGGAGGTGCAGGACTGTTTCAACGAACTGACGCTCCGTCTGCCGGCCGCCGATATTATCTGGCGGGCCTATGACGACGGAGTGGCCTATCGCATCGTTTCCCGCTCCCGGAAAAGCTTTACGGTGGTTTCCGAGACGGTGGAATACAACTTCGTCGCGGATTACCGGGCGAAGGTGCCTTATGTGTCGTTAAAAAAATCCTATCCGAGCCAGTTTGCAACTTCCTTTGAGCGGCGCTACGCCTCGACTTCGCTTTCTTCCTGGGAGAAGGAACGCCTGGCGTTCCTGCCCCTGATGGTGGATGCCGGAAATGCGAAATTGCTGGTGATGGAAGCGGACCTGCTGCATTATCCCGGTCTCTATCTGGTCAACAATGACGGCGACACGGCGCTGGAAGGCGTCTTTGCCCCGCTCCCGGACAAAGTGGAACAGGGCGGACACAACAATTTCCAGGGGGTCGTGAAGAGCGTGAAGCCCTGCATTGCCGAGGCGGCCCCCTTCGAGGCGTTCCCCTGGCGGATTCTTGCCGTTGCGCGCCGAGACGCGGACCTGGCGGACTGCGACCTGGTCTACCGCCTGTCCCGGCAGGAGGATTCCCGGGATTGGAGCTGGATCAAGCCCGGCAAGGTGTCCTGGGACTGGTGGTGTGCCTGGAATCTATACGGCGTGGACTTCAAGGCGGGCATCAATACCCGCACCTACGAATATTTCATCGATTTTGCGAGCCGTTTCGGCCTGGAGTATGTACTGCTGGACGAGGGTTGGGCGGTGCCCGGCGCGGTGGATATGATGCAGGTGGTGGACGCCCTCGACCTGCCGCATCTCTGCCGCTACGCGCAGGAAAGGGGCGTGGGCCTGCTCCTCTGGGGCGGCTTCTGGGCCTTTAACCGGGATATGGAAGGCCTTTGCCGCCACTATTCCGAGATGGGCGTCAAGGGCTTCAAGATTGACTTTATGAACCGGGACGACCAGATGATGGTCGATTTCTGTGCCCGGGCGGCGGAAATGGCCGCGAAGTACAAGCTGGTCATCGACTTCCACGGCGTTTTCAAGCCGGCGGGCCTGCAGCGGACCTGGCCGAATGTCCTGAATTTCGAAGGCGTGTTCGGGCTGGAGCAGATGAAATGGCTCAGTGAGACGGATATGCCCGATTATGATGTGACGATACCCTACATCCGAATGGCCTCCGGCCCGATGGATTATACGCAGGGGGCAATGCGCAATGCGAACAAAAAGAATTACCGTCCGGTGGGCAGCGAGCCGATGAGCCAGGGAACCCGGACGCATCAGGCCGCCGAGTATATCGTCTTCGATTCTCCGCTGGTGATGCTATGCGACAGCCCGTCCGCCTATGAAGCGGAGCCGGACTATACCCGTCTGATTGCTTCCGTGCCCACGGTCTGGGAGGAGACCCGGATACTGGACGGAAAGGTAGGGGAGTTTATCGTCACGGCGCGGCGTGCCGGCGGGCAGTGGTATGTGGGTGCCCTGACCAACTGGACGGAACGAGAACTGGAGATCCCGCTGGACTTCCTGGGCGAGGGGGTCTGGCAGGTGGAACTTTGTGTGGATGGGCCGAATGCGGGGCGGGCGGCGCGCGATTACGCGCTGCGGACCCTGCAGGTCCGCGCAGGCGAACGCCTGCCCGCCCGCCTCGCATCCGGCGGGGGATGGTTCGCCCGTTTCACCCCTGTCAAGTAAACTGAATTGTATTGAACCACAAGCATATGAAACACTTCTCCCTCCCCAAAGACGGTGGCCTGAAGGCCGATTCCATCGCACCGGACATCCTGCACAGTTTCGACAGGATCTATACGGAAATCCGCCCGGACGCTTATGTCGCCAGCAAAGAGATTGCGGATATGATTCTTACCGAAGTCAATGGCTTTGACGCCGCTCGCGAGGGTCGTCCCTTCAAGCTGGGACTTTCCACGGGCTCTTCTCCCATTACCCTCTACGAGGAATTGTGTGCCCGTTTCAAGGCCGGCGAGGTCTCTTTCAAGGATGTGGAAATCATTTCCATCGACGAATACTATCCCATCGCTCCCAACGCGCACCAGAGCCGCAACCGCAAGATTCACGAGGTCTTCCTCAACAATGTGGACGTACGCCCGGAGAATGTCCACATTCCGGACGGCAGCGTCTCCAAAGAAGACCTGCACGCCTACTGTAAGGAATTTGACGCCCTGGCCCGCAATATGGACCTGCTGGTGATGGGCGTAGGAGACAAGGGCCAGATCGGCTTCAATGAGGCGGGCTCCTCCGAAACGAGCCGCACCCGCACCGTGACCCTGCCCTACAATTCCCGCAAGCGTCAGGCCCGCAATTTCAACGGGAACATCGCCGATACCCCCAAGGCGGCGATCACCCTCGGCGTGGCGACGATGAAAAGTGCAAAAAAGGTTATCCTGATGGCCTGGGGCGAGGACAAGGCGGAATCCGTCCAGCAGATTGTGGAGCAGGAGTGCACCTCCGAATATCCGGCTTCCTACTTCCAGCATCACGACAAGATCCGCTTCTTCGTGGACGAACCGGCGGGAGAACTCCTTACCCGCAATGTGGCTCCCTGGCTCATCGGTCCCTGCGAGTGGACGCCGAAGTTCCGCCGCAAGGCCGTGGTCTGGCTCTGCGCCAGGGTGGGCAAGCCCATCCTGAAACTCACGGAAAAGGATTATCTGCAGAACTCGCTCGACGAACTGCTGGACAAGTTCGGTCCCTACGACAAGATCAACATCGACATCTTCAACGACCTCCAGCACACCATTACCGGCTGGCCGGGCGGAAAGCCGGGCTGCAACGACGCCACCCGTCCCGTCTCTTCCGAACCCTATCCCAAGACGGTGCTGATTTTCTCGCCGCATCCCGACGACGATGTCATCTCGATGGGCGGCACCTTCATCCGCCTGGCGCACCAGGGTCACGACGTGCATGTTGCCTATGAAACCTCCGGCGACGTGGCCGTGCACGACGACGTGGTCATCCAGCATATGGACGCCGCCTACCAACTGGGCTTCGGCAACCGTATTGAAGAAATCAAGGCCCTGATCGCCTCCAAGCGTCCCGGCGCTCCCGAACCGAAAGAACTGCTCGCCATCAAGGCGGCCATCCGCCGCAGCGAGGCCCGCGGTGCCGACCGTTCCTTCGGCCTCAACGACGAGACCAACGTCCACTTCCTCAACCTCCCGTTTTACGAGTCCGGCGGCATCTCCAAAATGCCCCGCACCCAGGTGGACGTGGACATCATCAAGGACCTGATGAAGCGCCTGGCCCCCGACCAGATTTATATGGCGGGCGACCTTGCGGACCCGCACGGCACCCACCGGGTCTGTACGGAAGCGGCGCTCGAAGCCCTCGAGCAGCTGCGCGAGGAAGGTGAGTCCTGGGTGAAGACCTGCACCGTCTGGCTCTACCGCGGCGCGTGGATGGAATGGGACCTGGGCAGCGTCGACATGGCCGTTCCCCTGAGCCCGGACGAGGTGGTGGAAAAGCGCCACGCCATCTATCATCACCTTTCGCAGAAAGACATCGTGCCCTTCCCCGGCGACGACCCGCGCGAATTCTGGCAGCGGGCCGAAGAGCGTACGCAAAACACCGCCAAACTGTACAATGATGTCGGTATGGCCGAATACCAGGCCATCGAAGTTTTCTTAAAACTGTATTAATCCTACTATGAAAGTTATCATTCGCGACGACAGCAAGACCGCTTCCGTTTGGGCGGCCCGCTACATTGCAGCCCGTATCAACGAGAAGGCTGCCAAGGAACCCGGAAAGCCCTTTGTCATCGGCCTCTGCACCGGTTCCACCCCCATCGAGACCTATGCCGAACTGATCCGCCTCGTCAAGGCCGGGGAAGTGAGTTTCAAGAACGTCATTTCCTTCAATATGGACGAGTATGTGGGGCTCCCCGAATCGCACCCTGAGAGCTACCACTCCTTTATGCACAAATACCTCTTCGACAATATCGACGAGCCCAAGGCGAACATCCACATCCTGAACGGCAATGCGCCGGACCTCGCGAAGGAATGCGCCGACTACGAGAAGGCCATCGCCGCCGCCGGCGGATTCGATTTCTTCCTCGGTGGTATCGGCGAAGACGGGCATATCGCCTTCAACGAACCTTTCTCGCCGCTCAGCTCCCGCACGCGCGTCGTTACGCTGACCGAAGACACCCGCATCGTCAATTCCCGTTTCTTTGACGGCGATATGAACCAGGTGCCCAAACAGGCGCTTTCCGTGGGTGTTGCGACCGTCACCGACGCCAAGGAAGTGATGATCCTGGCCTTCGGCCCCAAGAAGGCACGCGCCATCAAGGATGCCGTCGAGGGTCCGCTCAGCCACTACTGCACCGTATCGGCGCTCCAGAATCACCAGAACGGCTTTATCGTCTGCGACGAGGCCGCCGTCGGCGAACTGAAACTCAATAGCTACAAATACTTCAAGGCCGTCGAGGCCGCCGAATTGCGGGGCTGAACACCACCGCCCCGTTTGCTTAAATTGAAAGGAAAGTGTATCTTTGTGAGATTTATGATGAAACGGACACTTATCCTGATAACCACGCTGCTGCTCTCTTTTGTCCTTCGGGCACAGGAGCAGCAGCTTTATAATTTGAATTTCAACACCTGGTCCCGGAGCGGCGTCACCTGGAATCCTTATCCCAAGGATGCGACGCCTTCCCAGCGGACTTGGGATACCGCCAACCGGGCACTCAGCATGCTCGGGCTCAATTCCGTGGTCCCGGAAGAAAAGCATGTCGCGGTAAAGGGCGGCAAGGCCGTCAAACTGGTCAGCCGCAAGGTGTTCGGCATTTTTGTTTCCGGAAGCCTGTTCACCGGCAGCTTCGAGGGTGTGGTCGGTACTTCCGGTGCCAAGATGAAATTCGGCATTCCCTTCAAGGGACGTCCCAAGAGCCTTTCCGGGTATGTCCATTACATTCCCGGCACGGTGAATTATGCCAAGGCCCCGTATCTGGCGATGAAGGGCAAGACCGATATCGGCAAGGTGGATATTTCGCTGACCGCCTGGCCGGAGGCCAAGTTGTACAATACGACCAAGGACAGTTTCGAACTGGACGGTGATCCGGGCGTCATCGCTACCGATATCCTTTATTTCAAGAAGGCGACGGACGGCTATGTCCGCTTTGAGATTCCCGTCCATTATAAGGATGACCGTACGCCTTCCTTCATTATCCTTACCGCCTCGGCCAGTGCTTTCGGTGCCTATTTCACCGGCTCCACCGACAGCGTCCTCTATCTCGACGACCTGCGGCTCAACTACTAAAGTATGAAGATTCTCTTTGTTCTCAATAATATGTACCTCCGGGGGAACGGCCTCTGCGCCTCAGCCCAGCGGACGATGGATTTTCTGAAAAAGGCCGGACAGGACGTCAAGTTGCTGTCCGGAAAGAATGACGATCCGGACGGGCCCCAGCCGGACTTTGTCCTGGCGGAGGAATTTCATATCTATCCCTTCGACGGGCTCATCCACTCCCAGGGTTACAAGTTCTCCAAGAATGACGTACGCGTCATCGAGGAGGCGCTTCGCTGGGCGGATGTCGTGCATCTGGAAGAGCCCTTCCACGTGCAGTGGAAAGTGGCGAAGATTGCCAAGAAGATGGGGGTTCCCTGTACGGGTACCTATCACTTGCATCCCGAGAACATTTTCTGCAATATCGGTATGGCGGGCTGGAAGTGGCTGAACAACGCCACCCTGAAAGTGGCCCGGGACCTGATTTTCAATCACTGTACGGATATCCAGTGTCCTACGCGCAATGTGCAGGAGCGGCTGGAGAAATTCAACTTTACGGCCCGGCTGCACCTGATTCCCAACGGACTCGTTCCCGCCCCGCTCCTGCGCCAGCGGGATGCCGTCAGGGATCCGGAAAAGCCCTGGATGGTCACCTGCATCGGACGCCTCTCGAACGAGAAGGACCAGTTCACCCTGCTCAAGTCCATGCGCTACTGCCGCCACGCCAAGCAGATCCAGCTCTATTTCGCCGGTCGCGGTCCCGAAGAGAAAGCCATCTGCGCCCTGGCGGACAAGGTGTATGAGGAAGGTACGCTGGCCTATCGTCCGATTTTCGCTTTCCACACCCTTTCGGAACTGACGGAACTGGCGGCCAAGTCCGACCTGTATATCCACTGCGCCAACGTGGAGGTGGAAGGTCTTTCCGCACTGGAGGCTATGCAGCAGGCCGTGGTGCCCATCATCGCCGAAGCGCCGCTTTCCGCCACGTCCCAGTTTGCCCTGGATTCCCGTAGCCTTTTCCCCGCCGGAGATCCCAAAGCGCTGGCTGAGCGTATCGACTACTGGCTGGACCACCCGGAAGAACTGGAAGAGATGCGCTGGCAGTACGCCGAATCCGTCAAGCAGTACAGAATCGACAAATCCATCGCCGCCCTCATCGAGATGTTCCATCAGGCCTGCGGCACCCCTTGCACGGAAAAATAAATATTTATACATTTGTGCGTTATGAAGTACACATGTAATATTTGCGGCTATGTCTATGACGATGCCGAGCAGGGAGTCCCTTTTGCTGAACTGCCCGAGGATTGGGTTTGTCCGCTCTGCGGCGTCGGCAAGGAAGACTTCACGGCAGAAGAATAGCCCGAAAGAAGGTTGGTTATGAACGAGTTGGAAGCGTCCCGGCGGGAAATCAACGCCGTGGACAAACAGATTGCATCCCTCTTTGAGGAGCGGATGCGTCTGGTGGAAAAGATCCTCGCCTATAAGAAGGAAAAGGGTCTCCCCATCCTGGATGCGGAGCGGGAGAAGCGCGTCATCGAAAGCAATGCCGCCCGGGTCGCCGACCCGCTGCTCCGCGAGTACTATGTCCTTTTCCAGCAGCAGCTGATGGCCCTTTCCCGGGCCTATCAGGGGCGTCTGCTCGAAGGGATGAAGGTGGCCTACTGCGGCGTGCCGGGCGCCTTTGCGCAAATCGCCGCGGGAAGACTTTTCCCGGAATCGAGGCAGATGGCCTTCGCCGATTTTGCGAGCGCCTACCGGGCCTGCGAAAGCGGGGACTGTGACGCGGCGCTCCTGCCCATCGAGAACAGTTCCGCCGGCGACGTAGGCAGTGTCATGGACCTGGCCTTCACCGGCAGTCTGCACATCAATATGATGGCGGAAATGGACATCACGCAGAACCTGCTGGTCCTGCCCGGTACTGCGCTCTCGGATATCCGTACGGTCCTCAGCCATCCGCAGGCACTTGCCCAGTGCAGCCCGTACCTCCGGGAAAAGGGCTTCGCGGAGCAGGAATGCGCCAGTACCGCCGATGCGGCCAAGACTGTCGCCCAAAGCGGGGACAAGCGTCTTGCCGCGGTGGCCTCGCTGGAAACGGCCCGTCTCTACGGCCTGGAGGTGCTGGAGCGGCATATCAACAGTTCCGGCGCCAATAGCACCCGCTTTGCCGTTTTCTCCCGGGTCCAGGGGCCGATGTCTCCGGTTCCCGCCCCCGGCGAGCATTTCAGCATCGTTTTCACGGTGCGCAACGAAGCGGGCGCCCTCGCCAAAATCCTGAACATCATCGGATCGCACGGCTTCAATATGAGCAGTCTGCACAGCCGTCCGGTTGAGGGTCCGCAGTGGAGCCATTATTTCTTTGCGGAACTCGAGGGCGGTGCCGGCAGCGAAGACGGCCGGGACCTGCTCCGCCAACTGGAGCCGGTCTGCGCCCGCCTGAAACTGGTCGGTTCATACAAATCCATTCATTTGGAGTAGAATTGGAGCCCGTAAGGGCGATGGTAAGTCCCTTCCTTGAGGGAAGGGATTTAGGAAAGGAGTAACGAAGTATAGAATGTGCGGTGGGAAAGGTTTCGCAAGTCCCATTAAACATTCGAAAAGCGAAATACTTAAAACTTGCGAAACTTTTTGGATGAAAAACAGCATAGGTACAAGCATTATCCTCACCCTTGCGGGGGAGTCGCACGGCAGCGACATCTGCGCTATCCTGGACGGGATGGCACCGGGCCTCCGCGTCGACGAGGCCTTCATCGCCCGGCAACTGGAACGCCGCCGCCCTTCGGGCTTTACCGATACCGCCCGCCGGGAAGCGGACGCCTACCGCATCGTGAGCGGGGTAAAGGACGGGCTGACCACCGGTGCGCCGATTTGCATCCTCATTCCCAACACCGATGTGCGTAGCGCCGACTACGATGCCCTGCAGGAACTGGCGCGTCCCTCGCACGCCGACTGGGCCGCTTCCGCCAAATACGGGGGCTTCGAGGACCGTCGCGGCGGCGGGCACTTCAGCGGCCGGATTACCGTCGGCATCGTTGCCGCGGGGGCCATCGCCCTGAGCGCGCTGAAAGCCAAAGGCATCGCCGTGGGGACGCATATCCTTCGTTGCGGGGGTGCGCAGGACCGGTCCTTCGGCGATATCGCCGCGGACATTGAAGCCTTGCACCGGGCGGCTTTCCCCGTGCTGGACGAGGCGGCCGGAAAGGCGATGTGCGAAGCGATTGCCGCGGCCCGTGCGGAAGGGGATTCCGTCGGCGGCGTGTTGCAGACGGCGGTTGCCGGTTTTCCCGCCGGCGTGGGCGAGCCCTGGTTCGGATCGGTGGAAGGCGTGCTTGCGAATGCGATTTTCTCGCTCGGCGGCGTGAAAGGCGTGGAATTCGGGGAGGGCTTTGGCATCGCCGGGATGAAGGGTTCCGAAGCCAATGACGGTTTCTGCGCTCAGGACGGCCGTATCCAGACAAAGACCAACCATAGCGGCGGCATCAACGGAGGAATTTCCAACGGGATGCCGATTCTTTTCCAGACGGCGGTCAAACCCACGCCGTCCATTGCGCTGCCGCAGCAGAGCGTGAACCTGCGCACCGGAGAAATCCAGCCGCTGGAAATCAAAGGACGGCACGACCCGGCCATCGTCCGGCGCATCTGCCCGGTGGTGGATGCGCTCACGGCCCTCGTGCTCTGCGATTTGCTGGCGCTCCGCTTCGGAACGGACTACTTGAAGCCGTAAAGAATGGAATACGCGCTCATAGGAGAACATCTGGGACACAGTTTCTCGCCGGAACTGCACGCCTTGCTGGGCCTGGAAGGCTACGGCCTACAGGAGCTTTCTCCCGCGCAGTTGCCGGCCTTTATGCAGGAATTTCCCCTGAAGGGCGCCAATGTGACGATTCCCTACAAAAAAACGGTCATCCCTTACCTGGACCATCTCTCCGACAGCGCGCGGCTCAGCGGTGCGGTCAACACCATCGTCCGCGCTCCGGAGGGACTCACAGGTTACAATACGGATTTTGACGGTTTCCTGATGATGGCGCGCGAGGCGGGTATCCGTTTCCGGGATGCTTCCGTGCTGATTCTCGGGGCGGGAGGGGCTGCCAGTGCCGCGGCGGCGGCCGTCCGCTCGCAGGGCGCGGCCGAACTCCGCTTTGCCGTAAGGACACCCCGCACGGAGGACCAGCTGCTGCTCAGTGAGCCGGAACGCTGGATGGACGCCGATATCGTCGTCAACTGCACGCCCGTAGGGATGCACCCCGACGATGCTTCGACGCCTGTCGATATCCGCGTCTTCGAACGCCTTACCGGGGTGCTCGACTGCGTGTACAACCCCCTCCGCACCAACCTGGTGCTGGATGCGCAGGAGGCGGGCATCCCTGCGGCTGGCGGCCTCTATATGCTTGTGGGACAGGCGTTCCGCGCGCAGGAACTGTATCGCGGGGAAACGCTCGACCTCGCCCTTTGCGCCCAGGTCTACCGGCAATTGCTCGCACAAAAACGCAACATCGTGCTCTGCGGGATGCCGTCCAGCGGAAAGACGACCGTGGGCAAGGCCCTGGCCCGGCGGCTGGGGCGTGAATTCATCGACACCGATGCGCTGGTGCGCGAGCGTACGGGCAAGAGCGTCGAGGCGCTTTTCGCCGAGGGTGGGGAAGCGTATTTCCGGCGTCTCGAAGCCGAGGCGGTGGCGGAGGTTGCCGCCTGCCAGGGGAAGGTGATTTCCACCGGCGGCGGCACGGTGATGTTTCCCGCCAATGTGCGGGCCCTCAAGCGCAACGGCGTCCTGTGTTTCCTGGACCGCGCCCTGGAAAACCTGCGCCCCACCGGCGACCGTCCGCTTTCGCGCGACCCGGAGGCCCTTCGGCGCCTTTACGAACAAAGACTTCCCGTGTACCGGAGCGTGGCGGACGTGTCGGTCTATAACGACGGCGCCATGGCCCAGGCCGTGGATTATCTGGAAAGATATGTTGGACAAGAATAAGAAGATACTCATCGTCGGGCTGGGCCTGATGGGCGGCAGTTATGCGCTGGCGCTCAAGGAGAAAGGCTACCGGGTTGGAGCGGTAACGCGCTCGCCGGAAACGATACGCTATGCCCTGGAACAGGGGATGATCGACGAGGGAACGACCGCCCCGGAGGCGGCTTTCGTCGGCGCGTACGACCTGGTTGTCTTTGCGCTGTATCCGCACCTGCTGCTGGAGTGGCTGGAGCAGTATCAGGGAATGTTGCGTCCCGGCGCGCTGCTTACGGATGTGACGGGCGTCAAAAGCAGCATCGTGTACCGCGTACAGCAGATGCTTCGCGGCGATGTCGAATTCATCGGCGCGCACCCGATGGCCGGACGCGAACTGAGCGGCGTACGCAGCGCCGATGCGGGCATTTTCCGCGGCGCGAACTACATCGTCACCCCTACGGTCGCCAATACGGAAGCGGCGATAACGGCCTGCGAAGACCTCGGGCGTGCGCTCGGCGTTGCACGCATTTCGCGGCTCAGTCCGGAAAAGCACGACGAGATGATCGGCTTCCTGAGCCAGCTGACGCACTGCATCGCCGTATCGCTGATGACTTGCCGCGATACGGAGCACCTAAGCGCCTATACCGGCGATTCGTTCCGGGACCTGACGCGCATCGCCCGCATCAACGGCGATATGTGGAGCGAGCTCTTCCTGCTCAACAAGGAGGAACTGCAGCGGCAGATCGGCTTGTTCATCACGCAGCTGGATGCGTTGAAGACGGCCATCGAAAACGACGATACAGATACATTGAAGGAAATGATGCGCCTCTCTACCGAGCGGCGGGCATTTTTTGATAAATGAAGCTATGAATATGGAGTTTAGGCGGGAATTGTTCAGCCCGCAGGAGATTAAGCAGATGTACCCCGTAACGGAAGCGGGGATGGCGGCCAAACAGGCCAATGACGCGGCGGTACGCGATGTGCTGTCCGGGGCGTCCAGGAAGTTTTTGCTGGTCATCGGCCCCTGTTCGGCGGACCGCGAAGATGCGGTCGTCGACTATATTTCGCGTCTGCGGCCGCTGCAGGAAAAGGTGGCGGACAAAATCGTCATCGTTCCGCGCATCTACACCAACAAGCCGCGCACGACGGGCGCGGGTTACAAGGGAATGCTGCACCAGCCCGATCCGCACACGAGTCCGGATCTCTTCAAGGGCCTGATTTCCATCCGTAAACTGCATCTGCGCGCACTGCTGGAGACGGGCTTCTCCTGCGCCGACGAAATGCTCTACCCGGAAAACCACCTCTTCCTGAGCGACCTGCTCAGCTATGTCGCCGTGGGCGCGCGGAGCGTCGAAAACCAGCAACACCGGCTCGTCGCCAGCGGCCTGGACATTCCCGTCGGGATGAAAAACCCTACCGGCGGCGACCTTACCGTGATGATGAACTCGATCAGTGCGGCGCAGCACCCGCACAATTTCATTTACCGGAACTGGGACGTGCAGAGCGCCGGCAATCCCTTCGCGCACGCCATCCTGCGGGGCTATGTGGACAATCACGGCACCTCGCACCCCAACTATCATTACGAGGACCTGAAGCACCTGGCTGAGTTGTATGAGATGCACGATTTCGCCAATCCGGCGGTGCTGGTGGACTGCAATCATTCCAACTCCGGCAAGCAGTTCATGGAGCAGGGAAGAATTGCCAAGGAAGTGTTGCACAGTATGCGGCACTGCAATACGGTCGGGGCGCTGGTCAAGGGCCTGATGATCGAGTCCTATCTGGAGGACGGCTGCCAGAAGGCGGGGGAGAATGTCTATGGCAAATCCATTACCGACCCTTGCCTTGGCTGGGAGAAAACAGAACGTTTGGTCCTTGAACTGGCGGAACTTTTGCGATAAGGGAATATTTTTGTACCTATCGTGAAAATATTTGCAGCCGTTTCCGCGGTAAATGGCGAACTTTCGGCATAACTTGTATTTAATTGTTATGCTGAAAAAATTATTTCCCTATTCGGCACCGGACTGTCTGGCGGTGCTGGATTCAGCCAAGGGCGTGATTTGTTCTTCTTTGGTGGGCAGTACCCCGGATCTCGTCGATACGGACGCCGAGGGCTTGACCTGGACCGAGTATTAAACAACAGGCGCCATGAAACAGTTTATCCCGTTTCTCTTGTGTTGTATGGCCGTATTTGCGGCCTGCACCCGGTCCGACGAGATGACCGCCCCCATCGACACGTCGGGAGGCAACCGGCTTGTCGCCGTCATCGACGACCTTTCCAAAACCTTTATCGACGACCTCGACGTCCCCGGGACCCACAAGGTGAAGTGGGCGGAGGGAGACGCCCTTTCCATCAACGGAACGGCGGTTTCCGATTTGCAGATTGCTCCCGACGGCCTGAGCGCCGTTGTCGACGCTGCCGGCCTGGAAGCGCCGTACCGTGCCTTCTATCCAGCCGCCGCGGTCCAGGAAGGCTCGTTTATCCGTGCACACGTGGTTGCGCCCGGCGACACGGTGGGCTACAAGTCCGCAGACGGCAATTGGTACGACTATCTGCAGGCCGACTTCCCCGCCGTACAGCACTTTACCCCGGGTACTTTTGATGCGGCCTCTTCCTTCATGGCCTCGTCCGTGGAGGACAACCAATTGGTGTTCAAGCCGCTGACGGCCTTCCTGAAGATCACCGTCACGGGGAACGTCGAAAATATCCGCCGTATCGTCATTACGAACGGCCGCTCCAAGAGCGGTATGGCCGGAACCTACAAGTATGTGTTCAAGAACGACAATGTCGTCTCGCAGACCCTTTCCAACGAGGATGTACAGCAAAACATCACCGTCGATTGCGGAGTGGATGGCGTTCCCGCGGGCACGACGGTGCTGGCGGTCGTTCCCGCCCGTACCTATTCGGAAGGCCTGATCGTCACGGTGGAAACCGTAGATGGTTATTTCAACTCCATCAAGTCTTCCCCGCTGGCCCTGCTCGACGGACAGGGGACCATCCTTACTGTCCCGGTGGAATACACGGGAACGGGCGAGCGCGGCTATATCTCCACGGCGAACGAGTGGAACCTCTTCGCCTCCGACGTCAATAAGGGCAATTCCCTGGACCGGTGGCTGGTGGACGGTGTAGTCAAACTGAAGAATCACATCTCTGCGGATGACCTGGACCGGATCACGGCCCCCTGGACTTATGTCCTGGACGGTTGCGACTGCGCCATTATCCAGGAGGCGGCCAATGGCCCCCTGTTTACCACCGTGGATGGCGGTACGGTCAAGAACCTTACCCTGTACGGCCAGATTGGGGACAATGTGGAAGATGCCTCTACGCCCGGCTATGTCTCCCTCGTCCAAATCGTGAAGGGAGGCGGCTTGATTTCCAATATCGGCAATTATATGAATATGCTTGCCAAGGTGCAGACCAAACAGCATATCGCCATGGCGGGCATCTGCCGTCAGATTCTCAGCGGCACTATAGAGGATTGCTACAACGCTGGCGAGATTTCCGCGTCCTATCCGGCGGCGACGACCGTCAACTGCTATGCGGCGGGCATCGTAGCCCTCATCGGTACGCTCAGTCCATCCGCCCCTGCACTCGAGGGCCCCGTACTTATCCAGAATTGCCAGAACTATGCGAAGGTCCACACGGAGAATACGACCACATCTGCCGCGTATCCGATGCACTACAACGCGCTTGGCGGCATCGTATCCTGGATTGCCTACGACAAGGGGGAATATTCCGCCACCCTGTATAATTGCAGCAATAACGCCGAGGTCTCCACGGACCGGGGAAAGCATGGTCCGAATCTCTCGTTTGCGGCCGTCGGCGGAATCGTGGGCTGTGCCTATTTCCCGAACAGTTCGTTCACTTATTCCAATAACGGCAAGGATTACGGCGTTCCCGTGGGACGGAGTTTTGCCTGTCCCTATGGCTGCAAGCTCTGGCCGACGGGCAGCGGTTCCGAAGCGCATAAGGACGGTGTATTCTTCCGTCTGGAGAAGTGTTCCAATTCCGGTATCCTGTACAATGCCGCACCTTCCAACAGTGCCGTCGCTTCTTCCACGCTTCGCATGAAACAATATACCGGAGGTATCGCCGGGGTGGCTATCGGAGAAGTGGACCGGCACGCGCAAATCGTGGATTGCTCCTCCACAGGTATCGTTGACGGCGGTTCGGAATACTCCCGCTCTTCCTATCAGTCGGTCAATGCCGGCCTGGTGGGTCTGGCCGGCGCCCTGGATGTGTCAGGTTGCGAAGTCGGCACGGCGACAACCGCGCTTCAGATTGGAAGAAGTTTCAACACCTTCGCGAACGGCGGACTCTTCGGTCTGATGCCCATCGCTTGTAATGTCAGTGATTGTACCTTGAATTTCCTCCTCACCGCGGTAGGGTCGGGACACGACACGATGCCGTACTTCGCCGCCCTCGCAGCGATGGTCAAGGGCGGAAATTCCAATCAGGGGGGATACCTCAAGGATGCAGACGATCCCACGCACTATTATGCGGGCAGTTCCTTCAAGAATGTGCTCGTCAGGGGACAGATCGACCACGGCAAGACCTTGGATACCATTACACCGGTCGGGCTGGATGTCACCAATCTCAACGATTGGCTGTTCTGCTCCTACGACAAGGCGGACACCGACGTGCAGGCTTTCGATATGAGCGGTACCGGCTACTGGTTCTAAAACCAGCGGTTCAGCGGAAACTCATAGCGCAGTCCTGCGCTGAGCATCATAAAGGGGTAATCCCGGATTCCCCAGGCAAAGACGGCGAAGGGCGTGAAACGCCCAGCATGAAAGTCCAGCCGGCCACGGACAGTGACCGGCTGGTCGCCGTCTTTCTCCCAGCCGAAATAGCCCGCCAGCTGGGTTTCCAGGCGGAAAACTTTTGTATCCAGCATGGCGGAAACGCCGGCCTGCCAGGCGTCGTTCTGCCGGCCGTTGTCGGTTTGCCAGCAGAGGAAGCCCCCGCTGGCTGCGCCGCGCAGTTCTTTGCAGAATCCGTTGAAATACAAAGAATTGGCGATGGTGACATCAAAGAAATAACCCGGTGCGTCATAGTAGCGTGCTTCGGCAAAGTGATTGCCGGAAGCCGTCTTCAGGACGGCCCGCACCAGGATGTCCGGCACCCAGCCCCGGGCTTTCAGGACATAGAGATCCGCGGAAATATAGAGGTCGCCGGAGTCGTGTCCCTTCCCCCCGTCCTTGTAGGCCTCGCCCAGCCGCCGCAGGGCGGCGGTTTCTGCATCATAGTTCCACCATTCCTGGATGGGCATCCACAGGCTCAGGGCGGCCCGGTCCGTCCAGAGCGGAATACGCAGGTGGAAGGAGGGACCGCCCGTAAAGTCCAGGCGCCGGTCCTGGGGGAGGAAAAAGTCCCCGGAGAGCTCCACCCGGAGGTTTTTGTCCAGGCGTGCTTCCGGGATGACCGGGACGGGAAAAGCGTTGGGCCCGAAGTAGGCCGGGGCGATTTTGCTCGGAACGGATAGGTCCGAGGGGACGATGGGCGTCTGCGCCCCGGCCCGCGTGCAGGCCAGCAAAAAAAGGAGCGTGAGGACCTTATTGTGCATTGTTCAGGTCATCGGCGCTCTTCATAAAGGAGGCAATCTCTTCATCGGAGAGGTGGTAGTTCTGCATCTCGCCGGAGAAATAGCTGTCATAGGCCGCCATATCCACGAAGGCGTGTCCGGAAAGGTTGAAGAGGATGGTCTTCTGCTCGCCGCTTTCCTTGCATTTGAGGGCCTCGTTGACGGTGGCCGCAATCGCGTGGCAGCTTTCCGGTGCGGGAATGATGCCCTCGGTCTGCGCAAAGAGCACGCCCGCCTTGAAGGAATCGAGCTGTTCGATATCGACGGCTTCCATATAGCCGTCCTTCATCAGCTGGCTAAGGATGACGCCGGCACCGTGGTAGCGCAGGCCGCCTGCGTGGATGGAGGCGGGTTTGAAGGCGTGTCCGAGCGTGTACATCGGCAGGAGAGGGGTCATACCGGCCTCGTCGCCGAAGTCATATTCGAATTTGCCGCGGGTGAGTTTCGGGCAGGAGAAAGGCTCCGCCGCGATGAAGCGGGTCTTTTTGCCTTCCAGGATGTTGTGGCGCATAAAGGGGAATGCCAGGCCGGAGAAGTTCGAACCGCCGCCGAAGCAGGCAATCACGATATCCGGGTATTCGCCCGCGAGTTCCATCTGCTTTTCCGCCTCCAGGCCGATAACGGTCTGGTGCAGGCAGACGTGGTTCAGGACGCTGCCCAGTGCGTATTTGCAGTTGGGCGTGCTCAGGGCCAGTTCGATGGCCTCGGAAATCGCGCAGCCCAGGGACCCCCGGTCGTTGGGGTTGCGGGTGAGAATATCCTTGCCGGCGCGGGTGGACATCGACGGGGAAGGGGTGACCGCGGCGCCGAACGCCTGCATGATGGAGCGGCGGTAGGGTTTCTGCTCGTAGCTGACCTTGACCATATAGACCGCGCAGTCGATGCCGAACTTCTTGGTGGCGTAGCTCAGCGCACCGCCCCACTGGCCGGCGCCCGTCTCGGTGGTGAGGTTGGTGACGCCCTGCTGTTTGGCGTAGTAAGCCTGGGCGATGGCGGAGTTGAGTTTGTGCGATCCGGCGGGGCTCACGCTCTCGTTCTTGAAATAGATGTGGGCCGGGGTGCCGAGCGCCTTTTCCAGCTCATAGGCGCGCACGAGCGGGGTGCAGCGGTAGGCGGCGTACTGCTCGCGCACTTCTTCCGGGATGGGAATCCATACATCCGTCTGGTTGAGTTCCTGGTCGGCGCAGGCCTTGCAGAAGATGGGGTAGAGGTCTTCCGCCTTGAGGGGCTGGCGGGTTGCGGGGTGCAGGAAGGGGAGGGGCTTGTTGGGCATCACCGCCTGGATGTTGAAGAAGTGGGTCGGGATTTCCGACTCCGGCAGCATGAATTTTTTCTGTCTCATAACGATAATATGTTGAAATATTTATTTTCCATTAACAAAAAAGACCATCCGGGGCTCCTCCGGACAGTCTCGCAAAGTATGCTTACACGCGCGCTTACGCCTAACGGGCCTGACCGGAAAATTCGTTCAGGCGCCACCAGAAGAAAGTGTTCTTGCGTGTCATCGGCAGCAAATGTAAGCATTATTTTTTATTGTGCAAACAAATCGCGGATTTTTTGCACGGCATCGGTTTTTTCCCAGCCGAAGAACTGCAGTCCGTCCTTGACATAGGGTTCTTGTCCCATATGGCCGTAGGTGGCCGTCGGTTCGAAAATCGGGGATTTCAACCCGAATTGCTTAATAATCGCGGCGGGACGCAGGTCGAAAGCCCCGTGGATGCGGCGGGCGATTTCTCCGTCGGAAACGCCCTGCAGTTTCGAGGTGCCGTAGGTATCGACGAATACGCTGACGGGCTCGGCGACGCCGATGGCATAGGCGAGCTGCACCAGGCATTCGTCGGCGATGCCGGCCGCTACGAGGTTCTTGGCGAGGTAGCGGGCCGCATAGGCGGCGCTGCGGTCCACTTTCGACGGGTCTTTTCCCGAGAAGGCGCCGCCGCCGTGGGCGCCCTTTCCTCCGTAGGTATCGACGATGATTTTGCGCCCGGTGAGGCCCGTATCGCCGGCGGGACCGCCGATGACGAATTTTCCCGTCGGGTTGACCAGCAGTTTGAATGTGCCGTCGAAAAGGGCTGCGGTCTGTTCCGGCAGGCTTGCGATGAGTCTCGGAAGTACAATCTCGCGTACGTCGGCTTCGATTTTCGCGTGCATTTCGGCTTCGCTGGCGAATTCGTCGTGCTGCGTGCTCAGGACGATGGTGTGGATGCGCAGGGGCTGGCGCTTCTCGTTGTATTCGATGGTGAACTGGGCCTTGGCGTCCGGGCGCAGGTAGGACATCGGCTGCGGCGTTTCCCTCCGGATATCGGCGAGCAGGCGGAGCAGCCTGTGGGACAGAGAGAGCGCAAGTGGCATATATTCCGCGGTTTCCCGGCAGGCATAGCCGAACATCATTCCCTGGTCGCCGGCGCCCTGTTCTTCGGGACTTTCGCGCACGACACCCTGGTTGATGTCGGGACTCTGTTCGTGAATCGTGGAGATGATGCCGCAGGAACTGGCGTCAAAGCCGTATTCCGCCTTGTTGTAGCCAATCTTCTCGATGACGCGGCGGGCGGTTTCCTGGATGTCCACCCAGACCTCGGAGCGGACTTCGCCGCCCACGATGACCAGGCCCGAGGTGCAGAAAGTTTCACAAGCAACTTTGGCCTCCGGGTCCTTGCGGAGGAATTCGTCGAGAATGGCGTCTGAAATCTGGTCGGCAACCTTGTCAGGATGCCCTTCGGAGACACTCTCCGATGTGAAGAGATAGTTCATTTTAGCATTTTTTGGTTTACCGGGGTTGCAAGCAGTCAAATCTGTCCCCGTGGGTTTGTTAATTGTGGCGCGAAGATAGGGATAAAAAAAATAACCTGCAAGTTTCCCTGCAGGTTATTTTTAGCGGTACAGGCTTTGTGCGATGCCCAGCTCCAGGCCGCGGAGCTCCGCGAGGGAGCGCAGGCGCCCGTAGCAGGAGTAGCCGGGATTGGACTTCCGGTTCAGGTCGTCGCACATCTGGTGGCCGTGGTCCGGCCGCAGGTAGATGCGCGTCTTGCGCTGCTGCTCCACCTCGAGCATCGCCTTCATCATCTCATAGACGGGCACGTCGCCCTCCAGCAGGTTCGCCTCGTAGAAGTTGCCGTCGGCATCGCGCTTGGTGGCGCGCAGATGCACGAAATCCACGCGGTCGCCGAATTCCCGCATCATCGCCGGGAGGTCGTTGTCCGCGCGTACGCCGAAGGAACCGGTGCAGAGGTTCAGGCCGTTGGACGGGTTGGGCACCGCGGCGACCAGTTTGCGGAAATCGTCCGCCGTACTCAGGATACGCGGCAGGCCGAGGATGGGGTAGGGCGGATCGTCGGGGTGAATCACCATCCGGGAGCCGACCTCGTCGCAGACCGGGCAGACCTGCTGCAGGAAGAAGATGAGGTTTGCGCGAAGCTGCTCCGCGTCGATGCCCTTGTAGCGGTCGAGCGCCGCCTGGAACTGCTCCAGGGTGAAACTCTCCTCGCTGCCGGGCAGGCCGGCAATCATGTTGCGGGTGATGAGCGCCTTTTCGGCTTCGTCCATCTGTGCATAGCGCGCTTCCGCCTTGGCGATGTCCTCGGCGCTGTACTCGTTGCGGGCGCCGGGGCGCTTGAGGATGCAAAGGTCGAAGGCGAGGAAGGCCGCGCGCTCGAAGCGCAGGGCCCGGCTGCCGTCCGGCATCTCGTAGGCGAGGTTCGTGCGCGTCCAGTCCAGCACCGGCATAAAGTTATAGGTGATGACGTGGATGTTGCACTTTGCGAGATTGCGGATGGTCTGCTTGTAGTTTTCGATGTATTTCAGGTATTCGCCTTCCCGCGTTTTGATGTGCTCGTGGACGGGGACGCTTTCGACGACGCTCCACTCCAGTCCTTTTTCCGCGCACTGGGCTTTGCGCTTTTCGATTTCTTCGACGGTCCAGACCTCTCCGTTGGGGATGTGGTGGAGGGCGCTGACGATGTCGGTGACGCCGGCCTGGCGGATGTTGTCGAGGGTGACGGGGTCATTCGGTCCATACCACCGCCACGATTGTTTCATTAAATACATAGGATTAGATACTGAAACTGTTGAAGCCACCGTCGACGACGGAGATGGTACCGGTGACGCCCTTCGAGGCATCGGAAGCCAGGTAGTGGAGGGCGCCGACGAGTTCGTCGGGCTCCAGGAAGCGTCCGAACGGCGTATGGCCGATGATTTTGTGGGAACGGTCGGTCAGGGAGCCGTCTTCGTTGGTGAGCAGCGAACGGTTCTGGTTGGTGAGCAGGAAGCCGGGGGCGATGCCGTTGACGCGCAGGCCGTCGCCGTATTTGGTGGCCAGTTCCCCGGCCAGCCACATCGTCCAGGAGGCGAGGGCCGCCTTGGCCATTCCGTAGCCTGCGACACGCGTGAGGGGCCGGAAGGAGGACATCGAGCAGAAGTTGACGATCGAGCCCTTGCCGCCGTTTTCCACCATCGCCTTGGCGAAGACCAGGGTCGGATAGATGGCGCCGAGGATATTCAGGTCGAAGACCTTGCGGATGGCGTCCATGTCAATGTCGAAGACGCTCTGTTCGGGTCCCACATTGGCGGGCCCCATGTTGCCGCCGGCACCGTTCAGCAGGATGTCGACACGGCCGTAGGCCGCAAGGATGTCCGCCAGGTTCTTCTCGAGGACGCTGCGGTCCAGGACATTGGTGGGGAGGAACATCGCCTCGCCGCCGTCCGCCTTGATTTCGGCAACGAGTTTCTCTCCGACCGCCGCGGCCCGTTCCAGGTCCAACAGGACGACCTTGCTGCCCTGTGCGGCAAAATACTTTACGATAGTGGCGCCAAGCACCCCGCAGGCTCCCGTCATGACGGTCACCTTGCCTTTGATGTCAAACAGGTTGTTCATAGTATCGCAAATATTGCAGAATTTCTTTTAAATTGCAAACTTTGCAGAACAGATTTGACAAAATGATACTATATCCGTTTAAATTTATCCCCATCCTGAAAACCCTTGTCTGGGGAGGGGCGGCGATTGCCCCCTACAAAGGGATCGAAACCGACCAGAAGAACATTGGTGAAAGCTGGGAACTGTCCGGCGTCAAGGGCAACGAGTCCGTTGTCCTGAACGGGCCGCTCAAGGGGAAGACCATTGCCGAACTGGTGCGCGAATACAAAGGAGAACTTGTGGGGAAGCAGGTTTATGCTTCTACCGGCGACGAGTTCCCGCTCCTCATCAAATTCATCGACGCGCTCAGCGACCTTTCCATCCAGGTGCATCCGAACGACGCCCTGGCGGCGGCGCGCCACAACGGTTCCAAAGGCAAGACCGAGATGTGGTATGTCGTTTCCGCCGCGCCCGGCGCCTATCTTTACGCGGGGCTTTCGAAGGCCATTACGCCGCAGGAATATGCAGAGCGGGTGGCCGACGGGAGCATTACCGAGGTACTCGCCCGCCACGAGGTGCACGCCGGCGACGTGTTCTTTCTCCCCGCAGGCCGCATCCACGCCATCTGCGGCGGCTGTTTCATCGCCGAGATCCAGCAGACCTCGGACATCACCTACCGTCTCTTTGACTACAACCGTCCGGGACTGGACGGAAAACCGCGCGAACTGCATACGGAACTGGCCAAGGACGCCATCGACTACACGGTGTACGACAACTACCGCACCGCTTATGCGCAGATGAAAGACGAGGAGGTGGAGTTGGTGCGCTGCCCGTATTTTGCGACGAGCGTGTACGACCTGACCCTGCCCTATGCCCGCGACCTCTCGGAAATCGATTCCTTTGTGGTGGTGATGTGCCTGGAGGGGGAGGGTTCCCTGGAAGTGGACGGCGAATCCCTGGACATCCGGCAGGGCGAGACGGTGCTCATCCCCGCATCGGCGGACGACCTCTGCCTCATTCCGGACGGAAAAATGAAACTGCTTACTTCTTACGTTCCAGCTCCCGAAGGGCCTGCAGCGCTTTAGGACAGAGCAGGAGCAGCGCAATCACATTGATCCAGGTCGTAAGCCCCACGCCGATATCGCCGATGGTCCAGGCGGTTCCGGCCTGGGTGCAGGCGCCGCCGAGGACCGCCGAAAAGAGCAGTCCGCGGTACACCCAAAGCGCAATGCGTTCCGTCCGCGCGTTCTTGCGTCTGCCCGTCTCAAACAAATAGGAAAGGCTGGATTCGGCATAAAAATAATAGGCCATCAGCGTGGTGAAGGCGAAGAAAGCCAGGGCGATGGCGACGAAACTGCTGCCCCAGCCGCGGAAGACCGTATCGATGGCTCCTTGCGTATAGGCGACATAATTGCCCCCCAGGTCGGTGGCATAAAGGCCTGTGCAGAGAATCATCAGCGCGGTGGCGGTGCAGACGAGCAGGGTGTCGATATACACGGAAAAGGCCTGCACAAGCCCTTGCTTGGCGCTTTGGTCTACGGAGGTGCTGGCCGATACGATGGCGCCGCCGCCCTCGCCGGCTTCATTGGAGAAAAGCCCGCGCTTGACGCCCATCGCAATCGCGCTCCCCACCATGCCCCCGAAAACGGGATCCGCGCCGAAGGCTGACCGGAAAATCAGCGCAAAGGCGCTGGGAACGTTGTTGATATGCGCGCAAATGACAATCAGCGCCATCAGGACATAGGCAATGGCCATAAAGGGGGTGACGACAGCGGCCACCTTGGCAATCCTCCGCAGCCCGCCCAGGGTGACCAGGACCAGCAGCACGACCGCGGTGAACCCTGCCCAGAAGGGCGGCACGCCGAAGGAATTTTCAAAGGCGGAGGCCATGCCGTTGGACTGTACGGCCGCCAGCAGCACCCCGTAACCGATAATGGTAAAAACGGCGAAGAGGATGCCCAGCCAGCGCTGTCCCAGGCCCTTTTCGATATAACTCGCAGGCCCGCCGCGCCAGTTTCCCCCGTGCGGAAACTTGTATAGCTGCGCCAGGGTGGATTCCATAAAAGCCGTCGCTGCGCCGATAAATGCAATGACCCACATCCAGAATACCGCGCCCGGTCCGCCGATGGCAATGGCCGTCGCCACGCCGACGATATTGCCGGTGCCCACCCGCCCGGAGAGGGCAAGGCAGAAAGCCTGGAAGGACGAAACGCCGGCGGTCTGCTCCTGGCTTCTGGGGGCGAAGAGCAGTTTGACCATCAGGGGCAGTTTCCGGATTTGTACGAAGCGGGTGCGGATGGAAAAATACAAGCCTGCGCCGATCAGCAACACAATCAGCGCGGGGCTCCACACCACCGCGTTTACCGCATTTACGATTTGTTCAAAAGTCACATACAAAAATACAAAAAATCCCTATTTTTGTACAAACCGTCACGCTATGTCTTGCAATAGAATTTTCCTTGCCGGCCTCTGTGCCCTTTGCTGCCTTTCCCTTTCCGCCCGTAAAAAGCCGCTGGACCACAGCGTCTACGACAGCTGGGAGCGGGTAACGGATGTCGCCCTGACGGCGGACGGTGCCTTCCTGAGCTACCGTATCGCCCTCCAGCAGGGGGACGGAACCCTGGTGATTCGCCGCACGGCCGACGGGGCGGAACTTCGCATTCCGCGCGGCGAGGGCCTGAGCATCGACGGAAAACGGGCCTATTGCAGCATCAAGGCGCCGTATGCCGCCACTCGCGCCGCGAAAATCAAGAAAGTCAAGAAGGACAAAATGCCGCAGGACAGCCTTGCGGTCATGGACCTCGGGGCGATGACGCTGCACAAATTCCCGCGTTCCAAGCGCTTCAAAACCGGTTTTGATGCGATGCCTTTCGTAGCCTACGAGATAAAAGATGCCGTCGTGGTGCTCAATCCCGCCGAAGGGAACCGCGCCGATACGATCAAACAGGCCTCGGCGTTCACTTTCTCGCGCGACGGGCGCCTGCTTGCGCTGGTGCTGAAAAAGGAAAAGAAGGACAGCCTTTCGCAAAACGCGATGCTCCTCTATGCCCCCGCTACCCGTACGCGGACGGTGCTGGACAGCGGCAAGGCCTATTACGGTGGCATCGCCTTTGACGATGCGGGTGCGCAGTTGGCCTTCCTCGCATCGGCGGATAGCCTGGAAGATGCGGGCCGGCACTGCGCCCTGATGCTCTGGAACGCTGCATCGGGCCTGCGGACCTTGCTCGGGGCGGATTACCGTGCGAAGGAGGACTGGTGCCTGACCGAGCGCAGTGCGCCGTTCTTCTCCCGTTCCGGGAAGCGGATATTTGCCGGTATGGGCCCCTGCAAACCGCCCAAAGATACGACCGTCGTCGAATTTGAAAAGGCGCAGCTGGAAATCTGGAACTGGGATGCGCTCTACACCCCGCCGATGCGCCGCAAGGACGACCCTGCGAAAAAGACCTTCCAGGCAGTCATCGAAGTGGCCGGCGGGCAACCGGTGCTGCTTTCGGATTCGACGGAAGATGTCCTGAAACACTACGCCGGGGGCGACGGCGACTATGCCCTGCTCCTCAACGACAGCGCCTACCGCCTCTCCTCTTACTGGGACGCCAATAATTTCTGCGATGCGTACCTCGTTTCGCTTGTCACGGGCGAAAGAAAACTGCTTTACAGTAAACTGGAAGGCACGCCGCAGCTTTCCCCAGGCGGAAAATATATTCTATGGTACAGTTACGGCGATTTGAACTGGCACTGCCGGAACCTTTCGACCGGTGCGGAAGCCAACCTCACCGCGTCCCTGGGCATTCCGTTCTTCGACGAAGAAAACGACCGCCCCTGTCCGCCCGACCCCTGGGACCGCCGTCCGCAGTGGACGGA
Source organism: uncultured Bacteroidia bacterium (assembly GCA_902774145.1). Taxonomy (GTDB): domain Bacteria; phylum Bacteroidota; class Bacteroidia; order Bacteroidales; family UBA932; genus Cryptobacteroides. The sequence goes on from CACYHC010000002.1 coordinate 86,142, forward strand.
AGGGGATGCCTCCGTGCTCATCTGCGACCGTTATGACCTCTGGAAACTGCAGCCTGACGGGAGCGCCGCCGTTTGCCTGACGAAAGGGGAGGGCCGTGCGCGGAACCTCCGCTACCGGCGGACGAATTTCGTGGACTGGGGCCTGAGCGAGACAGACCGGAAGCTGGGCCTGGTGCACAGCCCCTCGGCGAGGGAAAAACTCTGGCTTTCCACCTTCTGTGAAACGGACAAGACCAACGGCCTGGCTGTTCTGGACGGCCTGAAAGCCCGTGTGCCCGAGGGCTTTACCGCCCCCTGCAGTTTTGCTGCGGGGGCCATCGCCAGAAACGGCAGCGCCGCGGCCCTCACGAAAGGCGATTTCCGTCATCCCTACGACCTGTATTTCTGTTTCGCGCGCCGGGGCGTCGGCCTTGCGCAGATGGCTGCGGCGGAGCAGCTGACCCATATCAATCCCGCACAGGCGGACTACCGCTGGGGCGATGTGCAACTTGTCCACTGGAAGGCCTACGACGGCACCCCGCTGGATGGCCTGCTCTTCCTGCCGGAGGACCGCGAGCCCGATGAAAAACTGCCCCTTATGGTGTATTTCTATGAACGGAATGCGGAGACGATGTACAGCTACCGCCAGCCGGCGCCTTCGCGCTCCATCATCAATATTCCGCTCTATGTAAGCAACGGCTATGCGGTGTTCGTGCCGGATGTGGTGTACAAGGTGGGGCATCCCGGTGAGAGCGCGTACAACTGCATCTGCGCCGGTGCGGAGGCGATGTGTGCGCAGTTTCCCTTCCTGGACCGCGACCGGATGGCCATCCAGGGCCAGAGCTGGGGCGGCTACCAGGTGGCGTACCTCGTCACCCGCACCGATATGTTCCGGGCGGGCGGCGCCGGCGCGCCCGTGGGGAATATGACCAGCGCCTACGGCGGCATCCGCTGGGAGTCCGGCCTGGCGCGGGCGATGCAGTACGAGCACGGGCAGAGCCGCATCGGCAAATCCCTCTGGGACGAGGGCGGCCGCGAGTTGTATATCGAGAATTCTCCGGTTTTTCACGCCGACAAGGTGAAAACCCCGGTGCTGATTATGCACAACGACGCCGACGGTGCCGTTCCCTGGTACCAGGGCATCGAGTTCTTCTGCGCCCTGCGGCGCTTCGGCTCCCCGGCCTGGCTGCTCCAGTACAAGAACGAAGCCCACAACCTGATGGAACGAAAAAACTGCAAGGACCTCAGCGAAAGGCTCCTGCAGTTCTT
>CACYHC010000003.1 GCA_902774145.1 uncultured Bacteroidia bacterium
TGATTGCGGTGTGCCTGCTGGTGGCAGCGGCTTGCGGGGAGAGGGCGGAAACGCTTCGGAGCGGGGACCTTGTCTTCGTCGGCCTTCCCGCCTCCTTTGCCCAGGAGGAAACTGCAATGAACGGAGCCATTGCCGCCGCTACCGGTCAGGGCGACAGCCTGCAGTTCATTCACGTCGCCATCGCCGAGGTGGACAGCGCCGGGGTGTGGATCATTGATGCCACAATGCGGCGCGGTGTAGACCGGCATCCGCTGGACACCTTCCTGATGGACTTTACGTGCAGGGACGGTTCACTACCCGTTTTCAAAGTGATGCGCCTGCAGGATGACCGCCCCGCAGCGGCCTCCGTCGAGAGGGCGAAATGCCGTCTCGGTCTTCCTTACGATGTGTATTTCCTGCCGGACAACGGCGCCTTTTATTGCAGCGAACTGGTGCAGGAATGTTATCTGGATGAGGACGGAACCCCCATTTTCCGTTCCGCGCCGATGAATTTCAAGAACGCCGAAGGAGAATTCCCCAGCTACTGGGAGCAGCTCTTTGCCCGCCTTGGAGAAGAAATCCCGCAAGGCCTTCCCGGCACCAATCCGCAGGCGATGTCCGCGGACCCGCGACTGCGGGAAGTTTCTGTGGAGATACCCCGTCCGCTATAGTTCCGCGCGGATTTTTTCTATCCTTTCGGCGTACTGTTCCTCGGAGAGATAGGTCTTTTTCGGATTCATCTCAAAGACGCCGCCCCACTCCGGCCCGTCCTGGTATTTGGGGACGATATGCCAGTGGGCGTGCCTGAGCGTATCCGAATAGGCGCCGAAGTTGATTTTATCCGGATGGAAGGCCCGGGAAAGCGCCTGCGCTACCCGGCGGACATCCAGCATAAACTGCACATACTCCGCCTCTGGAATTTCAAACTGCTCGCCCACGTGGTCCTTGTAGGCGACCACGCAGCGGCCGGGATGCGTCTGCTCCTTGAAAAGATACAGGGTAGATACGTTCAGGTCCGCGATTTTGATCATCAGCGAATCCAACAGGGCCTTGTTCTGGCAATAAAGACAATTCTGCGGCATATTCAATGAGGTTATTCAATTTCAAATTTAGTATCTTTGACGCAGATTTGCAAGAGATGAGATCAATGTCCTTTCTGGTGCTGGCGGCGGCACTCTTTGCGTTTTTCTGGCCGGAGGCCGGGGGTTTGGTGCGCACGGCGTGGATCAGCCCCCTGCTGGGGCTCGTGATGTTTGGAATGGGGATGACGCTCAAGGCCCGGGACCTGGCTGCCGTATTTGCACGGCCGCTGGAAGTGGGGATCGGCGTATTGTGCCAGTTTGTCCTGATGCCGCTCCTGGCCTGGGTGCTGGCGCGGACGTTTCACCTGTCGCCGGAACTGACCGTCGGCGTGCTGCTGGTGGGCTGCTGCCCGGGCGGCACCAGTTCCAATGTCATCACCTATCTGGCCAAGGGGGACGTGGCCCTTTCCGTCGGAATGACGACCGTCTCCACCCTGCTCGCCCCCGTCCTGACGCCGATGCTGATGAAATTGCTGGCCGGTGCGGCGATTCCCGTCAGTTTCTTCGGCATGTTCCTGTCCATCCTCCAGGTCGTGGTGCTACCGATTGTCCTGGGCCTGCTGGCCGGACGCTTCCTACCCGCCTTCACCACCAAAGCCGTCTCCTTCCTGCCGTCCTTCTCGACCCTGGTCATTACGCTGATTGTCATTGCCGTCGTGGCGGCCAATGCCGGAAAGTTGCGGGAAAGCGGCCTGGTCGTCATCGCCGTCGTGATTATGCACAACCTCTGCGGCTATGCGCTGGGCTATGGAGCGGCCCGTCTCCTGCGGTTTTCGCCCTGCAAGGCCCGCACCGTCAGCATCGAGGTGGGGATGCAGAATTCGGGACTGGCCTGCAGCCTGGCCACCACGCATTTCCCCCTCCTGGCCTCCGCCTCCGTCCCCGGCGCCCTGTTCAGCGTCTGGCATAATATCTCCGGCGCCCTGCTGGCCCGGCTCTTCGTTCACTTCCCCATCCAAAAACCATGAGAAAACTTTTCCGGATTCTGGCCACTCTCACCTTGGCCCTTTGCGTAGGCAGCTGCCTGGCCGGCAAGATGGTCTGCAATCTTGCACTCAAGCCCACGCCGCACGGTGTGGAAGACATCGAACGCACACGGCACAAGGCGGATTCCCTGCTGCCCGGCGCCACGGCCTGGTATGACAGCCTGCACGCCGCGGGAATTTTCCGGGACACCACCCTTATCTGTGAGGACGGCTGCTCCCTGCACGCCGTCTATGCCCCCGCCGCCGACACGGCTTCCGCACAGGGCAGCGCCCTCATCGTGCACGGATACACGGACAACCACCTCGTGTTCCTGTACCTCGCCAAGATGTACCGGGACAGCCTGAACTACAATGTCCTGCTGCCCGACCTGCGCTACCACGGCTATTCGGAAGGCGAAGCCATACAGATGGGCTGGTTGGACCGCCTGGACGTGGAAAAGTGGGCGGAACTGGCCCACGCACGCTGGAACGATGCGTTTATGGTGGTCCACGGAGTCTCGATGGGCGCCGCCACGACGATGATGATGAGCGGAGACGACCTTCCCGCCTATATCCGCGCCTTTGTGGAAGATTGCGGTTACGCCTCGGTATGGGACCAGTTCAAGGCCTCGCTCGGGCAGCGTTTCCACCTGCCCCCCTTCCCTGTCCTGCACAGCGCCAATATCGTCTGCCGCAGGCGCTACGGCTGGGACTTCAAGGAAGCGTCCAGCGTAAAGCAACTCGCAAAATGCGAGCGTCCGATGCTTTTCATCCACGGCGATGCGGACAAGTTCGTCCCCTTCGGGCACCTGCAGATGAATTACGATGCGAAGGTGAACGGGTACAAAGAGATGTGGGTGGCGGAAGGCGCCGTCCACGCGAATGCCTACGCCCGGTATCCGGAGGAATACACGCGGCGCGTACGCGATTTTCTCGCCAAGGCCAGGACGCTATAAGTGCAGTTCGTGGGCGGCGATACGGAATTCCAGGTCGTCTCCCATATGTTTTCCGGTATCGTCGGAAATCTTGATGACCTTTTCCCAGGGGTCCTTCGCGCTCATCCGGCAGCGGGAGAGCTTCATCACGATATTCGCCGGCTTGTAGGCGGGAATGCCCGGATCGCAGGTCAGGTTGGTGCCGATGCCGGCGCTGACCTTGATGCGGCCGCGGAAGTAATCGGCCACTTCCTTGTATTTGGGGAAGGTCAGCGCGTTGCTGAAGACGATGACCTTGCTGCGGGGGTCGATGCCGAATTCCTCGAGCCGCGCGATGGTCATATCGCCGACCGTCCGTTCGTCGCCGGAATCCTGCCGGAAACCGTCCAGCAGTTTGGCCTGCTTCATCGTCAGGGTCCGCAGGAAAGAAGCGGTGGTGAACGTGTCCATCAGAGCGGTGCCCAGCGCGCCGTCATACACCTTGATCCAGTCTTCCAGCGACAGGTAATTGGCCCGTTTATAGCCGAATACGCCGCTGTGGAACATCACCCATTCGTGCGGAAAAGTCCCGATAGGCGTCATTCCGTACTTCATCGCAAAATGCACGTTGGACGTACCGGCGCAGGTCTTCGGACATTTTTCCTTCAGCCGCGCGACGACCGCCTCGTGCACCGCCGAAGAAAAACGCCGGCGCGTGCCGAATTCCGAAAACAGCAGCCCGTGCGCATTCGCCAGTTCTATTTTCGCGTCGAGAATGCGGCAGACCGCTTCCGTATCGGCCTGCACGCCCTTGAAACGGTTGCGCATTTCCGCCACGATGGCCAGCAGCGGCACCTCATAGAGCGTCACATTATAGAGAAAATCCGTCACCTCCATCTGCAGGTGGCCCTCTTCGTCCAGACGGGCTTCGATTTTCCCGGGCTCGAAGCGGAAGCCGCGCAGCCATTCCCAGTAATTGCGGGGAATGTAGTGGATTTTGGACGCGACGTAGTCAAATTCCGCATCGCCCAGCCGCAATTCCCCCAGGCGGGCGAATTCCTCCCGCAGGGCAGAAAGAAAGGCGGCGTCATACACTTCGCCGCTGCGGTCGTGAAAGCGGAAAGTCCCTTCGGCGAGGGGATACAGCTGGAAATAGGCGTTTGACGTGGAAAACTTGTAGAGGTCGGTGTCCAGGATGCTCAGTATCATCGTTGCAGAAATTTTTCGCAAAGATAGCGAAAATATGTACTTTTGAGGTATGAACCGTGTAATTGTCGTCGTAGACGAGATCTACGATTTTATCGAGGGAGGCTCCCTCGCCTGTCAGCATTCCGTCGAGGCCGTCGCCGCCACGAAGCAGCTCATTGAACAAAATCCGGATACTCCGGTCCTCTTTGTCTGCGACCATCACCCCGCAGACCATTGTTCCTTCGCCGCCCAGGGCGGTCCCTGGCCCCCGCACTGCGTGGCCGGCACGCACGGCGCGGAAATTCACGCGCTGCTCCAACCCTTCGTGCAGGAGGAACTGGTCTTCTACAAGGGCTGCGATCCGGCGCTCGAGCAATATTCCGGCTTCGAGGGCCGCAATGAGGCCGGGCAGACGCTCGGCGACGTGCTGGAACTGCTGGAGCCCGAAGAAGTGGTCGTCGTCGGCATCGCCACCGAATACTGCGTGCGCAATACGGTGGAAGACCTGCGCCGGGCGGGCTGGAAGGTTGTTATCGCCGAAGACTGCCTAGGCTGGGTGGACGCGCAGGGACACGCTCAAACGCTCCGGGAACTCGCGTAAGTATGAAGAAATTTTTCTTGTTCCGGGCATTTTTTGCGGCCCTGCTCTTGTCGGGCTGCTGCGAAAAAGGGCCGGCGCCCTTCCCCAGCGTGGGGGAACCCTACGCCGTGACCTCCGGTCCGCACGACCACCTGCTGGCGAGTTATTTCGCCATCAACGCGTGGAGTTCCGACAACCGCTACCTCTCGGTGCTCGAAACCGACATCAACGGCCGTCTGCCTGAAGCAGGAGAAACCTGCACCCTGGGCCTGGTTGACCTTCAGGACGGGAACAAATTCATCCCCGTCGCCGAGACGCGCACCTGGAATTTCCAGGAAGCCGCCATGTGCTTCTGGCTCCCCTGGGCCGACAACACCCTGCTCTACAACGATATGCGTGACGGCAAGTTCGTATCGGTCATCCTCAACTGGAAGACCGGCGAAGAGCGGATTGTCCCCTATCCCGTGAGCGCCGTTTCCGCCGACGGGGAATGGGCGGTGAGCATCAACTACGCCCGCCTGCGTCTCGCACGGCCCGATTACGGCTATGCCGGCGGCGGTCAGGACGCCCGTGCCGGCGTGAGCTGGCCCGAAGACGACGGCCTCTGGCTGGTGAACCTCAAGACCGGCGAGGGAAAACTCATCGTGAGCATCGCCTCCCAGCGCGGGCGGATGACGCAAATGGAAGACCCCAAAGGTCTGGCCTACTTCTGCCACACCATCATCAGCAAGAACGCCAAACGCATCTTCTGGCTGGCCCGCACCGTGGAAAACCTCGATGCGCAGGGCACGGTTTCCCGGTGGCAGACCACGGCCTTCACCTGCAACCTGGACGGCAGCGACGTGCGCCGCTGCTTCCCGGACGGGTGGGGCGGCTCGCACTTCAACTGGCTCGACGACGATAACCTGGTGGTGACGGCCAAATGGGAAGACCGGGTCTACGGCCACGTGGTCTTCAAGGTGGGCGAGGAGGAGAAGGCGCACCACCTGGGCCCCGGCGTGCTCGATTTCGACGGGCACTGCATCTGGTCGCCGAACGGCAAGTTCATCAGTTCCGACGGGTACTGGAATGCAGCCGGCTACCGGACCTGGGTGCTGGTGCGCGTGGAAGACGAGCTGGTAATGCCGCTCGGCGCTTTCTGGGTGCCCGAAAATTATCGCGATATCTACACCCGCTGCGACCTGCATCCGCGCTGGCGCCCCGACGGGAAGCAGCTGGGATTCAACTCCGTACACGAAGGCACGCGCCAGGTCTACCTGCGTGACGTGCAGTGGTAACTAAAAGCCCTCCGTCAAACCTTTTCGCAATGAAGAAACACTACCTTTTCCCAGCAATTTTTGCGGCCCTGCTCCTGTCCCTGTCAGGCTGCCGCGAAAACAGGACCGGGGTCTTTGCCCTTCTCGATGCCCGCAAAACCGGCGGAGCCGCCGATGAAGTAGCCCTGCTTGATTATTTCCGTTCGCGTGACATGTCTTCCCTCCCTTGCGACCGGAAGGATTTCACCCCTACGGAAAAAGACCGCAAGATTGCGGACGAAGCGCTCGTCCACAGGTTTTACGTACACGATGCCTACCAGCCCTCGTTCTTCTACGGAGAAGATATCGACTGGACCTACTGGCCGGTGAAGGACAATGAACTCAGGTGGCAGCTTCACCGGCAGAAATGGTTCACCCCGATGGGCGTGATGTACCAGGCCACGGGCGATGAGAAATATGCGCGGGAATATGTTTACGAGTTCCGGGACTGGATACGGAAAAACCCGAACGGCGGCCCAGCCTGGCAGCAGCCCGGCGGCGTGGTCAGCGCCGGTGAGATTGCGCAGGATGCGCCCAACTGGGAATTTGCCTGGAGACCCCTCGAAGTGGGCATCCGGCTGATGGCCCATATGGACCATTTCCGCCTCTTCCTCAACGCGCCCGAGTTTACGCCCGAGTTCCTTTCGGAGTTTCTCGTGAATTATCACGAACACCTTTCTTTCCTTTCAAAGAATATCGCCCCCAGGGGGAACCACAGGCTTTTCGAGGCCCAGGCCATCCTGTTCGGTTCCCTGTTTTTCCCCGAATTCAAGGAATCCCGCAAATGGCAAAAGGAGGCCCTGAAAATTCTCCGGGAGGAAATTGAATTGCAGATCCTTCCGGACGGCGTGCAGGAAGAGCTCGACCAGAGCTACCACAATGCAATGATCGACGTGTACGCCTCCGTCCTCCAGTATGTCCAGGACGAAAGGATCAGGGAAAGAGTCGGCGAGATGATTGCGTTTACGCTCGGGATGACCTATCCGGATTATACCTTCCCGTGCTTCGGCGACTGCCGCTTGCACGGGAAGGACCACTACCTCTCCTTCCTGCAGGACTGGCTCAAGGTATTTCCCGAAAACGAGCATCTCCGCTGGTTCGCGACGGAAGGCCGGGAGGGGAGCCCGTACACCTGGAAATCCCGGGCCTGGCACGACGCCGGGTTCTATGTATACAGGACGGGATGGGGTCCGGATGACACGGTGCTTATCATAAAGGCCGGCAAGGCCGGGGCCTGGCATGCCCAGCCGGATTACGGGACTTTCGAGATATGGAGCGCCGGACGCAACATCAGTCCGGACTCCGGCTGCTATATCTATGGCGGCGATGAAGAAGTGACGCGGATGAGGGACTGGTTCCGCCAGACCCGCGTACACAATACCCTGACCCTTGACGGAGAGAATGTCGAGCGGACGGATTGCCGGGAACTGGCGTTTTCGGATTCCACCCTGGTGTATGAGCACGACAGCTACAAAGGCCTTACGCACAAGAGGACCTATAGCTGGCGGGGGACTTCCCTGGAACTTCTGGACGAGGCCTACGGTCCCGCGGAAGGCACCGTAGAGGTCCATTTCTTCTTTGCCCCCGGGCTGCTTACCCTTTCCGGCCCGGTAGTGGAAGGTCCCGGAATGAAGGTCAGCTGCACCTCGTCCGTTCCCGGCGCTTTCCGGGAGGAAGACGGCTGGTATTCCCAGGTTTACCGTCAAAGAGCCCGACGGCAGGGCGCTGTGTACGAAATCCGCAAATCCGCGTCCGACACCCTCCGTATCCGTTCAGTGATCAACATCCTATAAGACAATCGTCATGCGTTCCCGACGCTTTGCTTCTCTTGCCCTGCCCCTCCTGCTCTTCCCCCTCCTTGCCGGGGCGCAGGATGCCGTGACTTTTGAAATGCGCTCCTTCTCTTCCAAGGCGGAAGCAGACGGCGTGACCGATTTCCACGGCCCGACGGAAGTTCTTTCCACGCCGGAGCGGGTGGCGGCCCTGAACAGCTATGCCCGCTATGCCGCGCGCTTCTGGGGTGATCCTACGCTCTCCACGCCGCTGTTCACCGATGAGCAGTTGCGTGAGCGCCTTTCACAGATAAAGCCGCAGCCCCTCACGCAGGTACGCACAACCCTCAATTTGACGGACTGGCGTTCCTGCGGATATAAAAAAGGTAAGGAGATGCGTAAGGCGACGGACTTCGCCCGCTGGACGGCGGACGGCGCGCGCATCCAGGACGGCTGCCTTGTGCTGGACGGAGCCCGGGCCTCGTTCCCGCTCGACAGCGCGGCCCTCTGGCGCTTCAGGATGCGTTTTTCCCTGACATCGAACCCCTCGGGCCTTACGCTTGTGCTACTGGGAGACGGTGCTGCATCCCTTTCGCTGCCGCTCGCCGGCGCAACGCAGTTCGAAGTCTACGGCGACTTCCAGGAGGGGACAATCTTTGTTTCATCCGGGAGCAAGACCCTGCTGGAGAAACCCGTCACGGCGTCATTCGGCAAGGAACTCCGGGGATTTCGCCTGGAAGCGCCCGCGGGAAGCGCCCGGGTGCAGCAGTTTGCTTTCTACTGCTTCGACCGCCAGGAAGAGAATATCAAGCAGCCCTATCGTTTGAGGCTGGTCTGCGACGAGGACTTCCGCCCCGTTCCCGCGATGGAAGGCTGGGCGCGGCCCGCGTATGACGATTCGGCCTGGGAGGCCGTGCGGCTTCCCTCGGTGCACGGCGGCCTTGCCGAGGCCGGGGAGCGCTACTATCTGCGCACCCGCGTGAATGTAGGGGACTTCCAATATGCCGCCCTGGAACTCGAAACGCTCGACCCTGCCGGGGAAGTCTGGATCAACGGTGAACCGGCGGCTGTGCTCCGCGGCCGCGTGCCCCGCCACATAGACGTCACCGAGTATCTGCATCCCGGCGAAAACACCATTGCAGTGTGCGTGAAGCCCTATTATGCCGAATTCCCCATGCACCACAGTCCGTCCGACCTCAACATCGGCTGGTTCCTGGGCCGTGCGAAGCTTCTGCTTGTGGGCGACAGCAGCCGCATCTGCGAAGCGCTGGTACACACGGCGGAACTCGGTGCGACGGAGGCCCTGCAGCGCCACCGTGTCGTGCTCAAGAACCCCACGCCCTTCTTCCGCAAAGCGCAGTTGCTGGTGCAGTACTATCCCTGGTTCCCGCAGGAGGGCGCCTGTGCAGCCTCCGCCCGGACGGAACTCGAATTGCGCCCGCGCGTGGACAATCTCTGTGAACTCGACGTTCCCCTGCCCTCGCCGCAAATCTGGCGTCCCGGCGACCCCCATCTCTACCGGGTGGTCTTCACCCTGCTGGATGAGAACGGAAAGCCCATCGACGACTGTGTGACCACGACCGGGGTCCGCCTGATTGAGCAGAAGCAAGGCGTACTCTATATCAACGGCAAACCCGAAATGCTCAATGGGGCGCAAATCTTCGGCTACCGTCTTCCTGTCGAGACCCTGTCCAAGACCATGCGCTGCGCCTCGGACGAGCAGGTGATGCGCGACCTTGTCATGTCCCGCTGCCTGGGCAACCTGCTGCGCATCCACGTACATACGGAACAGGGCGTTCCGGAAGGCATCAACGACCCCCGCTATGCCGAATGGGCCGATCAGATGGGTCTCTACCTCATCTGGCAGTCCCCCGCCTGGCTCCGTGAAGGCGAAGCCTGGAACGTGGACATCGCCTCCTTCCCTGCCTATATGAAGCAGGTTTACAATCACCCCAGCATTGTGATGTGGGAAGCCAGCAACCACCCCAACCGCTTCAAACTGCACGCTTTCAAGGAGACCGAAGACTATTTCAACAGCATCATCTCCACCCTGGCTTCGGTGGACAGTTCCCGCCTGCTTTCTCCGACTACCTTCTGGCGCCATAGTTATTATGCCAATTACGACGGAACCCTCGACTACAAGGGGGAACGCCACGCACCCAATCCGCTGCTGATGCTTCCCAAGATGACGCGGGGAAGCCAGGATGCCTATACGGGCTACGGTTACAACTGGGAGGTCCTGCGCAATCATCCGTACGACTGGGCCAAATCGTGTCTGGATGCCAAGGGCCTGTGCTACTTCAATTTCGAGCACGAGGAATCTGCGGGGCAGCCCAACTGGGACTTGGCCCGCAAGGAGCCCTGGTATCGCCTGCAGTCCTACGAATGGCCTTGTGAGGAGGGCAGCATCGGGCGAAAACTGGACTTTTCCGAGTGGCGGGCCAGCCAGGCTTTCCAGGCCTTCTCTGCCTGGGAATCGATGAAAGTCCAGACCCTTGCCGGCGTAAGCGGCTATTCCTGGTGCTGCATCGAGTCGGGGCCCAATATGTTCACCTACCAGAAGCCGCTGGTCGATCCGTACTATGTGCCCAAACTGGCTTTTTACGCCAATAAGATGGTCTTCCAGAACCTTTGGGCGGCATCGGACGACGTAGATACCGTCTACGGGCCCGGTGACGCCGTGAAGCCGGTCATCTTCAACCTGGGACAAGCCTGCACGGCCGATCTCACCATTTCCCTGCAGGACGAACGGGGCAGGACCCTCGAGAAAAAACAAATCCGCGCCATCGCCGTCCCGGCAGGACGGAGCGTGACGCGGCTCGAACCCTTCCGCTTCAAACACAAGGGAGAGGGCACCTATTTTATCGTGTACTCCCTCAGGAAATCACTCCAGCGGTAGTAAGGGCCTTCCGCGGCCTCGAAGGGCAGCGTGGCCTCCCGTTCGTTGAGCAACACCTTCACGAGGATGTCTTCCGAACGGCGGCTGCGGTAGAAAATCAGCTGGATGCTCCCGCCCATCGGCATTTCCCAGCAGGGATAAATCTCGTAGGCCTCTTCCGGGCTGTGCGCCACCGCGCCGTAGCCGTTGAGGTTCATCCTGACCACCAGCGGCATCACGAAAGAATCGTGGCTGAAACGCAACCGGAGCTGCACGGTGCCGGAAGCGATGTCTTCATCCGCCCTTGCGACGATGTCGTCCAGCGTATGGACGGCCAGTTCCCAGAAATTGCCCGGGGAGCCTTCATAGCGGCCCAGAAAACGGAAAATCCGGTACCATTCGGCCCGCGAAACGGCCAGCGCATCTTCCGGGGTAAAGAGGCCCTCGAAAAGCGGCGACGGCGCCGGGTCCAGGCATTTCATTCCGTTCGAAAGGGAGAACAGGAAGCGCAGGAACTGCACCTCGTCAAACTTCAGGCGCGCGACTACGGTTTCCGGCGCGGAAAAAATCCGTCCCAGGATGCCGTCGATATCCACCGTCTCCCGGAAATACGGCTCGAAGGGGGCAGAAGCCACGGTCGGCGCGACCGCCTGGTCCCCGTAGGCCGCACTGAACGGCGGACAAAGCACCGGCGAGTAAGCCGCGGAAGCATCACAGGATAATTCCAGGGTCCGGTCCCGTTCCTGCAGGGCATCCACAAAGGAAGTCATGCTCAGGATGACGCGCGGCACCGTCGTCGAAATGGCCGTTCCCCGCGTCTGTCCCCGGAACACTTCCGGAAAACGGCGGTACAGGCGGGCGGCGAGCATCCTTTGTTCCTCGACGCCCCTGGGGGAAAGGTCTCCTTCCCGGAGCTTCACGCTGTCGTAAAAATCCCTGTATTCCGCACAGAGACGCGCGCCCCGTCCGGTCAGGCACTCCGCCGCCTCCGCAGCGCAGAGGACGCGATACACCGTATCGTACTGGGCGGCCAGGGCATAGCGGGCGCCGTGGCGGCCGATATGACTGATATAAAAGGGCTTATAGCCTTTCGGTGCGGGCGTGAGCGGCACTTCCGACGCATAGTCGTACAGGTACATCAACGTACCGGCCTTGTCCGGATCCCGGCGGATTTCCTCCAGGACATCCGGGCGCTCCTGCGCCGGCGGCGGGGTCACCGCGGCCGTGCAGGCGGAGAGCAGGAGCAACAGGGAAAAACGGATACGCATCACCCTACAGGGTAAAGCCTTCGAGGGCGGCATTGCAGACCCAGAGCATCGCGGCCTGCCCGTGCGGATCCCCGTTCACCCGGGTGCGCTCCAGATACCATTCGCGGCTGTTCTTCCGGCTGGTTCCCACACAGACATCCGACAGGTTGCCATACGCGTCGAGCCGGGCGCAAAGGGCCCGCCAGGCCTTCCGGGCCGCGGCGCCATAGGTGCCGTCGTCCAGCCAGCCGTGCTTCACCCCCTCGGCAAAGGCATAGGTGAACATCGCCGAGCAGGAGGTCTCGGACCAAGCATCCGGATCGTCCAGCAACTGTCCCCAGAGGCCGTCGGGATGCTGGTATTTCAGCAGGGTCACCATCATCTTCCGGTAGGACGCAAGCAGCGGCGCAAAGCAGGGATGCTCCTCCGGCAGGGAGGAAAGCAGCATCGGCAGGCCGGCCGCCATCCAGCCGTCTCCCCGGCCCCAGTAGAAGGGCACGTCGGGCGCGTGATAGAAGAGTCCGTTCTCCCGCTGCAGTTTCTGCATATAGAGCAGCATCTCGCGGGCGGCACGGTCGATGTATTTCTGATTCCCGGTCACGAGGAAAGCCTGCCGCTGCAGCGCAGAAATCATATACATATCGTCAATCCAGAAGCGCGTCTGCGGCGAATAGCCCTCGGCGAGCAGTTCCAGCTGACGGTCCGTGGGCAGATTGCCGGGCGCCGTACCGTCGGAGGGGTCCGGGTTGCTTGTCGGAGGTTCCCACTGGTGGTCTGCATAATGCATCCCCATCGCCAGGGCGCGCTGGTCGCCATTCAAACGGTACAGTTCCAGCGGAACAATGCCGAAAATGGAAAAATCCACGTGGTCATCCCGGTTCAGGCGGTCCTTCAGTTCGCCGAAAAAGGGCGCGAACTTTTCCGTCAGCCGGCTCTCCAGTCCCTGGTTTTCCGTCTTGCGGGCAAACGAAAGCGAATGCATCCACAGGCTGGCCACGGCATAATGGACAGAATTGCCCTTCCCTACCTTATAGGGGCCGTCGAAGCCCTTCGGCGCATAGGCCATCGGGTCGGCGGAAAGGAACTGACGGACGATACGGGCGCCGACACGGCGCGGGGAATAGGCGTCGGAAGGGTCCTCCACCCGCTTGAGGGTCGTCACCAGCGTCGTCTGGCTCTTCTTGGGCAATTTGACCGTAAAGCCGCAGATCCAGGTGTCCGGAGCAGGCTCTTCGAAGGGGAAGGTACTGAAGTCCGACGGGTCGGTCGGCCAGATTTTGTAATTCACCTTGGCCCCGGAGGTCTGGAGTTTCATCGTCACCCCGTCCCGGCGCAGCAGGATGCCGTCTTCCAGCAGTTCGGGCTCTCCCTCGGAAACCAGGTTGAAGCGAACGGTATGGTTCCGGCTCCCGGTTTTGATATAGTCCGTCACCTCCAGGTACGCGTTGTCCCGGATGACGGGCGTGCGCGTCACGGAAACCGGACCGTTGTAAAGGGGCGTCAGGTCAAAGCGTGCCCCCTTGCAGGCCGGGGTGTCGAATTCTTCGATTTTCCGTACATATCCGTCCACCAGATGGTCCTCGTCATCAAAAATCAGGGTATTGTGCCAGCGGCAGTTCACGCGGGACACCTGCCAGCGCATCGATTCCTGGGTATAGGACCAGTAATTGCCCCCGAGTTTCTTCAGGGGCTTCTCCACCTGGTCATAGGGATAGAAATAGACATCCTTGGCCCAGCGTACGCCGTAGGCGTCATAAACGAATTCCCCGGCATCCATATGCGCGTGGCTGGCATTGGCCCTTCCGCCCTTGGCGGCCAGCCAGAGATCGCTTTCGTGCCAGCCGGTACGGGCCATAACCATCGGATTCACCCCGTTGGCGGCAAACACCCGGCGCGGCGAGGGCTTGATGTCCGCGGGGCGGATGCGGGCGGCATACTTGAGCGGGATAAAAATCAGGGCCCGCTGCTGGGAGTTCGTATAATCGTTCTCCCGCAGATAGCGCACTTCAGTGTAGAGCAGCGTGGGGTCGTCCAGCAGCGAGGCAAAATACCAGAGCGCATAACGGGGGCTGCTTTCGGGACGACAGTCGCAGAAATTGAACTGCTGGCCAAAGGGACCCGAAGCAAAAATCTCAAAATAGGGCGTCTTGCGGAAACCCGGCACCTCGTCCAGGCCGAGGGCGTTCCCATACCGCTCGGCGAGCAGGGTATTCAGCCACACCTGGTAGCCCGTACCGTAGTTCCAGTACCCGGGGCCCTCCGGATAGGCGCCGTCCGGATTGTAGATAAATTCCACCACCGGTTTGTTCGAGGCCACCACCCGGGGAATCAGCGTCTTCGCAATCTCCGGGAACACTTCCTCCACCGCGAGCGCGGCACAGGTCAGTCCGGCGAGGTTGACCTGGTTGCGGTTGTTCTTCTGGGCCCAGATATCCTCGTGCTTGTAAGCGGGCGTCGCGGGATCCGCGGGGGTCCGTTCCATGGTGTCGAATGCATAACGCTTGAGCCGGTCTTCAATCACCGCGCGCAGCTCCGGACCCAGTTCCGCATAGAGCCAGTCATAACCGATGCCCACGCCCGAAGCCATCTCGCACACATCCAGGTAGTGACTCGGATTCCAGTCCGCGAAATCGCACACCGTTCGGAGGGTTTCCACCGCTTTGTCGAAATAACGCCGGTCGCCGTTAAAGCGGTAGACATAGGCGCAATAACTGATACGCTGCGCGGCATTGCGGCTCACGCCCAGGATACGCTTCCCGGAAGCATCCTTTTTATAGACCAGCGGCTTGGCAGTCAGGAGTTCCTCCGCCTTTTTCATAATGGCCCCGTGCAAAAGGTTCAAGGGCTCATTCTCTCCCGTGGCAATCTGCGCCTGCACGGAAGCCATTTCGGCCTCGGACAGAATCAGCCGGGGATGCGCGGGCAGGGTTTCAACGGCAAATGCGCGCAGGGACAGGGTCGCCAGCGCGATCAGGATTACAACGGTTCTTTTCATACGGTCAATGAAAGGATGGTGACGTCATCATTTTGGGGATTGCCGGCCGCAAACGCGTGGACATCGGCAAAGAGGGCTTCACAGAATTCCCGGGAACTTGCCTCCCGGGGGACGGAAGCGGCAAAGTCGAGCAGGCGCTGTTCTCCGTACTGGGAGAGGTCCGCACGCTCCGCTTCGCTCACGCCGTCCGTATAGACGAGGATGCGCGTGCCCTTTTCCAGGATGCAGGACTCCTTCTCG
The DNA here is from genome assembly GCA_902774145.1 of uncultured Bacteroidia bacterium. Lineage (GTDB taxonomy): Bacteria > Bacteroidota > Bacteroidia > Bacteroidales > UBA932 > Cryptobacteroides. The sequence goes on from CACYHC010000003.1 coordinate 15,136, forward strand.
TACGGGAATCCGGGCATCAGGCCGGCGGCCAGGTTCGGCTTTGCGGCCAGGAATTCGGCCTTCCCGTCGGGACGCACGAGCACGATAGGGTTGTGTCCGCCGTTGCACCACTCCAGTTCCAGGGTATCCAGGTGCAGTTTCCCCATAAACAGGGTGACGAACATCGCACTTTCGTTGCCCTCGGAGAACACGTCGTTGATGCGGGAAAGGATGCCTTCCGGCCCCAGCCCAAGACCGGCGGAAAAGCGGAAGGCCGCCCGCGTAATGGCCATATACAGAGCCGCAGGGACGCCTTTTCCGGAGACATCGCCCACGGCGAAGTACACCGTACGGCCGCGAATCGCAAAATCGTACATGTCGCCGCCCACCTGCCGCGCCGGAGAAAGCAGCGCAAAGATGTCCACGCCTTCGGAATTTGAAAAATCGGAGGGCAGCATCTGCCGCTGAATATTGGACGCGATGTCCAGTTCGCTCGCATATCGCTCGTTGGAAGCCGTCGAAGAGCGCAGTTCCGAAATATAGTCCTTGAAGGAGCGGAGCATATATTCCAGGGCATCGTGGAGGCGTTTCAATTCGTCGTGCGTATGCACCTCAGGGACCTGCACCTTGAAGTTGCCCTTGCCGATGCTCATCGCCGTATAGGTAAAGAGGATGATGGGCTGCGTGAGGCGGGTCACCACCTTGCGGATGACGATATAGAGCAGGAACAGGTCCAGCAGGCCGAAGAGCATCAGCAGCCACTGGACGCGCCGGAGCCGCAGGAACACGTTCTCATAGGGGAAGGAAAGCGCCACGGACCAGCCGTTCGACACCGGACTGTAGGCAATGTAATGCCTTCTTCCGTCCGGCCCCATATACTCCGCATGCCCTTCTTCTCCCGCCAGCATCTTTCCGCCAACCTGGGCCAGTTCCGCACTGCCAAAATCCGCCGCTTCGGAAAAAATGGTTTTCGTGAGCAGGCGCGTGGAATCGGGGTGGCAGATAAAAGAGCCGTTGCGGCCCAGCAGGAAAGCCATCGCCTCCTCGTAAGGGCGCACGGCGGCCACTTTCTCCGAGAAGCGTTTCAGGGAAATGTCCGCGGTCAGGATGGCGTAGACCTCCATATTCTCGTTCCAGATGGGAATGGAATAGGTCGCCATCATCTGCTCGCCGCCGCCTTCGTCAAAATAAGGATCGCTCCAACGGTTCACGACCTTGCGCCGGGGTTCACGGTACCATTCCATATTGAAATAGTCGTAATTCTCGTTCCCCATCTGGATGGATTTGATTTCTCCCGTCTGCTCGTCGTTGTAGGAATAGGGTGCGTACCAATAGCCTTCCGATTCGTAATACCACGGCTCGAAGGCCACCGTACTCCCGATGATGGGCGGGTTGTATTGGACCAGACAGCGGGGCACTTCGGCCACCTCCTTCGGATCCGTCTGCTTTTCCTTCACCACCCAGATCATATTTTCCGCCGCCGCTTCCACTTCGCGCAGGGAAAGGTTGATTTCCTCGTGCAGTTTATCTACAAGCAGGGCGGTATTTTTGATCGAATACTCCTTGATTGCACGCCGGGCGGAGAGGGCCACCCCGACAAAGGCAGCGCTAAAGATCACGGACACCGCGACGATGATCATGATACTCATCCGCGCGGAAAGCGAACGGTTGATTCTCATTGCGCAGCCTCCTCCTCCAGGCGGGGCAGCCGCATCCGGACGGCTTTCTCCAGGATTTCAAATTCAAAGCGCGTAGCCGCGGTAATCTCCCCGTCGATACTTACATACATCATCTTCGGCGACTCTACAATCACCCGCTTGGCCCGGCGATAGGCCATATGCCGCATACAACGCTTGGAATCCAGATGCCTTCCGCTCCGGTACAGGGGCAGAATGCTCAGGAAAAGAAGCAACGGCATACTGCGGATCAGGCAGACCTCCATCAGGCCGTCGTCCACGACCGCGCGGGGGGCGCAATGGAACTCGCCGCCGCACCAGCCGCCGTTGGAGACGGTACAGAGCATTGTCAGGCAGCGGCTGATTTTCTCGCCGTCCGCCCAGACGTGGAAATAATTGAAACGGGAGCCCAGCATACTGGCCAGCACGCTGCGGGCGTAGGGGTTGGACCGCCCCAGTTCGATGAATTCGTTGGCCCGGTAGGCCACCATCGCGTCGAAGCCGATATTCGATACATTGAGCGAATAGTCGTCGTTGCAGCGGATGATGTCCACCTGCCTTTCCTCGCCGTCCAGCAGGGCCTCCAGGGAAGTGAAATTCCGGCCGGGCCAGATTTTGGTAAAGTCGTTGGTCGTCCCGTAGGCGAGAAAGGCGAAACGCTTCTCCGGACCCGCGCCAACGAGGGCGGAAGCCACTTCGTTCATCGTTCCGCTGCCGCCGCAGGCGACAAAACAGACCTCCTCGCCGGAATGGAATTCACAGTACATCCGGACATAACGGGTGGCGTCACCGATGCCCGTCGTCACATAAATCGAATATGAAACTTCCCGACCGGAAAGCTGCGCCTCCAGGTCAGGAAGAATATGGGCTTTGTCGAAACGCCCGTTAACGACAAAAATGTACTTCACCCTAGTTGAGCAGGGCGGTGCGGATGACTTCGATCTCTCCCTTGAGCTCGATGAGCTGGGCCTTGAGCTGCTCCACGTTGATGGCGTTGATCACATAGAGCGGGTCCAGAATGGTGTTCAGGCTCTCCATCTCGGGATAGAATTCGATCAGGGAACGGATGCCTTCGTGGACACAGACGAAGTTGTAGGTCACCTCGCTGGCGGACTCGTCGTCGAACATCTCGATGAATTTGTCGATGTTCTTCGTGCAGATGAAAAGCTGCTCCACGAGCGCGGCGGAAACGGCCTCCCAGAAGAAAGGAGCACGGTTCGCTTCCACTTCCGCGTCGAAGAATTTGCTGAAGGCTTCCCCTGCGGCCTTGTTGGTATGCAGGGCCTCGGCAAATTCCACCAGGGCTTCGTCATTGATGTCCGCCGCCACCTTGGCGACATTCTCCTCATACTCCTTCACCGGCATCTCATAGAGTTCAGCCACAGACTTGTCCACGCTGAGCATCGCCACCGCACGGTACTTCTGGGTCAGGGTCACGAGCTCCGCGACCAGCGCCGGGTTCAGCAGGTAATCCGGCTTGACCATCTTCTCCTTCGGAGAAAGTTTCACGGCGCCGTTGCTGGAATAGATGAAGGGAACGGATTTCATCTTCCCCACGGACTCGCCCAGGGCCTGGAGATTGAGTTTCAGTTCCTCGGTCACCAGTTTTTCCTTTTCGCTGATTTCGGTTTTTTCGGCCTCCTGTGCCGCCTTCTTCTTGTTCTGGTTCTTGCAGGAAGGAAGCGCCACCACCGCGAGGGTGAGAAGGATGACAATCAATTTTTTCATAACAGTATCGATCGATTATTTAATATTTCACGCTATTTCCGCAAATGTACGAAAATTTCCGGGAAATTTGCAAATAAAACACAGGCGGCCAACAGGCACATCAGCACCAGCACGCCGATATCGAAAAGCGGCGTGGGAATTTCCCGGCTTCCCAGACACTTGACACCGCTGTAGAACGGCGCGCGTCCGCTGGTGCTGCGCGGCGGCAGGAACACGGCGCCGCAAAGCGGGACGATATGACTCCCGACGACTTTGCACCGGCGTTCGGCATCCCGTCCCAGCACCAGGTTCTCCAGCTGCAGGTTGTAGGATGCGCGCTTGATGTCCAGCAACTGCTCCCGCCCGTGTTCGCGGATATAGGCGTTCACCTCGCGGTCCAGCGCCAGGGTAGCCGCGTTCCCGCGCCGGGAAAGAATCTTTCGCGCCTGCTCCAGATACGCCGATACCGAGGCGAAGGAATAATCCCCCTCATAGGGCTCCATTTCGCAGATGCGGGCCAGTTCGGGCAGCTCCGTCCGGAGGATAGCCAGGTGCTGCGGCTTCTCCTCCAGCCCCTGCTCCTGCTCGAAACGGCGCGTCTCCAACCGAGATTCCAGCTCATAGAGGAAGACATGCTCATAGTACTGGCAGACGAACTTGTTCCGGTCTCCCTCGTAGAACATCCGCTCGTATGGATTGTCCGTAAAGGAGGACACGGCAATCGCTTCGAAGGCCCAGCGCGAGGGAATCACCTCGCCGATCAGCGGCACGTTCCCCGTTTCGCTGCCGGGCGTCAGGTCGTCGAAGCGCACCACCAGGCCGCAAAGCAGGATCTGAGGAATCAGCAGCAGCGGAATGGTAATGTAAATCGCCACCACCGAAGACATGCACTGCGAGAGCAGCAATCCGATGAGACTCGACAGGAAGGCAGCCAGGAAAAGCACGCCCCACCACATCCAGAAGCCGAAATGAATCCCCATCAGGACATTCCCCACGGCGATGAAAAGCAGGGTCTGTACCAGGCAGACAAAGGCCGCGTACAGGATCTTGGACCCGATGTAGGACGAATAGGAAAGATTCAGGAATTTCTCCCGTTTCAACAGGGCCCGGTCCCGGATAATCTCTTCGGCACTGCCCGACATCCCGAGGAAAATCGCGACGATGATGGCCATGAAGAAATACGACACCAGGTTCTTGTTGTCCATCACCGTGTACGCAGCGCCTGCGGGTGCGTAATGGGTCAGCAGGCCGCAGACCAGCGCCAGCAGCGGGGCTTCCAGGAGGGTGACGAGGATATACTGCAGGTTGGTCAGTTTGGCGCGAAGGTTCCGTTCCAGGAAAATGCGCAGTTGCTTCCAGCCGCCGGGGCGCCGCTGGTCCGTCGGCGGGACCGGGGCACTTTCCGGGGCGGGCATCTCCGGCCGGGCGTCCAGGTAGCGCTGGTGCCAGTCCTGCGGCGACACCTTGCGCTCCCCCGTCAGGTGACCGGAAGTGTCGAGGGTCTTCTCGTCGATGATGCTGAGCATCACCTCCGGATTCACGTTGCCGCAGACGGGGCAGGCGGAAGTGGTATCCGCATAGCCAGCCGCCGATTTGAACCAGCCCACCGCATCGATGGGGTTGCCGTCGAACACGGGGTAGCCCCCCTTGTCCAGCAGCCACAGCCGGTCGAAAAGCTTATAGACGTCCGAAGAGGGCTGGTGAATGTTCACGACAATCAGCCGTCCCTTCCCGGTCTGCTCTTTCAAGAGGTTGATGACCTTTTCCGTATCGCTCGAAGAAAGGCCGGACGTGGGTTCGTCGAGGAAAAGAATCGCCGGTTCGCGAATCAGCTCCAGGGCGATGTTGAGCCGCTTGCGCTGGCCGCCCGAGATGAACTTGTTGATGGGAGAGCCCACCTTGAGGTCGCTGGCGGCGTCGAGCCCCAGCTGCTCCAACACGGAGCGCACCTTGTGGTCCAGGGTAGCGTCGTCCAGGGTGGCGAAACAAAGCTTCGCCGTGTACCAAAGGTTCTGATAGACCGTCAGTTCCTCAATCAGCAGGTCATCCTGCGGCACATAGCCGATCAGTGCCTTCACCGCGGGTTCGCCGATATCGTGCCCCCCGACGGTAATGCTCCCCTCCTGGGGCCGGAGCGTGCCGTTGAGCAGCGAAAGCAGGGTGGATTTGCCCACGCCGCTGCCGCCCATAATGGCCACCAGTTCGCCGCTCCGGAGCGTAAAACTGAAATTGTGCATTCCGTTTCCGGAACCGTCGGCGAAGCGGAAATTGATGTCGCGGCCGCAGAGGGTAATCGGCGCGGTATCGGCGGCCCCTTCGTAGCGCTCCATGAGCGAAGAGTGATAGACGGGCTGGAAACTCCTGCCCTTGAGTACCGCACTCGGCTGGAAAATATAGAAAAGGCCGTGGACGACAGGGATATCGTTGAGCATCGCCGCGTCGGGACCGTCATAGCTGAAAAGCAGCATACGCGAATCGCGCAGCAGCAGGGTCTTTACCTTCCCCTCGCCGAGGGAGAAGCAGCGCACGTCCTGATTTTCCTTGCCCGCGATAAACGATTCGAACGAGGCGAACAGCGCATCGCCGATGCCGAAACTCTCCGCCACGCAGTGGAAAACCGAACGGCCCGTATCCGCCACCGAAAGCACCGCGCAGAATTCCATCAGACGGAGCAGCAGGGTCTCCTGCTCGCTGCGGCCGATCCGGCTCTTGAGCTTCGAGCAGATGCCGTCCGTGATGACGGCGTGGTCCATTTCCGGAAAATCGTCGTAATAATCGCGCAGGTCGGCATACAGATGCAGGTAGGACTCCGGATTGCGGATGCCGAAGAAGCCTTTCAGCAGCTCCTCCACCAAGGCGAGGGAACGTTGTTTGTCCGTTTTTCCTTCCGCCCCGCAGAGGGCGAACAGATTCAAAAGTCCCGACAGGATAATGTCATTCATATCTTTTCCAGATTTGTGGACGGCATCCAGCCCTGGCGGCCGTCAGAGAGTTCAATATTGCACCAGCCGCCGATTTCTTCCAGCAGCTTCACACAGGTCCCTTCGTGCAGCACGAAAAGGTCTTTGGCGGCGCTCCCGCCGGGAGAACTGGCGACCGACACCACGGGAGCCATCACCACCGCGCGGTCCGTCCGGAAATAATTCCGCTTCTGGGAAAGGGAGGCGGCGAGGCAGCCCAGGGCCAGCAGCGCCAGCACGATGCCGCAGAAAAAGCCGGTTTTTCGCCAAACCGGACGCGCCGACAGCGCGAAAAGCAGCCCCGCGGATAGCGCGAGGGCCAGCAGGCCCATGAACAACGCAGCCCAGGCGTCCGAAGACATCCACCAGCCGATTTTTCGCAGCCACGTCTTCAGGAAAAATTCCGGCACTTCGTCGATTTTGTCCTGCAGGCTCCGCCGCACGAAATCCAGGTTATAGCGGGCCGTACGCTCCGACGGATTCAGCTTCAGCGCCCGTTCGTAGCCCAGCACGGCCCCGCCCAGGTCGCCGAGCTTGAAGCAGGCGTCCCCGATATTGGTATACAGGTCCGGCGACTCCAGCCCCATCGCTTCAATCTGCAGCCAGGCGCTGCGGGCTTCCTCCCATTGTCCGGCGACATAGGCGTCCGCGCCGGCGCGCCAGAGCGAATCCGCCTCCGGGGAGGCCGCAGCCGCCTTCGGGCTTCCGAGCAACAGCAACGGAAGCAGCAGGACCGCCGCAACCACGGAGGAAGGGCGTTTCTTTTTCATATTTTGGTCGATTTTGGCAATCACGTCCAGCGCGCCTTCATAGTGCCGCTTGAGGGCATCGGCGCCCTCGGAAGGAGCGTAACGCGCATATTCACAAGCAGAAAGCAGTTCCAGCAACTCGTCCACCGCCTCCTGTGCGACACCCGCTTCCCTCAGGCGCGCGGCGATGTTTTCCTTGCTCATTTCCGACGCATCCAGCAGCAGCTTGTCCGAAATGAAGCCCAGCAGCGCCTTGTACAGTTCTTCATAGAAGCCCGCCGACAGGTTCTGCTTCAAGAAGCCCTCGGCGCGGGAAAGACGCTTGCGGGCCTGCTTGGTGGCCGCCCGGTTGCGGGTGCCGGCCACGTCGCTGCGGCGCTTCTCGCTGCGGCGCCAGAGCGCCCAGATGAGCAGGGCAGCCAGCGGCAGCAACACACAAAGCAGCTTGAAAGCCAGGGACGACACGAAGAAGGCACCCTTCGGGCGGAAATGCTGCGCCTCTGTGCTGATGAAGCGGATATCGGTGCCGATGTCGCGCACGTCCTTGCGATTGTCGGAAATCACCAGCGCCCCCTCGCCCTGCGGGGCGGTTCCGGACGCGGCGACATTCCCCCGGCTGACCTTCAGCTGCAGTTCCTTCGAACGGACGGTCACATAGCGGCCCGCATCGATGTCGTAATAACTGTACTCCACCGGCCCGAGGACGAAATCGCCCTTGGAGCGGGGAATGAAAGGATATTCATAGGTCTTCTCCCCCTTCCCTTCGGTCACCTTGACATCATAGGTCTCGAAGTCCGGCGGGAAATTGACTTTCGGGGTTTCCGTCAGGGAAAGGTTCCCGTCCCCTTTCACCTTGACGGTCAGGGCGGCGGCATCGTGCGCGGCGAGCGAATCCCTGCTCAGCGAAGCGGAGATACTGAATTTCCCCACCCCGCCGCAGAAGGAGGCCGGCGCACCGGCGGGCAGCGGCGACACGTGAATCGTCACCGGACGGGTGCTGACCTTGCGTCGCACGCGCGTATAATCGTCGCCGAAGAAATCGTCGAAAGGATTGCCGGTACGGCGGCGTCCCGTGCGTACGTTCACCACACAGACGATTTCCGCAGGCTCCACCGTAATGTCTCCGGTCCGCTGGGGCACGAGCTTGTAGGAACGCAGCGTCGCCACATTGTAAATTTTTCCGCCGATATTCTCCCGATGCCACTCGATGTTGTTCGGCGCATAGGTTTCCTGGCTCCAGAAGCCGTGGAAAACGGGGAATTTCACATCCTCGAACCCGGCGATGTCGGCCCGCTGACGCAGCACGAGACTCGCACTGAGGCTCTCGCCCACAACGGCTTTCGTCTTCGAAAGCAGCAGCACAAGCGAAATGTCGGAATTGGGCACTTCGGCCGCCGTTTCCCCGGAGGGCTGTCCGCTCTGCGGCGCCGGTGCGGCACTCTGCGCACCCGACTCCGCTTCGCCGCCCCCGACCACGTTCACGCTGACACTGCGCGAACGGACGGTGTTCCCGCCGATGACCGCCTCCGCTTCCGGCAGGCGGAACTGACCGGCGCCCGTAGGCTGCAGCGTATAAGTATAGGTATAGGACGAAGAGGACTGCATCTTGCCGTTCACGATGGTCACCGAGCGCGAAGAGCCCTGCTGCGGCCCCCAGACCAACTGGAAGCCCTCTCCCGGGTTCCATTCGAAGGAAGAGGGTTTTTCCCCCTCCACCGTGAACACGACATTGAACATCTCGTCCACGGAAACCAGGTCCCTCGTCTGGACTTTGATATTTTGCGCGAAAAGCACCCCCGCTGCAAGCGGGAGTGCCACGAGTATAGACAGTATCTTCTTCATTACCAATTCTTTTCTTTCTGTCTGGACTTCAACAACGCCGCCTTTTCCTTCTTGACTTTCTCCTGTGTCTCCTGCTCCTTGGCCTGGACCGCGCGCAGCATCTGCTTTGCCTGCTGGGGCGTCATCTGCGGCTCCTGTCCCTGCTGTTGCTGCTGGTCCTGGTTCTGATCCTGGTCCTGGTTTTGGTTTTGCTGTTGTTGATCCTGATTTTGATCTTGATTTTGGTCTTGGTCTTGATTATTGTCCTGATTCTGCTGCTGGTCCTGCTGGTTCTGGTCGCCGCCTCCCCCCTGCTGCTGTTGCTGCTCGCGCCGGAGCATTTCCTTCGCGTAGAGGTAGTTTTCCTTCGCGTCCATATCGCCGGGGGTCAGGAGAAGACATTCGCGCAGGGCATCGACCGCCCCCCGCCAGTCCTTTTTCGCGATGGCCGCATCGCCCTTATTATAGTACCAGGCAGCGGCGTGCGGCGTGCCTTCGGCCAGCTCGTCGCGGTTTTCGAAGGCCTTCAGCGCCCCGTCGTAGTCCTCCTGCCGGTAGAGCGCGGAGGCGAGGTTGTAGGCGCCGGGCACCGAAAGCGAGTCCTTCAGCAGGCCCCTGCGGTAATCCAGTTCGGCCTCGGCCCATTTGCCCTTTGCAAACTTGCGGTTGCCCGCGCGCAGTTCCTTCCGGTCCGTCTGGGCGGCGAGCGGCAGCGCCAGCATCGTCAAAAGCAGTATGCCTAAAGCCTTTTTCATCGCACAAAGAGTTTTCGGTCCGAACGGCGGCTGCCAATGAGCATCTCCACGATGAAGAGCAGCAGCGCTGCGGCCAGGAAATACATATATTGTTCGTCGTACTCCTCAAAGACGACGGAACTGTACTTTTCGTCCTCCAGGCGGCGCAGATCGCTGATGATGGGGTTCAGGCCAAACTCCTCGTTCCCCGCGTGGATGTACGCGCCGCCGCCCGCCTGGGCAATCTGCCGGAGCGTCGTATCGTCGAGGCGCGTCACGACGATGTTCCCATCCTTGTCCTTGAGCAGCGCACCGTCCTTGGGAATGGTCTGCCCTTCCGCGGAGCCCACGCCGATCGTATAGACCTTGATGCCGAATTCGGCGGCCTGGCGCGCGGCGTCGGCGCCCTTGCCCTCGTGGTCCTCGCCGTCGGTAATCACCACAATCGCGCGACTCTTCTCGCTTTGCGAACTGAAGCTCTTGACCGCCAGGCGGATCGCGTCACCGATATCCGTTCCCTGCACGGGCACGGACTCCGTATCGATCGACGAAAGGAACATTTTCGCGGAGACGTAATCCGTCGTAATCGGCAACTGCACAAAGGAGGTTCCGGCAAAGACGATCAGGCCGATCCGGTCGCCCTCCAGCTTGTCCACCATCCGCGAAATCGCCAGTTTGGCGCGTTCCAGACGGCATGGGGTATAGTCGCGGGCCAGCATCGAATTGGACACGTCCAGGCAAATCATGATTTCCGCGCCGCGGGTCTCCCGTTCGGAGAGTTTCGCGCCGATTTGCGGACGCGCCAGCCCCAGCACGAAGAAGAAAAACGCCAGCGAAAAGAGCACCACCCGCACCCAGCCCTTGGCGGAAGACCAGTGGGGCATCAGTTCCCGCACGAGCGCCTCGTCGCCCAGGCGGCGAAGCCTTCTTTTCCGCAGGATGCGCAGCACCCCGTACAGTACCGGGAAAAGCGGCACCAACAGCAGCAGATACAGATATTGTGCGTGAGCGAATAACATAGTTACGGGAGTCTTCTGATCAGGAAACGCAGCAGGACTTCAAGCAGCAGGCAGAGCAGCGCCGCCAGGGCATAGCCCTCGAAGAGTTCCTTGTACACGGGGAAACTGTCCACGGTAGTGCGCGCCTTTTCCATCTTGTTGATTTCCGTATAGATTTCGGAAAGTTTGGTATTGTCCGTCGCGCGGAAGTAGCGGCCGCCGGTCTGGTCGGCGATACTGCGCAGCAGCGGCTCGTCGATTTCCACCTGCATATCCTGCAATTCCACGCCCCAGGGGGTCTGGACGGGGTACGGCGCCGTGCCGTTCGCCCCCACGCCGATGGTGTAGACGCGCACGCCGTAGGTCGCGGCAATCTCCGCCGCCGTCTCCGGACTGATTTCGCCGCGGTTGTTCACGCCGTCGGTGAGCAGGATGACCACGCGGCTCTTGGCGTCGGAATCCATCATCCGCGCCACCGCCGTGGAAAGGCCGTTGCCAATCGCGGTCCCGTCCTCGATGAGGTCCGTCTGCACCTCCTTCATCAGGTTGATGAGCGTCGCGCGGTCCGTGGTCAGCGGGCACTGCGTATAACTCTCGCCGGCAAAAACCACGATACCCATACGGTCCGACGGCCGCTGGCTGATGAATTCGATGGCGATGTCCTTGGCCGCGCTGATGCGGTCCGGCTTGAAGTCGCGCGCCAGCATACTGGTGGAAACATCCATCGTCAGTACGATGTCAATTCCCTCGGTATCAATCTTTTCCACCTCGGTCGAAGAGCGCGGGCGGGCAATCGCGATGATAATCAGGCATAGGGCCGCCGTCCGCAGCACGAAGGGCAGGTGCACCAGCAGCGCGAGGGGGCTGCGGCCGGCGGCCATCCACGGCGCCGCGGTGGACACCCGCATCCGGGGATTGCGCTGCCGCAGTTCCAGGTACAGATAATGCGCGACGAGCAGCAGCGGAAGGGCCAGAAGCCACAAGAGGCGGGGATACTCGAAATACATTACTTCTCCTCCCCAGTCGTTTGCGCCTGCGCCTCGGCCTCGCTCTCGTGGGTATCCACGACAAAGCGGACCGCCAGCGGCACGGCATCGGCATTCTCCTTGTCAGAAGCCGCGTGCTTGGCAAATTTCACAAAATCCGCGGTCTCGAAGAGTTCCTTCAGGGCCTGGTACATCTCCGGGGTGATGTCTTTCTCCCCCTTCAGGGCCGAGAAGAGTTCCGCGGTAGTCATCTCCGGCGCATCCACCCCGAAACGCTCTTCCATATAGGCCTTCAGGGCATCGGTGATGCCGGAATAGAAAGTTTTCTGCTTTTCGGGGGCCCAGTACTTGTCGCCCCGGTATTTCTCGAGTTCGCGCAGCGCGACGATATAGGCGGGATCCCGGCGGGCGTTCTTCCCACCCTTTTCCGCGGCCTTCTTCCGGGCATACCAGATTCCCAGGGCCAGCAGGGCGGCAAAAGCCAGGACACCGGCCGCCCAGGGCGCCACCTCGCCGAAGGTCAGCGGATAGCGGATCTGCCCTTTGAGGTCGTGGGGCTTGAAGGTGGCCGTATCGATGGGAATCGTCTTCACTTCCATCTCCAGGCCCTTGAAAATGAGCGTATCCACCGCGGCGCCTTTCTTGCGCAGGACGGGGATGTCCGGAAGCACATATTTGCCCTCCTCGAAGGGGGCGAGCACGATACTGGCCTCCAGCGAAAACAGGTCTTTGGCCTTTTTGTGCCCCTTGAGCCAGGTGGTATCCAGCTGCCAGGTGCGCACCAGCGTGAGCGTGTCGTTGGACGCCGCGCTGAAATCCGGCAGGCCGACAAAGGTCCCGGCCTGCACGCTGTCCAGCCGGAACCCGTAGGCGAGCTGGTCCGCGACGAGAATGGAATCCCGCTGCTGCAGCGGCCGCAGGAAGGCATCGCCGGCAGGAAGCAGGTTCAGCAGGGCGGAAAGTATCAGAACGGTCGTATTCATCTTCCGTGGAACAGGGCCATCAGCCCCTTGACATAATCATCGCCGGTGGCGATGGAAACGTGATCGACTTTATAGCGGTTGAAAAGCTGGCGTTCGCGCTCGGCGAGACCGCCGAACCACTGCGCATAGGCGTCGCGGGTGCGGCGGGCATCGGTATTCACCCAGGCGCTGCGGCCGCTTTCGGCATCCTTGACCTTGATGAGGCCCACGGCGGGCAGGCGGCGCTCCAGCGGGTCGTATACCTCGATGACGGAAAGGTCGTGGCGCGAAGCCGCCACCTTCAGCGCATCCTCGTAGCGGGGACGGCCCTGGGCATCGGCGTCCAGCATATCCGAGAGCAGGAACGCGGTGCATTTTTTCTTGATGGCGCCGCTCAGGAAACGCAGGGCCGCGCCGATATCGGTACCGTCCGAAACGGGCTGCAACTCAATCAGTTCGCGGATGATATGCAGCAGGTGGCTGCGTCCCTTCCCGGGCGGGATGAACTTCTCCACGCGGTCGCTGAAGAAGAGGGCACCCACCTTGTCGTTGTTGAGGCTGGCGCTGAACGAGAGCACCGCGGCGATTTCCGCCACCAGGTCCCGTTTCGTGCGGGTATCCGTGCCGAAGAGGCCCGAACGGCTCACGTCCACGAGCAGCACCACCGTCAGTTCGCGCTCCTCTTCGAACACCTTCACATAGGGAGCGCGCAGACGCGCCGTGACATTCCAGTCCATATTGCGCACATCGTCGCCCCAGCGGTACTCGCGCACCTCGCTGAAGGCCATTCCGCGCCCCTTGAACGCAGAATGGTACTCCCCCGCGAAAATCTGGCGTGAGAGCGCCTTGGTCTTGATTTCGACCTTGCGGACCTTGCGCAGAAGGTCGGATGTACTACGGAACGACGACGGCATTGATGACCTTCTCAATAATCTCTTCGCTGGTGACATTCTCGGCTTCCGCCTCGTAGGTGAGGCCGATGCGGTGACGCAGCACCTCGGGACAGACCGCACGCACATCCTCGGGAATCACATAGCCGCGGCGCTTGATGAAGGCATAGGCCTTGGCCGCAAGCGACAGGCTGATGCTCGCACGCGGGGAGGCGCCGTAGGAAATCAGCCCGGCGATGTCCTGCAGGCCGTAGTCCGCCGGGGTACGGGTGGCGAACACGATGTCCACGATATAGCGCTCGATTTTCTCATCCATATACACCTCGCGCACCAGCGAGCGGGCCCGGACGATGTCCTCGGGCTGCACCACGGGGCTGGGCTGCGGGAACTCGCCGGCGTTGTTGAGACGCACGATGAGGCGCTCCTCCTCCTTGCCGGGATAATCCACCTTCACCTTGAGCATGAAACGGTCCACCTGTGCCTCGGGCAGCGGGTAGGTTCCCTCCTGCTCCACGGGGTTCTGCGTCGCCATCACCAGGAACGGCTCCGGCAACTTATAGGTGGAATCCCCGAGCGTCACCTGGCGCTCCTGCATCGCTTCCAGCAGGGCGGACTGCACCTTCGCCGGGGCGCGGTTGATTTCATCGGCGAGCACGAAGTTCGCGAAAACCGGGCCCTTGTGGACCTCGAACGCCTCTTTCTTCTGCGAATAAATGAGGGTACCGGTCACATCGGCGGGCAGCAGGTCCGGGGTGAACTGGATACGGCTGAATTTGGCATTGACCGCCTTGGAGAGGGTGCTGATGGCGAGCGTCTTGGCCAGACCCGGCATACCTTCCAGCAGGATGTGGCCGTTGGAGAGCAGCGCGATCATCAGGTTTTCCACGAGGTGCTTCTGCCCCACGATCACCTTGCCCATCTCCAGGGCGAGCATATCGGTGAAGGCGCTTTCCTTCTGGATACGCTCGTTGAGTTCTTTGATGTTTACGTTTTCCATATTTGTTTTAACTTTGCATCACTATGCGGTACAAGATGACTTTGAGTTACGACGGTGCACCTTTCTTCGGCTGGCAGCGTCAAAGCGACGCACCGAGCGTCCAGCAGTGCCTGGAAGAAGCGCTTTCGACGCTTCTGCGCGAGCGCGTGGACGTTACCGGGGCCGGCAGGACCGATACCGGAGTGAACGCCAGCGCCTACACGGCACATTTCGACGCCTCGAATCCTCTTGATACCATACAAATTTGCTACAAATTAAATGCCATTTTGCCTCCGGCCGTCAAGGTTCATTCCATCGAGCGGACGGCGGACGATTTTCACGCGCGCTTTGACGCTACAGAACGCGAATATACCTATTTTTTGCATCGCGTCAAAGACCCGTTCATCGCCGGCCGGAGTTATCTCTGCGGCTATCCCGTGCTGGATTTCGAAGCGATGAACTGTGCGGCGCACGCCCTGCTGGGCACGCACGATTTCGCCTGCTTCGCCAAGACCGGCTCCGACGTCAAGACCACCGTCTGCACCCTGCGCGAGGCCTGCTGGTATCCTTACGAACCGGACCACGTGCGCCTGGGCGGTTATCCCGCTGGCATGGACGGTGCGGGGCAGGAGGGCTATTATTATTTCCGCATCCGCGGCGACCGCTTCTTGCGCAATATGGTCCGCGCGATTGTAGGGACGCTCATCGAGGTCGGCCGCGGCAAACGCAGCGCCGGTTCGATGGCCGCACTGCTGGAGAGCGGCGACCGCTGCTCCGCCGGCGAGTCCGTCCCCGGGCACGCCCTCTTCCTCACCGGCATCAAGTATTAACGGTAAAAAAGCACGCCGAAGTACACCCGCGGCCCGACGGGCATCTGCAAGTCCCGTCCGAAGCCGCAGAGGCAATCGACCTTCAGGGTCAGGTGAATGGCTTTCGTCAGAATGAAATCACAGCCCACGAACGGGTCCACGGCCATAAAGCCCTGCTTGCGGTAGCGCGTCCCGTCGATGGGGGCCCACGCTTCGGAGGGCGTCTCCGTCATCAGCACCGCCGTCATCGCTCCGCCGCCGAGCGTCACCCCGCCGTAGGGCTGGAAACGGCCGAATACGCCATAGACATCCGCGAGAATCCCGCCCCAGCCATAGCGGAGATAACTGCCGTTTCCACGCAGGTTCATCGTCGAGACATACCCTTCCCCGCCGATGCGGAAGCATTTTCCGAGATGCAGGCGCGCCACGCCGCCCAGCCCGAACGGACATCCGCTCACCGGCGCCTCGCCCGGGACCAGCGTCCCGCCGAGGTACCCTGCATGCAGCATCATCCCGCCGTCAAAGCCCCGCAGGACCTTTTCTTTGGGTTGCGCCCACACCCCCGCCGACGCCAGCAGGCCCAGCGCCAGGACAAGGGTTTTTAGACTTTGGCATTTCATCGCGGTCCGGTCCTTTTCAATTTCCGCGGCAAATATATCAATTTTTGCAAAAAGGGCCCTGCGTTTCTTCAAAATCGCCGAAATTCTTAAAAGGCAGGGACCTCGGGGCCCTGGCTTTCTCCTATAAGCCTGAAAAATCAAAAATGGCGGACCTTTTCCACGAGCGCAGGCGGCCGCGAGGGATAATGTCTATTTTGAAAGTTTGCCCCAAGACTACGTGGCGGAATTACTTCTTAAAGCGAGGGCCTCGCGGGCGGGGACTTTTGCGCGACTCGATTACCCATCCGTATCACGGTTTATCATCTCACCGCAAAGGTAAGCATTATGATCTGAATCACCAAATATCATAGTGTTGCCCAACTCGTTAGCAGAGTATGCCTGAGGCGGAAAGCAATGTCGCGCTGCATCGGCACCACCGCCTCGCAAATACGCGGCTCGGCGGTTACAGGACGGGCGCTGCGCCGGGCTCGATGGAGCGGCCCGCTCCGCGCCCGCCTGTTGCCAGCTGCTAATCCGAAGGTCCGGCAACCTGGCAAAAATGAGGCAATTTCTTCGGGGTTGCGGGCCCCCTGGTCCGGCAACCTGCCAAAAAGCGCTATGATATTTAGGGGTTGCCGGACCTGCTCGCCATTTTGCAACAATGATAACCGGTAAGGTACAGCGGACAGCACGTTTTTGGCTGATTTTGAGAGATCTGCTGTACCCCGGGGACAGCGGATCTGAAGATTTGTGCCATTTTTGACCGATCCGCTGTCCCTGGCCGCCGGCCTCTGGGAAATAGCGGGAATCGGCGAAGAAAAGCGGGAGCGGGAGACGCCCTGTAGCGGCGTTAAGCCGGAGGGCCGGAAGGGTTCGGGCGGCGTAGTCGCCCGTGACTCGTGAACGGGACCCACGAAGTGGGAGGGATAGACCCGCAGGACGCGTTAATGGCAAAATAAATATTACATTTGCATTATGTTTACTTATAGAACTTTATTGGCGTCCTCCGTATGCCTGACGGCGATAGCGTGCGGGAAGATGGCAGAACCCGGACAGGAACAGGATTCCCCATCGACAAAGATTCCCGTCACCTCCATCCTCCTGGACAAAACGGAATTCGAACTGGTATTGGGAAAGTCCGAGACGCTGTCCGCCACCATATCCCCCGAGGACGCCACTGACAAAACCGTCCTGTGGAATTCGTCAGATCCCTTTGTCGCCACGGTGGCAAACGGGAAAGTGACCGGGGTTAACGAAGGAGAAGCGGATATCACCGCCAGGGCCGGAGAGATAGAAGCCACCTGCAAGGTGAAGGTCGTCCCGCCCGCCCTGGTGGAAGCGCTTTCCTCGGACGCCGCCATCCTGAACGGGACCGGCGGGAAAACCACCGTCACCCTGTCTGCTCCGGCAAACTGGGAAATTACTTCAGATGCCGGGTGGCTTTCCGCATCCCCCTCCTCAGGAAAGGCAGGTACCCGCAAAATCACCCTTTCTACAGAATCTAATAGCAGTCCCGATAACAGGACGGGGCTCCTTACCTTTTCTTCCGGCAGCAGGAAGCAAGTACTGAAGATTATCCAGCGGCCTGATATTTTCACAAAAAAGACGGCGGCGGAAGGGACCATCACCAATGCCATCAAAGTGGACTACAACGGAACGGTCTTTATGAGAATCTACACGATTCTTCCCGTTCCGCAAACCAATGCCTATCAAGAAATTTCATCGCTGGAAACGGGGGCGGGAAAAATTGAATCCTGCGCCAACGGAAACCAGTATATGATTACCGACCTGAATAGTAGTTCCATTCCCGCCTCCGGACAATACGCGGCCTCGGAGTCCTTCCATATAAAGGCGTATGAAGTCACGGCTGCACTGGACAGAATCACCGATATCCCCGAATATGACCAGACCTCGGAGGTCTGCAAAAAATACCTGGGGAAGGAATACGGTGACCTTGTGAACCCGGAGCATTCCGAAATCGTTTCCGTGGCGGGCCAACTCTGGTCAGAGACATCCGGCCAGTTGATCGATTATGCGAGACACTGCTACGAGTGGACGGCGCGGAACATCAGATACGGAAATATGAATACCGGTTTGCACACGATTGCAGAACTGATGAAGACCAAAAAGGGAGATTGCGGCAACTTCTGCTCTGTTTTCATTTCCCTGCTAAGGGCAAAGGGAATCCCAGCCAGGCACATTGTTATGATTTCTCCCCGGGAAAGCGCCTATCACGTCCGGGCTGAATTCTATATCCCCGCCTACGGCTGGATTCCGGCGGACCCCACCTTCGAGAACGGCAATCCGGCCGGGGATTACTTCGGCAATTTCACCGGTGCCTATGTCATTATGTCCACGGGAGTCAATTCAAGTTGTAAAGACGCGAACAATGCACTTTTCAAGGCCGGTCTCCTTCAGTCCTTCTTTTTCTGGTACTGGTACACTTACGCCGGAGACAACTTGAATTTCTCCCACGTCTTCTCGTCCTTTTAAGGACAATACATTGCCGTAGCCGCGAAGGGAAAGGGCTAGAACAGGGTCAGTTGGCCGTCGGATTCCAGGCCTTCGGCATCCGGGAGGCCGGCGATGTTTTCGGGGTGGTTGTCCCCGATGCCGGAGAGGATATCGACGCCCTCTTCGACGGCAGGCTCCGGCTCCTCGTCCTCCGGCCGCACCAGCGGCTCGATGAAGCGGACGAGCTTGACCTCGCCCCGGTCCACGCACTTCTTGCCCTTGGCGCCGATGCCCTTCTTGGCAATCCACTCCTCCGCCTCCACGATATCGGCGGGCTTGTCGGAAATTTTCCAGATGACCTCGTAGCGGGGATGCAGGTCGTCGCTCAGGCCGGCGAGGAAGGACTTCGCCCCGTCGGCAATGAAAGAGAGCGGCGTATTGTCGCTCACGACAAAGGAGAAGCGCTTCACATAGAAAGCCTTGGCGGCGGCATCCCAGTAGAGGGCGGTAAAGGTCTTGTTCGGGTCGAACTTCTCGATGCGCAGCACGTCGCCCTGGTACTTGTTCACCAGGTCGAAGGAAGTGGTATAGAAGGTACCGTTCTTGAAAATCGCCAGGACCTTGTCGTCGGAAGAGAACTGGCCGAGATACTGCCCGCGGCCGTCCTCGTTGAGTTTCTGGATGTCGGCGTCGTACCAGATATCCTTGCCGGCGATGGTGGAAACGCCCTGCGCGCGGAGGGTAATCTTGCTGACGACATTCTTGGTCACCAGATTGCCCCGGACCCCTTTTCCCTTGATGGCCAGGGTCGAGAAATCGAAATCGAAATTCGTCTTTTTGAGCTTCGGCCGGGGCCGGAGTTGCACCCGCACCGTCTCCGCCTCGCCGTTGTGGTTCACGCTCAGCCACTCGACGCGCGAATCGGGCGTGCCGGCGGTGAGGTCGTAATCCCGGTCACGGGTGACGGAGGTCAGAGCAAAACGCTTGGCGTAATAGAGCGAGGTCTTGCCGTCGCGGTAAATGGCATTGTAGACCGTGCGCGCATCGCCGCGGTTGAACACGCCGACATAGAGCAGGTCCTTGCCGTAGAAGGCCTTGTCGCTGACCTTTGCGATGCGGTAGTGCCCGTCGCGGCCGATGACGATGATTTCCGAAAGGTCGGAACAGTCGCAGATGTATTCGCCGCCGTCGTCGCGCTTGAGCCCGATGCCCACGAAGCCCTCGGCGAGATTTGCCTGCAGCTTGGCGTTGTTGTTCACCACGCGGGTAGCGGCGATGCTCTCGAAGCCCGTCAGGGTGGTGCGGCGCGGGAAGTCCTTGCCGTATTTCTTCTTCAGGGCCTTGAACCAGTCGATCGTATAGCGGTTGATGTGCGCCAGGTTCTCCATGACGGCGTCCATCTGCTCGTCCAGGGCGCGGATATGCTCGTCCATCGCCTTGACGTCGAACTTGGAAATCTTGCGGACCGGCTTCTCCACCAGACGCTCGATGTCCTCCATGATGATTTCGCGCCGGAGGCTGTCCTGGAAGGCCAGCATCCGCTCGAACACCTCGCCAATCTGCGTCTCCCAGTCCGGATGATCGTGCTCGAGCACCTTGTAGATGCGGTTCTCGAAGAAAATCTTCTCCAGCGACGAGTAGTGCCAGTCGTTCTCCAGTTTGGAGAGTTTCAGGTCCAGCTGCTGCCGGAGCAGTTCGCGGGTATGGTTCGTGGAGTACTCCAGGATATCGTTCACGCTGAGGAACTGCGGCTTGCTGTCCACGATGACGCAGGCATTGGGCGCAAGGTTGTATTCGCAGTCCGTAAAGGCGTAGAGCGCGTCGATGGTCTTATCCGGCGACACGTCTCCGGGCAGGTGAATCAGGATTTCCACCTTGTCGGTGGTCATATCATCGATTTTCTTGATCTTGATCTTGCCCTTGTCCCGGGCCTTCAGGATGGAATCGATGATCATATGCGTGGTCTTGCCGTACGGCAGTTCCGTAATGGAAATGGTGCTCTTGTCGATCTTCTCGATCTTCGCGCGCACCTTCACGCTGCCGCCGCGCCGGCCTTCCATATATTTCGAGCAGTCGGCAAAACCGCCCGTCGGGAAATCGGGATACAGTTCGTAGGGCTTACCTTCGAGAATCGCCACCGACGCGTCGATGAGCTCATTGAAATTGTGGGGCAGGATCTTCGAAGCCATACCCACGGCGATGCCGTCCGTACCCTGCGCCAGCAGCAGCGGGAAGCGCACGGGCAACTCGACGGGCTCCTTGTTGCGGCCGTCGTAGGAGTTCATCCAGTGGGTGATTTCCGGATCGAAGATGACTTCCTTCGCGAATTTGCTCAGGCGCGCCTCGATGTATCGGGGCGCCGCGTTGGAATCGCCGGTAAGGATATTGCCCCAGTTTCCCTGGCAGTCGATGCAGTAGCCCTTCTGCCCCAGTTGCACGAGCGCGCCGAGAATGGACGCATCGCCGTGGGGGTGGTACTGCATCGCCTGGCCCACAATGTTCGCGACCTTGGTGTAGGCGCCGTCGTCCATACGGTACATCGCGTGCAGGACGCGCCGCTGTACGGGCTTCAGACCGTCCACGATATGCGGAACGGCACGGTAGAGGATGACATACGACGAGTAATCCAGGAACCAGTCCTTGAACATCCCGGAGAGTTTGTACTTCCGGGAATCGCTGCCCAGCAGCCGGGCGAATTTACCGCTCTGCTCCTCAGCCCCTTCTTCAATGGGTTCTTCCTGAATGATATCGTCGTATTCTTCCATAAGCCTAATCTTCGTAGCCGAACTTGCGGAGTTCCCGGCGGCTTTCGCGCCAGTCGGGGTCCACTTTCACATAGGTGCGCAGGAAGACCTTCTTCTGGAAAAAGTCCTCCATATCCAGCCGCGCCTGTGTTCCGGTGCGCTTGAGCGCCTCGCCGCGGCGGCCGATGAGAATCCCCTTCTGGGACTCGCGCATCACATAAATCACCGCGTCGATGTCATAGCGCTCGGCGCCTTCCCGGAAGGACTCGATGCCCACCTCGCAGCAGTAGGGAATTTCTTCCTTGTAATTGAGCAGGATTTTCTCGCGCAGGATTTCCGACGCGAAAAACCGCAGGTTCCGGTCCGTAAACGCATCCTTGTCGAACCAGGGCGGACATTCGGGGAGTTTCTCCACCACCGCGGCGAGGATGCTTTCCAGATTGAACTTCTCCTGCGCCGATGCGGGGAAAACCTGCGCGGCGGGCAGCCGCTCCTGCCACTCCTTCATCAGCGTCACGACCTTGTCCTGCGCGCTGAGGTCGATTTTGTTGAGGACGACGATGACCGGACAAGCGATTTCGCGCAGTTTCTGCACATACTCGCCGTTCTTCTCCGGGTCCTCGACGGTATCCGTCACATAGAGGATGAGGTCGGCGTCGCCAATGGCCCCCTGCACGAAATTCATCATATTCTGCTGCAGGCGGTAGGAGGGCTTCAGGATGCCTGGCGTGTCGGAAAAGACGATTTGCCATTCGCCCTTTTCATCCTCGCCGTTCACGATGCCCATGATCCGGTGCCGGGTGGTCTGCGCCTTGGCGGTGACGATGGAGAGCTTCTCCCCCACCATCGCGTTCATCAGCGTGGACTTCCCGACATTCGGGTTGCCGATGATATTGACGAAGCCGGAACGGTGCATCAGCTGTAGGCCCCCATTTTAAGGAT
The DNA here is from genome assembly GCA_902774145.1 of uncultured Bacteroidia bacterium. GTDB lineage: Bacteria > Bacteroidota > Bacteroidia > Bacteroidales > UBA932 > Cryptobacteroides. Next base: position 37,122 of record CACYHC010000003.1, read on the forward strand.
GTTGACCTCGCCCTCGCTGAGATAGCGCCATTCGCCTTTCTTGAGCCCGCGCTTCGTCAGCCCGGCGAAATACACGCGGTCCAGGGTCTTCACCGTATAGCCCAGCGATTCGAAAATCCGGCGCACGATGCGGTTCTTGCCCGAATGGATCTCGATACCGAGCTTGCGGTGGTCGCCCTCGTCGATGAATTCCAGTTCATCCGCGGCGATAGGGCCGTCCGTCAGGGTAATCCCGGAAAGGATGGCGTCGTAGTCTTCCTGGCTCAGGGGACGGTCCAGGCCCACCTGGTAGATTTTCTTCTTGTCGTAGGAGGGATGCGTCAGGCGCTCGGCCATTTCCCCGTCGTTGGTAAACATCAGCACGCCGGTCGTGGCCTTGTCCAGACGGCCCACGGGATAAACCCTCGCCGTACAGCCCTTCAGCAGGTCCATAACGGTGCGGTCCGCATGCGGGTCGCCCGCCGTGGTGACATAGCCTGCGGGCTTGTTCATCACGATATAGACCTTCTCTTCGCCCTTGAGGCGCTCGCCGTTGAAGCGGACCTCGTCCTTGAGCGGATTGACCTTGGTGCCGAGTTCGGTCACCACCTCGCCGTTCACCGTCACGACGCCCGCCTGGATGAGGGTGTCGGCCTCGCGGCGAGAGCACACGCCGGAATTGGCGATGTAGCGGTTCAGGCGGATTTCCTCCTTGGGAGCGAGGGGCTCGGTGAAGGCGGTCTTTGCCTCCCCTTCCTCACGCCGGCGCGTAATCATCCGGTTGATGCCCTCGTCGGCATCCCGGCGGCGGGGTTTGCCGAAGGGCTTGGCCCCCGGACGGCCCGCCGGTTTCCCGTAAGACCGGGTACCGGGACGGCCCGCCGGGCGTTCGCCCGGCTTTCCGTAGGCCTTGCGCTCGCCGAAAGGCTTCCGTTCACCGAAAGGCTTATGCTCACCGAAGGGCTTGTGCTCCCCTTCCGTCTTGTGTTCGCCGTATGTTTTGCGCCCGCCGAAGCTCTTCCGCTCGCCGCGCGGCGCGTCGTTTCCCTCACTGCGCGGCCCTGCAGGCCGCCTCGGACGCAGTTTGCGTCCGTCTTTCGAATACCCTTCCATCACTTCAATTTAAATATGTAGGTAATTGTGCCTTCCTGCAGGGCAGGGGCATCTGCTTTCATTTTGAATTTGCTCTTCATCGCCGCGGCGCGGGCGGCCGCCCAGAGCGCCGGGCTGGAGGTCGTGGTGCCGGGAGCGCCGGCCTGGGCCTTCTCGACTTGGCCGTACTGGTTCACCCAGATGGTCACCACCACGGTGCCGCTCTCCTGCTCCTTATAAACAGGCCGCGGCAGGTCTCCATCGGTAGTCCGCCCCTCCAGATGGGCGTTCGGCACGCCCTCCATCTTGCCGACCGGGGCATTGCCGTCGGGATTGCCGTCGCTCTGGCGCCCGCCGTCGGCCTCCTTTTTGGTCTGCTCTCCGGCACTCTTGTCCTTCTTGGACATACCGGGGAAAAGGGAGCGCGGGTCGATGGTCTCGACGGTCTCCTCAGGCTGCGCGGGGGTTTCGACATCGCCGAAATCATTGCCCGTAGGCGCGGGATTGGACGCATCGCCGGAAGTGGCGTCGTTAATATTGCTGCGCTTGACGAGCTCCACGGGCTTGGTCTTGTCCACTTCCTCGGCACGCGGCTCGATATTCCGGGAGATGATGCGCGGCGGCGCAGGCTGTTCCTCCAGTTCGTCGGTGAAATCCAGCAGGAAAGTGGATTCCGGCGGCGGCGGGTAGATGTAACTGAGCCCGCTGAAACTCAGCGTCAGGAGCAGCAGCACGTGCACCAGGGCCGCGAGACCCGCCCCCAGAAGGTTGCTGCGGCTCTCGTTGCGTTTCCTTTCCCTGAGAAAATTTTCCATCCTACTCGGGTTGTGTCGCCAGGATTACTTTGTAGTGGTTGCGCTTGGCAATATTCATCACCTGCACGATTTCCTTGATAGGAACGGTCTCGTCGGCGTAAATGGAGAAGGTGGGGTCTTCCTCGTTCTGGAGAAGGTCCACCAGACTGTCTTCCACCTCGGCGAAGGCGATGGGCTGCTCGTCCCCGTTGATATGGTAGGTATAGCGGTCCTCGCCCCAGTCCTTGATGGAGACGCTCACCGTGGCCTTGGATGACACCTGGCCTGTGCTCTTGGGAAGCAGGAGTTTCAGGGCGTTGGGGTTCACCAGCGTGGAGGTCACCAGGAAGAAAATGAGCAGGAGGAACACGATGTCCGTCATCGACGACATCGAGATGTTCGGGTCCGCCCGCAGAGTTCTTTTGAGTGCCATTACTGAGGTTGCTCGACAAGGTCCATAAATTCAATCGTGGCGCTTTCCATCCCCGCCACCAGGTCGGAAATCTTCGACGTGAGGATATTGTAGCCGAAGAAGGCGAGAATACCCACGACCAGACCGCCGACGGTGGTGATCATCGCCGTGTAGATACCGCTGGAGAGCAGGGTGATATCGATATTGTTGCCGGCTATCGACATATTGAAGAAGGCCTGCACCATACCGATTACGGTGCCGAGGAAACCGATCATCGGCGCGCCGCCGGCAATCGTGGCCAGGTAGGGCAGCCCCTTTTCGAGCCGCGCCACCTCCACGTTACCCACGTTCTCGATCGCGGTACGGATATCGCCGAGCGGCTTGCCCACGCGTGCGACGCCCGCCTCCACCATCCGCGCCACGGGATTGTCATACTTGGAGCAGAGGGTCCGGGCGGAATCGACTTTGCCTTCCTTGAGGTAATCGCGGATATCCAGCATGAAGTTCTTGTCCACCTTCTGGGCCTGGCGGATCATCCACCATTTCTTGCCGAAGATGTAAAGGGCGAGAATGGAAAGCAAAAGGAGCACCAGCATCAGCCAGCCGCCTTTCTTGGCCATTTCAATCAGCGAAAACGACATTTCCTGTGCAACGGGTTCCGCTGCGATGTCGGCCTGGAGTAAGTTGAAAAGCATATCTTGAATTGTGTTTTGTTATTTCCAAATGATGTCCGAGTCGCGCTTGCGGATGTCCCGCACGCGGAGCTGGATGGTGGCGTTGCCGCGATAGTAGTTCTCGACGATGGAGTAGCAGATATCGAAGGGATTGCCGTCGTGGATGTACTCGTAGCAGTCGGCCATATTGAAGGCGATGGCGGGAATCTGGTGGTAGGGCTGGGATTCCTGGATCAGGTCCAGCTTGAGGTGCAGGCCGCCGGCGCCCACCTTGCGTCCCGCTCCGGAGTCGTACACGTTCTCGGTCACGAAGACGGGATTGCCGTTCCCCGGGCCGAAGGGCTGGAACTGCTTGAGGATGCGGAAGAACTTGGGCGTGATGCGGGAGAAATCCAGCACGGCGTCCACGTCCACCACGGGAACCAGCATCTCCTCGTTCAGGTGCGCGCCCACGAAGCGGTCCATCCGCGTACAGAACTCCGCCAGGTTTTCCTCCTTCAGGGTCAGGCCCGCGGCGTACACGTGCCCGCCGAAGTTCTCCAGCAGGTCCGCGCAGCTGTCAATCGACTGGTACAGGTCGAAACCTTGCACGCTGCGCGCCGAGCCCGTCACGAAGCCGTTGGACTTGGTCAGCACGACGGCGGGCTTGTAGTAGGCCTCCACGAGGCGGGAGGCCACGATGCCCACCACCCCCTTGTTCCACTTGGGATTGTAGACGATGGTGACGTTCCCCGACGAAAGGCAGCTCCCCTGCTCCACCATCTCCAGCGCCTCCTGGGTAATTTCCCGGTCGATATTCTTGCGTTCGTTGTTGTTCTCGTTGATCTGCTGCCCCACGGCCATCGCCGTCCGCTCGTCGGCGGCATTGAGCAAATCCACCGCCAGGCGCCCGGTTTCCATCCGGCCGGCCGCGTTGATGCGGGGGCCGATTTTGAAGACGATATCGTCGATGCTGACGTGCCCCTGTTCAAGGTTCGACAGCCCGATCAGCGCCTTCAGGCCTTCGCGCGGGCTCTCGTTGAGCTGCTTCAGGCCGTAATGCGCCAGCACGCGGTTTTCCCCCACCATCGTCACCAGGTCCGCGGCGATACTGACCACCAGCAGGTCGAAGAACGGCAGGAGCTCCTCGAAGGGAATGCCGTAGCGCTGGCTGTAACCCTGCACGAGCTTGAAGCCCACGCCGCAGCCGCAGAGGTCGTCGAAGGGGTAATGGCAGTCCTCGCGCTTGGGGTCGAGCACCGCGACCGCCGCCGGGAGGGAATCTTCCGGCAGGTGATGGTCGCAGACAATCACGTCGATGCCCTTGCTGCGCGCATATTCCACCTTGTCGATGGCCTTGATGCCGCAGTCCAGGGTAATCATCAGGGAGAAGCCGCCTTCGGCCGCCCAGTCGATGCCCTTGTAGGAGACGCCGTAGCCCTCGTCGTAACGGTCGGGGATGTAGAAGTCCACCTTCTGCGTAAAGCGGCGGATGAAGCCCAGGACCAGCGATACCGCGGTGGTCCCGTCCACGTCGTAATCCCCGTAAACGAGGATTTTTTCGCCGGAAACGATGGCCTTGTGCAGCCGCTCGACCGCCAGGTCCATATCCTTCATCAAGAACGGGTCGTGAAGGTCGTCCAGGCTGGGACGGAAGAAGGAGCGCGCCTGTTCGAAGGTTTCCACCCCGCGGCGCACCAAAAGCTCGGCGAGAACCCTGTCGATTCCCACCTCGGTCGCCAGACGGTCAACCTTCGCGCTGTCCACGGGTTCCCGGGACAGCCATTTGCACTCTCCTGCCATATTCTGCAAATTTAATCAAAATTCCGCAGGATGCAAGCGAAAAATCTTCTCCTAGAACGGGAGGTCGTCGGAGCCGTCGTCGGCCATCAGGTCAATGGGGGCTTCCTGCGCAGGCGCGGGGGCCGGTGCAGGAGCGGGCGTCGGAGCCGGTGCGGCCGGATAGGGCCGGGGTGCCTGGGGCTGGGCCGGAGCCTGGTAGCCACCCTGATAAGCACCGCCCTGCGCGCCGGGCGCCTCGTCGCGGCGGCCAAGCAGCTGAATGGTGTCGGCTTCGATTTCGGTCTGGTAGCGCTTGTTGCCCGTCTGGTCCGTCCACTGGCGGGTACGGATGCGGCCCTCGATATAGAGCTGGGTGCCCTTCTTGACGAAGCGCTCCACGACGTCGGCGTTGTTGCGCCAGCAGGAAATGTTGTGCCACTCCGTGTTTTCGCGGGTCTCGCCGCTGCGGTCACGGAAGCGTTCAGATGTCGCCAGGGGGAAGCGGGCCACCTTGGCCTGCTGTCCGTTCGGGTTGTTTCCCTCGAGGTAACGTACTTCAGGATCTTTTCCAACGTTACCGATAAGCATTACTTTGTTAAGAGACATAATCGTATAGGGTTTAAATGGTTATTGTAAAACAATGCAGGGCAGGGCCGACACTTCGTCGGATGCCAGCTGGAAGCTGTCCGTATAGCCGCTGCCCGCCAGGGTGAGCTTCGCGGGAATGGCCGTCTGGGCGCCCAGCGCGGAGCGCGGGACCGAGACTTCGCAGAGGAAGCCGTCGCGCCCGTCCGCCGTCTTGGCCGTACGGCTCGTGGCGGAAACGCCGCTCAGGGCGGAAGAGACCAGGCCGGAGGCGTTGACGGAAATCCGCTTGAGCGTACCGCCCACCGCCAGGTCCACATACGCAGCCGTAGCGGAGCCCACGGATTCCAGCAGGAGATAGAGTTTCGTATCGTCGTGCGCCGCCCGCAGGATCACCTGGTCCGGCGAAGAGGAGCCGGCAAAGAGGGCTTCGTGCGTCGTCCATTCGTTGTTGCGGCCGTCCTGCGTCACGGCAATGACCGGCGCGGCGATATCGTGATTGAGATAGAACTGCGCCACCTGCAGGGTCTTCGGATCCTCGGTGCCGCCGATCCCGGCCACCAGGGTATGGCTGCCGGTCAGGCGGGTACTGCCCCAGAAGCCCAGGCCGACAATGGCGGAAGCCGCCGCGTCCAGCCCGGTAATCCCGGAAGGCATCATCGGCCGCGAGCCGAAGAAATGGCGGGCCTGGGCGTCGCCGATCATATAACGGAACTGATGTCCCGTGGCCCCCTCAACGTCGACATTATAGGCCAGCACCGTCTCTCCGGAAGGGAACTGCAGCAGATAGGGCGCGGCGCCTTTCGTGAAGTTGTTGTCCCGGTCCGCCGGGAAATCCCCTTCGGTATCCAGGACGCCCCAGTCCATATCCGGGCCGGAATAGGCCGTACAGATCCGGAAGCCGGAACCCAAAGACTTTTTCAGCGACTCCCCCGCCCCCGCCAGGCCCGCGCCGGCATTCAGCACCAGGACCGTGGGCATCTGGTCCGAATAGAGATTCGTCCCGTCCACGTCGGAGGTGGTACGCAACTGATGATAGGCCACCAGGTGATTGCCGTTTCCGTCCGTGGATACCCAGGAGGCGCCGTTGTCGTCTGAATAGATGTAGGAAACCCCGGAGCCCATCACTTCGGTGCCGTGCCAGGTGGTATTTCCAGCGGGATAGTAAGGCCGGGCGTCCGTGTAGTATATCTGGATGCGGCCCGACGGCAGCACCAGCGGGAACGGCTCCCAGCAGGTCCCCATCAGCACCAGCTGGTCGTCCGTCCAGGTCTGGCCGCCGTCCGAGGAGTAACGGATGGCGAGACCGCTGTCCAGGGGACGCAGTTTGTATTTGCTCCCGGGACGCGTGGCGGCCACCGCCAGGATGCGCCCGTCGGGCAGGGTACACAGGTCCGCACCGGCGTAGTAGCGGGCAAAGGTCTTCGGCAGTTCCTCGCTGTCGTAGTAGTCGCTCGTCTGGTTGTTCTTGATTTTGAAGAGTTTCTGTTCGAAGGTCCAGTTCACCAGGTTGGGACTGCGCAGGTATGAGCAGTAATTGCCCGCCCAGGTCGTCGAGTTGCCGTAATGGTAGAACATCAACCAGTCCCCGCGCGACGTCTTGATGAAACGCGGATACACCGCGCCGGTATTGCCGGAAATCAGGCCCAGCTGCTCTTCGGGGACTTGCACGTAAGTGCCGCCGATCATCGTGATGTTGGAACGGCCGTAGGCGCTTGCATGGGAATTTTCCGTATGGCCCCAGGCGTTCATCTCCTCCCAGGTATTGAGTTCCGAGGTGGAATTGTCCACACCCGAAGCGCCGCCGTCGATATAGGTCCCCGTAGGCACAAAGGTCAGCGAGGTATTGTAAACATGCCCCGCTTCCGCCGGGAAGGAAGCCGCAGAGTTCTTGACCATATAATGCCCCGCCTCGTCCACGATCTCGACGGAAAGGCCCTGCACATAGGTCTTCGGCGCAAAGGAAAGCACCACTTCCGCGCCGAGCGGAATGCCGTCCGTACTTTCCACGACCACTGCAGACGCTCCGCCGGCACGGTCCGTCAGCGCGATGAAATTCGTCGTGAAGGCACCCGCCATCTGCTCGCCACCCCGCGCGGTCAACTTTATGCGACGGATGGCGTGCGTGTTATGCGTACCCGCCTCGACCGTCAGCCGCATCATTGCGAAGGAAGGGGAAAAGGTCAGCGCGCCGTTGCTCCCCGCCGCCAGCATCAAGCCGGCAGCCGGGTCGTAACTCCCCTCTACATAACGCTGTGCCGGGGGAAGCGTCACCACCGCCGAACCGGAGGAATAGGTCACCAGCGCCGATGCGGGGCTCACCGCATAATACGGCGTATTGAGCAGCGCGCCCGTGAAGGTGAAACGCGCGCCCGTCGAAGGGACATAGCCGCTCTCCAGCGGATCGGAGGCATAGCCGTTGACCGCAATGGCGTCGCCGGGCTGCCAATACAGGTTGATGATGTTGCCGGTCTTGTCCCCGAAGGCGGTACGCCCTTCCTGCGGGATATTCGCTTCAATGACCGTCACCTGTGGACCAGCATTTTCGACCGTACACGCCGCCGGAAGCAGCATCGCCGCCGCGGCCCTGATTAAAGTTCTCATGCGTCTCATCACTTCCATTCTGTACTTCTATGACAGATTCAGCGAAGATAAGCATTTTTCGTTACAAAAGCATATTTATGTTTCGCTGGCGGACAGCTTCGTAGAGGAGGATGGCGGCGCTGACGGAAACATTGAGAGAGTCCACGATGCCGTTCATCGGGATGAGGATGTGGGCGTCGGCGGCCTTGCGCCACGCGTCGCCGAGACCGAGGGCCTCGCTGCCCATCACCAGGGCGGTACCGGCGGTCATCTCCGTACCGTAATAGGGTTTGCTGTCCTGGAGCTGCGCGGTCAGGATGCGGATCCCCCTTTCCTTAAGGAAGGCGATGGCCTGCGGCGTGGTGCAGCAGACGACGGGGAGGCTGAACACGGCGCCCAGGCTGGCGCGGATGAGGTTGGGGTTGTAGAGATCGGTGAGCGGATCGCAGACGAGGACGGCGTCGGCGCCGGCAGCATCGGCGGTGCGCAGGACTGCACCGAGGTTCCCGGGTTTCTCGACGCTTTCCATTACCACAACCAGCGGATTTTCAGGAAGTTGCAAGTTTTCCAAAGACAGATGGCGGGCCTTTACCTCGGCCATCACCCCTTCGGTCCCCCCGCGGTACGCCACCTTCTCGTACACTCCCCGGCTCAGTTCAAAGACTTTGCCGGCGGCAGCAAAGTCGCCGGCAATCTCCGGGCAGACGAAAAGCGTATCGACGGTGAAGCCGGAGGCCACGCAGCGCTCGATCTCGCGCCGCCCCTCCACGACAAACAGCCCCGTCTCCCGCCGCAGGGAAGACTTCTCCTGCAGGGCGAGCAGCCGCTTGACCTTGGGGTTCTGTGCAGAGCTGATCCGTTCTTCCATCGTTATTTCCGAAATTCAAAAGACTGGTCCGGGCCGCTCACCCGAAGGGCGCCGTCCGGCAAACATTCCAGCGTCCAGCGGAGGGCGCCTTTTTCGGCCGTAAAAATCCCGTCCCCGCCCCGGAGCGTCCAGGCGTCGATATCGCCGGGCGTATCCAGCGCAATGATGTGGACCGAGCGGCTTTCCGCCGCGGCTTCCGTCTCGATTAGGGCAAAGGAAATCCCGCTCCCGGGCCGGCCTTCGCAAAACTGACCCGGCAGGGAGTGATAGGCATCGTGCATCAGGGCCCAGGTGGGACCGGTCAGGCGGCCCGGCGTCCCGAAACGCTGCATCTTCATCGCGGCCCCGGGGCGCACGGCCCGGATGAGCCCGGGCTGGTCGTACTGATAGGAAAGGGCGCCGTCCCGGTTGTCCAACAGCCAGTTCCAGCGGACGGTGAGGGGCTCGTCGGCCCGGATCTGGTCCACGACGAACACCACGGACGCGCCGCAGAGGACGGCCGCGCGCCGGAACGCCCGAAGGGGCGCACCGTAGAGTTCCGCAGCATCCGAGGCAAGCACGGAAACTTCCCCTTTTCTTTCACACATCAGCCGCTCGCCGCCGAAGCGGTACAGCCCTTCCGGCTCCCATTTGGGGCCGAGTTCCCGGCGGTAACGGCGGCCTACACCTTTCTGCTCGAGACGGCGGCCGTCGGCGGTCTCGAAGGTACAGCTATTGTGGCTGGACGTGGCTACGTCCAATGTACGGGTGAGGTTGCGGTAGCAGCTGTGGCCCGCATCGGCGAGCATCCTTTCCCCGTTAAAATACAGTTGTAGACTGTTGAAATCGTGGTGCAGATGTCCCGTCGCGTGCAGGAGTTCCGGGGGCATACGCAGGGCCAGGACGGTCTTGCCGTCCCAGGCGTCCCGGGCAAAGGCGTCGCCGGAAGAAAAGGCGCGGACGGGCGCATACCCCGCTTCGGAGGGCGAAAGAGGGGCCGCGGCGAGGGGGGCGAGCAGCACGGACAGGAAGCCGAAATCATTGATAAAGCCGAAACTGGCCATATCGTGGACGGCGGGGGCGCCGACCGGACGGTAGGTCCGGTCGAAGAGCCAGGCGGCAATGCCCGCCTGGCGCGGCAGGCACTGCCCGCCCCTGCCGGCGACATACAGCAAAAAGTCCCCGGACGGGCGGAACACCGCCGCACAGTCCCCGAAATTGACGCTGCGGGGCATCTCCGCCGCGATGGGCCAGCCGAAAACCGGCCGGCGGGTCACATAGGCATAGGCCGCCCAGTCCACCAGGCGGGCATAGGGGTCCGGTCCCCCGTTCAGCGCAACGCCGGCGCGAAGCAGGGTCTCGTGCGCAAGCATCAGGGCATACGCCGCATAGCCGGCATACTGCAGCGTCTCGCCGTAACTCCCGTCTTCCTGGAAATGGTCCAGGGCCACCGGAAACCAGGCCGCGGCATAATCCAGCGCCTCCTTGTCCCCAAGGACGGCGGCGGCCACCGTAAAGCCGGCGTAAAGTACACAGTTCCAGTTGTGATAGGGCCGGTTGCTCTCCAGATAGCGGCGACAGGGCTGCAGGCCCTTTTCCCGCAGGGCCGAGCGGATTTCCACCGTCTGGGCGGGAGTGAACAGGTCGCCCGCCATATCCAGGCAGAGGGCTACGCTCCAGCTCAGGTGGGCCGTTTCCAGGCCCCCGGTCATCACCCCGCCGCGGTACCGGCGGAAGGGCGGCCCCGCCCAGTCGGCAACGGGCCTCCGGACCAGGTCCAGCACATTGGCGCGCAGCCACTCGTCACCCTGCCGCGTAGGGGCGAGGGCGTGCACGAGCGCCGCATCGGTCAGGTATTCGGAAACGTGGTGCCACCACTGCGTCGTGGCGGAAGCATCGTCTATCCCCGGGCAGCCATTGCGCGCGTTCACCCGGAGACGGATGGCTTCGAAAAGTTCGTGGCTGAGGGCGTCCTGCCCTTCGGCGCGGTATTGCCGTACTTCGGCGGGGGTGGCGAAAAGGCGCGCCTGCCGGCCCTCCGCCCCCGGAGCGCAGAGCAGCAGCGCGGCGAGAAACGCCAGGAGTCCCCGCACGGCCGGCCTCATTCCTTCGGGCACTCCTTGCGGAGCGGCTTCTCCGGCCGCATCTGCGGGAAGAAGAGCACGTCCTGGATGGCGGTCTGGCCGGTCATGAACATCGTCAGACGGTCGATGCCCATCCCCAGCCCCGAAGTGGGCGGCATACCGTATTCGAGCGCACGGACGAAGTCATAGTCGATGAACATCGCCTCGTCGTCGCCCTTGCTCTTGAGCGCGGCCTGCTCCTGGAAACGCTCCAACTGGTCGATCGGGTCGTTCAGCTCGCTGTAGGCGTTCGCGAGCTCCTTGCCGCAGACAAAGAGTTCGAAGCGCTCGGTCAGCGTCGGGTCCTCGCGGTGGCGCTTGGTCAGCGGGGACATCTCGACGGGATAGTCGGTGATGAAGGTCGGCTGGATGAGTTTTTCCTCGCAATAGGCGCCGAAAATCGCGTCAATCAGCTTGCCTTTGCCCATCGACGGCTCGATTTCCACCTTCAGCTTTTTGCAGGTATCGCGCAGGGCCGCTTCGTCCATGCCCTTCACGTCGACGCCGGCATACTCCCTGATTGCTTCGAGGATGGGCAGCCGGCGGTAGCTTCCGCCAAAGTCCACCTGGTTCCCGGCGATGTCCACGACCGTCGTCCCGTTCACCGCCGTCGCCACCTTCGCGAGCATCTTCTCCACGAAATCCATCATCCAGTTGTAGTCCTTGTAGGCGACATAGATTTCCATACAGGTGAACTCCGGGTTGTGGGTCTTGTCCATACCCTCGTTGCGGAAATCCTTGGCGAATTCATACACGCCGTTGTAGCCGCCCACAATCAGGCGCTTGAGGTATAACTCATTGGCAATCCGCAGGTAAAGCGGGATGTCGAGGGCGTTGTGGTGCGTGATGAAGGGGCGTGCCGTAGCGCCGCCGGGGATGCTCTGCAGGATGGGGGTCTCCACCTCCAGGCAGCCGGCCGCGTTGAAGTACTCGCGCATCGTCGCGACGATTTTCGCGCGCTTGACGAAGGTATCGCGCACCTGTGGGTTCACGATGAGGTCCACGTAGCGCTGACGGTAGCGCAGTTCCGGATCCGTGAAGGCGTCGAAGACCTGTCCGTCGAGTTCCTTGACGATGGGCAGCACCCGCAGCGACTTGCTCAGCACCGTCAGTTCCCGCACGTGAATGGAGAGCTGGCCGGTCTGGGTGATGAAGGCGAAGCCCTTGACGCCGATGATGTCGCCGATGTCGAGGAGTTTCTTCCAGACGGTGTTGTACATCGTCTTGTCCTCGCCGGGGCAGATTTCGTCGCGTTTGACGTAAATCTGTATGCGGCCGGAGGCGTCCTGCAGTTCGCCGAAGGAGGCGGCGCCCATGATGCGGCGGCTCATCAGGCGGCCCGCCAGGCAGACGTCGGCGAAGTTGCCCTGTTCGGGATTGTACTGCGCCGCAATCTGTGCGGCTTCGGCGTTGACCGGGTATTGGGCTGCGGGATAGGGCTCGATGCCCAGTTCGCGCAGTTTCGCAAGGGATTCCCTTCTGATCAGTTCTTGTTCACTATATTCCATTATTTCAAAATATTATTCAACAAATCCGATATTTTTTCGGTGGAGAGGCCGCAGGCGGCGCGCTGGTCGGCCTGACGGCCGTGCGGGATGAAGCGGTCGGGGATGCCGACACCGTGGATGCGCACGGCCGCGCCCTTTGTCTGCGCATATTCGCAAACGGCCCCGTAGAGACCGCCGGAAAGGCAGCCGTCCTCGACGGTCACAATCTCCCGGCAGCGCGGGAGGATGCCGTCGAGCAGCGCGGTATCCAGCGGTTTGAGGAAACGCAGGTCGCATACGCCTACGCGCCCGTCGAAGGCGGCAGCCGCCTCTACGGCGCGATTGACCGCCGGTCCCAGCGCGAGCACCATAACCTCGCTGCCGTCGAGCAGCATTTCGCCGCGGCCGACGGAGATATCCGGGGCCGGCGCCGTCTTCCATTCCACGCCTTCGCCCGTCCCGCGCGGATACCTTATTATATAAGGGCCGCCGGGATAGCGCAGCGCGGCGTACATAAGCCCCTTCAGTTCCCGTTCATTGCGCGGCGCACTGACCACGGCGCCCGGGATGCTGCGATAGGCCGCCAGGTCAAAAATACCGTGGTGGGTGGCGCCGTCTTCGCCCACGAGGCCGGCCCGGTCGAAACAGAGCACGACCGGCAGGTTCTGCAGGGCCACGTCGTGGATGATCTGGTCGTAGGCGCGCTGCGAGAAGGCCGAATAGATATTGCAGAACGGCCGCATTCCCCCGGCGGCAAGGCCCGCGGAGAAGGTCACGGCGTGTTCTTCCTCGATGCCCACGTCGAAGAAACGCTCCGGATGGCGCCGTTCCAGCGCGGTCATCCCGCAGCCGCTGGCCATTGCGGGCGTTACGCCGACGACGCGCGGGTCCGCCTCGCAAAGCTGGCAGAGCACCTCGCCGAAGACATCCTGGTAGCGGTCCGCGGGGTAGTTGGAGACGATGCGATCGCCGGTGTCCGGATTGAACTTGCCAGGAGCGTGCCAGACGACGGGATCCGCCTCGGCGGGCGCATAGCCCTTGCCCTTGACGGTAATGCAGTGCAGCAGGCGCGGTCCCTTCATCCGCCGGAGGCGGCGCAGGGCGCGGACGACCTGGTCGATGTCGTTGCCGTCCACCGGCCCGAAGTAGCGCAGCCCCAGGGACTCGAAGAAATCGCCGCCGCTGCGCTTGACGAACCAGGATTTGATGGCGCGCACGCTGCGCTGGAGACCGCGGCGCACGCGGCCCTCGCCGAGCGCTTTCCAGACATTGTTCTTGATGCGGTTGTAGCCCCGGCTGGTGGTCAGATGCAGCAGATAGTTGTGCAGGGCCCCGCGGGGCGCGTCGATGCTCTGGTTGTTGTCGTTCAGGAGAATCAGGATGTCGGCGTTGCTCTCGCCGGCATTGTTCAGGCCCTCGAAAGCGAGTCCGCCGGTCAGGGCGCCGTCGCCGATCAGGGCCGCCACCTTGTAGCCCAGCCCCTGCATGCGCGCCGCTTCCGCCAGCCCGAGCGCCGCCGAGACGGACGTGGACGAATGGCCCGCGCCGAAAGCGTCGTAGGGACTCTCGGACATCTTCGGGAAGCCGCTGGGACCGTCCTGGGCACGCAGACGGCGGAACGCCTCCCGCCGGCCGGTCAGGATTTTATGGGCATAGGCCTGGTGTCCCACGTCGAAGACGATCTTGTCCTCCGGCGTGTGGAAGACGTAATGATACCCGACAATGAGTTCCACCGCACCCAGGCTCGAACCCAGGTGGCCCGGGCTCTGCGCGCAGCACTTCACCATATAGTCACGGACCTCCGCACAGAGGGTGCGGAGTTCGTCTATACGCAATGACCGGAAATCTTCCGGGGAATCAATCTTGTCGAGGTATTTGTACATCAATCCTGCGAAGATACGGAATCTTCCCGGATATTCGGCAATTCAAGGCCGAAACCTTTGCGCCGGTCCTCGATTTTCAGGACAAAGCCGAGCAGGAGCGCCACGCCGCCCAGCGAGGCGAAAACGAGCATCGGCACGGTATAATCGTACTGCAGGGGGTCGGTAATGCCGGGGTTCGTCGCGCTGAGCACGCTGCCGATGATCATCGGGAAGGCATACAGTCCGATGTTCTGGATCCAGAAAATCAGCGCATACGCCGATCCGAGCAGTTTGTTGTCGATGAGCTTCGGGACGCTCGGCCAGAGCGCCGCCGGCACCAGCGAGAAGGAAATGCCCAGCAGGATGATGGCCAGGTAGGTGATGACGACGGACTGCGTCGCCGGAACGACGAGCGCGAAGGTCAGGTGACAGAGAATCATCAGCAGTGCGCCGAGCATCAGCATCGTCGCGCCCTTGCCCTTGCGGTCGAGGAAATTGCCCAGGAAAGGCGTAATGGCCGCGGCTCCCAGCGGGAACACGAAAAACACGCGGCCCGCCTGCTCGGCGGTATAGCCCAGGTTGCACTGGAGCATATTGATGGCGTACTTCTGGAAGGGGAAAATCGCGCTGTAATAGAGCACGCAGAGCAGTGCGACAATCCAGAACATCTTGAGCGACAGGATTTTGCCGATATCGCTGACCTTGAACGGGTCGTCCTTTTCCTCCGCGACGCCCTGTGCGTCCAGACGCTTGTCCAGAAAGCCGTAGACAATGAACAGGATCAGCGCGATGCAGAGCAGCACGACGCCGAAGGCCACCGGACGGGAGACGCTGGCGGGCGCCATCGACGCGATGACCGGCGAGCCGAGCATCACCACCGCCACGCCGATGCGGGCGACGGCCATCTCCACGCCCATCGCGAGCGCCATTTCCTTGCCCTGGAACCACTTGACGATACCGCGGGACACCGTGATGCCCGCCATCTCGCAGCCGCAGCCGAAAATCATAAAGCCCATCGAGGCGAGTTTCGCCGAACCGGGCATACCTTTATAAAAAGGAGTGACGTTCCACCAGGCTTCGGGCAGGTTCAGGTGCGCGTCGAACCAGGCCTGCGCGCCGCTGCCGGCAAAGCCCTCGCTGACCGCATAGTATTTGACCACCGCGCCCGCGAGCATCACGGCGCCGGAAAGGACGGCCGTGAAGCGCACCCCCATCTTGTCGAGGATGATGCCCGCGAAGATCAGGAAGAAGACGAAGACATTGAGGAAGGTCTCGGAGCCGGCATAGTGCCCGTAGGCCACCGGATCCCAGCCCCGCTGCGTCTGCAGCATCTCCTGGAGCGGAGAAAGGATATCCATAAAGATGTAGGCGGCGATGTTCGCCGCGGCAAGCAGGGACAGAGCGGTCCAGCGCATCGCCGGAGAGTCACTGAGCAGGGGTTTACGCGTTTCAGCCATTGTCGTACAATTCGTTTTGAGTGGCCGAAGGTAGCAATTTTTTATCAAATATGTTTTGGATTTTTGAAAAATATATCTACCTTTGCAGTCCCTTTGCAGAAAGGGTCTTTGAAATACAGAAGTTTTGCCGATATAGCTCAGCCGGCCAGAGCGCGTGATTTGTAATCTCGAGGTCGTGGGTTCGACTCCCTCTATCGGCTCAACGAAAGCGATATCCGGGTGAGTACCAGAGCGGTCAAATGGGGCAGACTGTAAATCTGCTGGCGATGCCTACGGTGGTTCGAATCCATCCTCACCCACCAAGCGGAAGAGAATCGCGGCTTCCGCCATCTTGCGGGGTTCGTATAATGGCTATTATGCCAGCCTTCCAAGCTGGAAATGGGAGTTCGATTCTCCTACCCCGCTCCACATTAAAAAGCCGATGTAGCTCAGGGGTAGAGCGCATCCTTGGTAAGGATGAGGTCATGAGTTCAAATCCCATCATCGGCTCTTTTTTGTTGATAACAACTTTATACATAATATTATGGCAAAAGAAGTATTCAAAAGGGACAAACCCCATGTCAACATTGGCACGATTGGCCACGTTGACCACGGTAAGACCACTCTTACCGCTGCTATCACCCAGGTGCTGGCAAAGAAAGGTCTGAGCGAAATCAAGTCTTTCGACCAGATCGACAACGCTCCCGAAGAGAAGGAGCGCGGTATCACCATCAACACCGCTCACGTAGAGTACCAGACCGAGAACCGCCACTATGCGCACGTGGACTGCCCGGGTCACGCTGACTATGTGAAGAACATGGTTACCGGTGCCGCCCAGATGGACGGTGCAATCCTCGTGGTTGCCGCCACCGACGGTCCGATGCCCCAGACCAACGAGCACGTTCTGCTTGCCAAGCAGGTGAACGTTCCGAAGATCGTCGTCTTCCTGAACAAGGTTGACCTCGTGGACGATGAGGAAATGCTCGACCTCGTTGAAATGGAGGTTCGCGAGCTCCTCAGCAAGTACGACTTCGACGGTGACAACGCCCCCGTTATCCGCGGCTCCGCCCTCGGCGCCCTCAACGGAGAGCCCCAGTGGGAAGAGAAAGTTCTCGAACTCATGGCGGCTGTCGACGAGTACATCCCCATCCCTGTCCGTGAGAACGAGAAGCCGTTCCTGATGCCTATCGAGGACGTCTTCACCATCACCGGCCGTGGAACCGTCGTCACCGGACGTATCGAGACCGGTACCATCCACGTGAACGATCCCGCTGAAATCGTTGGTTTCAACGACAAGCCGAAGAGCACCGTCGTCACCGGCGTCGAGATGTTCCGCAAGCTGCTCGACCAGGGCGAAGCAGGCGACAACGTAGGTCTGCTCCTCCGCGGTATCGACAAGAAGGAAGTCAAGCGCGGCGAGGTTATCGCCAAGCCCGGCTCCATCACTCCTCACAAGCACTTCCTCGGACAGATCTACGTTCTGAAGAAGGAAGAGGGTGGCCGTCACACGCCGTTCCACAACAACTATCGTCCGCAGTTCTTCATCCGTACGCTCGACGTTACCGGTGAGATCAAGCTGCCCGAGGGAGTTGAAATGGTTATGCCCGGCGACAACGTGGAGATCGATGTGAACCTCATCACTCCCGTGGCTCTGAACGAGGGTCTGCGCTTCGCTATCCGCGAAGGCGGCCGTACCGTCGGCGCCGGCCAGGTGATCAAGATTCTCGACTAAGAGAAACTGAATTCCGCTGCGGGCGCCCGGGTAACCGGGGGCCCGCATTCAGGGGAATAGAACAAGGGTAGTTCAGCGGTCTCCAAAACCGTCGATGTGGGTTCGAATCCTGCTTCCCCTGCCAATATCAAGGGTTACGACTTGATAAAGTTTTAACCGATGCCGCATCTTCCGCTTCCAAACCCGCGGCATCCATTAAAAGTGAAGATGAGAAAGTTTGTCAATTATTTGAAGGAGTCCTACGTGGAGCTCACGCAGAAGACCACGTGGCCCAGCTGGCCGAAGCTGCAGGAAAGTGCGGTCCAGGTACTGGTGGCTACGATCGTGCTCGCTGCCGTGCTCTTCGTCGTGGATTTCGCCTTCCAGCACCTGATGACTGCGATCTACACACTGTAACTTTATCGACAGACTCCAATGGGCGAAATGAAATGGTATGTTCTGCGCACGGCGGGCGGAAAGGAGAAGAAGGCTGCAGAATATCTTAAAAAAGAAATCGAGAGAAGCGGTCTCAGCGAACAGGTCGGGCAAGTGCTCGTTCCGGTCAAGAAAGAAATCGTCACCAAGGGAAACAAGAGGACGGTCGTGGACCGTGTCCTCATTTCCGGCTATGTCCTCATCCAGGCGGAACTCTCTCCCCTGCTTGAGAACATCATCCGGAACAACGTTCCCGGCATGTCGGGCTTCCTGACCGAAAAGAGGACCGGCGCAGGAAACCTCGTGGAGAGGATTCCCGCCCCGATGACCGACGAAGAGGCCGCGCGTATGCTCGGAACCCAGGACGAAAACGCCGAGAACGCCGCGCAGACCGTGGTGGATTACCGCGTAGGCGAGTCGGTCAAAATTACCGACGGACCTTTCAACGGCTTCAGCGGCACTGTCGATGAGATTCTGGAAGACAGAAGCAAGATCAAGGTGATTGTCGTGATCTTCGGTCGGAAGACACAACTGGAACTCAGCTTCAACCAAGTAACAAAAGAATAAAATCCTATTATGGCAAAAGAAGTTACCGGATTCATCAAGCTCCAAATCAAAGGCGGAGCTGCCAATCCTGCACCTCCGGTAGGACCGGCCCTCGGTTCCAAAGGCTTGAACATCATGGATTTCTGCAAGGCGTTCAACGCCCAGACGCAGCAACTGGCGGGCAAGACCCTCCCCGTGGTGATTACCGTTTATTCGGACAAGTCTTTCACCTTTGTCGTGAAGCAGCCCCCCGTGGCCGTTTCCCTCAAGGAAGCCGCAAAGATCCAGACCGCGTCCGGAGAGCCCAACCGCAAGAAGGTTGCCTCCGTGACCTGGGATCAGGTGAAGGCCATCGCCGAAGGAAAGATGTCGGACCTGAACTGCTTTACCATCGCGTCCGCGATGCGTATGGTGGCGGGTACGGCCCGCAGTATGGGTATTACCGTGAGCGGTGAATTCCCCAAGGATCTTTAATAAATCGCACCCGAAATGAGTAAATTAACGAAAAATCAGAAAGTTGTCGAGGCCAAGTACGACCACGCGAAACTTTATCCGCTTGCTGAGGCGTGCGAAATGCTTAAAGACCTCACCTACACCAAGTTCGACGCCACTGTCGAGCTGTCCGCCAACCTCGGCGTAGATCCGCGCAAGGCGAACCAGATGATTCGTGGCGTTGTCACGCTCCCCCACGGAACGGGTAAGGTGGTCAGGGTGCTCGCACTCTGCACGCCCGACAAGGAGGAGGAAGCGAAAGCCGCCGGTGCCGACTATGTCGGACTCGACGAGTATGTGGAAAAGATCAAGGGCGGCTGGACCGACGTGGACGTGATCGTCTGTACCCCTTCCGTGATGCCCAAGATCGGCGCCCTCGGAAAGATTCTCGGCCCCCGCGGCCTGATGCCGAACCCCAAGACGGGTACCGTCACGATGGAAATCGGCAACGCGGTCAAAGAGGTCAAGGGCGGTAAGATCGATTTCAAGGTCGACAAGACCGGTATCATCCACACCGGAATCGGCAAGGTTTCCTTCACCCCCCAGCAAATCTATGAAAACGCGGCCGAGGTGCTGAACGCCATCTCCAAGCTTAAGCCGCAGTCTCTCAAGGGGACTTATATGAAGAGTGCAGCCCTCTGCACCACGATGAGTCCCGGTATCAAAGTCGATCTCAAGGCATTCCTCAACGGTGCCGAGTAAAAATTCAATACTATGAAAAAAGAACTGAAAGGTCAGATTATTGAAGGTATCTCGGCGAAGATGAAGGAGTTCCCCAACTTCTACATCACCGACATCGCCGGTCTGAATGCTGAGCAGACTTCGAAACTCCGTCGCGAATGTTTCAATAACGGTATCGTTCTTACGGTCGTCAAGAACACGCTTCTTGCGCACGTGCTCAAGGAGATGAACGAGGACGTACAGTCCCTCTCCGAGACGCTCGTGGGCAACACCGCCCTGATGTACACCCAGGTTCCTGCCGCCCCCGGAAAGCTCATCAAGAAGCTTCAGAAGGAAGGGTTCAGCAAGCCCGTGGTGAAGGGCGCGTATGTCCAGGAGTGCGTCTTCATCGGTGAGGACAAGCTCGATATGCTTGCCGGCATCAAGACCCGCGAAGAACTTATCGGCGATATCATCGGTCTCCTCCAGAGCCCTGCACGCAACATCGTTTCCGCGCTGCAGAATGCCTGCGAGGGCAAGAGCGACGACGAGACACTCAAGCAGTAATATTAACAATCAAAAAATAAAACAATTATGGCAGATGTAAAAGCCCTCGCAGAAGAGCTCGTTAGCCTTTCTGTGAAAGACGTTCAGGAACTCGCTAAGATTCTTGAGGAAGAGTATGGTATCAAGCCCGCCGCCGCGGCTGTCGTGGTCGCCGGGGACGCCGGTGCCGGCGCCGCCGCTGAGGCTGAGCAGACTGAATTTGACGTTGTCCTCACCTCCGCTGGTCAGGGTAAGCTCAATGTGATCAAGGTCGTCAAGAACGAACTCGGTCTCGGTCTGAAGGAAGCGAAGGATCTCGTTGACGGAGCTCCTTCCACCATCAAGGAGAAAATTTCCAAAGCAGAGGCCGAAGCCCTCAAGGCTGCTCTTGAGGAGGCCGGAGCAGAAGTTGAGATTAAGTAACTTCACCGCTCTCCCTGCTTAGGGGACAAACAGGTTTAGAGCCGGTTTCAAGGCTCTAAACCTTTTTTCCGTATAAAAATTTTCATTCCTCAGGGTCAAACATGTCAAAGAAGATCAACAACAAGCGTATTAATTTCGCAACATCGAAAATCCTGGAATACCCCGACCTTCTGGAAGCGCAAATCAAGTCCTTCAAGGACTTCTTCCAGATGGAAACAACCTCGGAGAACCGCAAGAACGAAGGGTTGTATCAGGTCTTCCAGGAGATTTTCCCCATTGAAGACACCAGGAACAACTATAAGCTCGAATTCGTCGATTATTTCATCGATCCGCCCAAGTACACCGTAGCGGAGTGCCTGGAGCGCGGGCTTACCTATCACGTTCCCCTCAAGGCGAAACTCCGCCTCTCGTGTACGGACCCCGAGCACGAGGACTTCGATACGAAGGTGCAGGACGTTTATCTGGGGGACATCCCCTATATGACGCCTGCCGGCACCTTCGTCATCAACGGATCGGAGCGCATCATCGTTTCCCAGCTGCACCGCTCGCCGGGCGTATTCTTCGACCAGAGCATGCACGCCAACGGAACGAAGCTCTATTCCGCGAGAATCATCCCCTTCAAGGGCTCGTGGATTGAGTTCGCCACCGACATCAGCAACGTGATGCACGCCTACATCGACCGCAAGAAGAAGCTGCCGGTAACCACCCTGCTCAGGGCCATCGGATTCAACTCCGACAAGGACATCATCGACATCTTCGACCTCGCGGACGAGGTAGCCGTCACCAAGAAAAACCTGAAGGCCAATATGGGCCGCAAGCTCGCTGCCAAGGTGCTCAAGACCTGGACCGAGGACTTCGAGGACGAGGATACCGGAGAGGTCATCCCCATCGAACGTACCCAGCCCGTGGTGGACCGTGGCCAGGAGCTCAACGATGACACCATCGAGGCCATTCTCGAAACGGACGTCAAGACCATCCTCCTGCAGAAGGACGAGGCCGGTTCCGCCGAGTACTCGATTATCTTCAACACCCTCCAGAAAGACCCGACCAATACCGAGATAGAGGCCGTCAACTACATCTACAAGCAGCTCCGGAATTCCGAACCGCCCGATGAGAGCACGGCCCGTGACGTCATCGAGAAGCTCTTCTTCTCCGAAAAGCGTTACGATCTGGGTATCGTGGGCCGTTACCGCCTGAACAAGAAGCTGGGCCTCACCACGGATCCCGGCGTGCGCGTGCTGACGAACACCGATATCATCGAAATCATCAAGTATCTCATCCAGCTCATCAACTCGAGGGCCGTGGTGGATGATATCGACCACCTCAGCAACCGCCGCGTCCGCACCGTCGGCGAGCAGCTGGCCAACCAGTTCAGCGTAGGCCTGAGCCGTATGGCCCGGACCATCCGCGAGAGGATGAACGTACGCGACAGCGAACAGTTCAACCCCATCGACCTGATCAACGCGAAGACCCTTTCGTCGGTCATCAACTCGTTCTTCGGCACCAGCCAGCTGAGCCAGTTCATGGACCAGACGAACCCGCTCGCCGAGATTACGCACAAGCGCCGTCTTTCCGCTCTCGGCCCGGGAGGTCTCTCCCGCGACCGCGCCGGATTCGAGGTGCGCGACGTGCACTACACCCACTACGGACGCCTTTGCCCGATCGAGTCGCCGGAAGGACCGAACATCGGTCTGATTTCGTCGCTGTGCGTCTATGCGCGCATCAACGCCCTCGGCTTCATCGAGACGCCCTACCGGGATGTCAAGGAAGGCAAAGTGGACCTGAGCGCCTCCGGCTGGCACTATATGAGCGCCGAAGAGGAGGAGAACAAGAAGGTGTCCCTGGCGAACGTACGGATGGACGACGAAGGCAACATCCTCGAGGAGCGCATCCAGTGCCGTCTCGAGGCCGACTTCCCCGTCGTCACCAAGGAGGAAGTGGACTATATGGACGTGGCGCCGAACCAGATGGCTTCCGTCGCCGCCTCCCTGATTCCGTTCCTCGAGCACGACGATGCGCACCGCGCCCTGATGGGTGCGAACATGATGCGCCAGGCCGTTCCGCTCCTCAAGCCCGAAGCCCCGATCGTGGGTACCGGTCTGGAAGAGCGCGTCTGCCTGGATTCCCGCACCCAGTTCATCGCCGAGCGCAAGGGTGAAGTCACCTATGTGGACGCCAACGAAATCCACATCAAATACGAACGCAGCGAGGACGAGAAATTCGTCAGCTTCGCACCGGAGGAGACCGTCTACAAGCTCCCCATCTACCGCAGGACCAACCAGAACACGACGGTGAACCTCATCCCCCTCGTCCGCAAGGGCGACAAGGTGGAGAAGGGCCAGGTCCTCACCGAGGGTTACGCCTCCCAGGACGGCGAGCTCGCGCTCGGCCGCAACCTCAAGGTGGCGTTCATGCCCTGGAAGGGGTACAACTATGAAGACGCCATCGTCCTGAGCGAGGAAATGGTGAAGTGGGACATCCTCACGAGCGTCCACGTGGACGAGTACCTCACCGAGGTGCGCGACACCAAGCGCGGTATGGAGGAACTCACCTCCGATATCCCGAACGTCAGCGAGGATGCCACCAAGGACCTCAACGAGAACGGTATCGTACGCATCGGCGCGCACATCGAGCCGGGCGACATCATGATCGGCAAGATCACCCCGAAGGGCGAGAGCGATCCGTCCCCGGAGGAGAAGCTGCTCAAGGCCATCTTCGGCGACAAGGCCGGCGATGTCAAGGACGCTTCCCTGAAGGCGAATCCTTCGCTGAGCGGTACGGTGGTCGGCACCGCCCTCTACGCCAAGCTTTCCAAGGAAGGCGGCCGCAGGGGCAGCGCCAAGAACGACCAGAAGACCCGTCTGGAACTGCGCGAAGCAGAGTTCAACCGCAAGGCGGAAAAACTGCGCGCAGACTTCATCCAGAAGCTCTTCACGCTCACCAAGAACCGCAAGAGCGCCGGCGTGGACGACCTTTACGGCGTGGAAATCATTCCCAAGGACCGGAAGTTCACCCTCGAACTGCTCAAGGGTATCGACTACCTCACCGTAGGCTCCGCCAAGTGGACCGCAGACAAGGAGGTGAACGCGATGATCCGCGACCTCATCAACAACTACTGCACCACCCTGAAGGCGGAAACCGCGGTTTACAAGCGCGAAATCGACAAGATCAAGATCGGCGACGAACTGCCCAACGGCGTGATGCAGCTGGCCAAGGTCTACATCGCCAAGAAGCGCAAGATCACCGTCGGTGACAAGATGGCCGGCCGTCACGGCAACAAGGGTATCGTCGCGAAGATCGTCCGTCAGGAGGATATGCCTTTCCTCGCGGACGGCACCCCCGTCGATATCGTCCTGAACCCGCTCGGCGTGCCTTCGCGTATGAACCTCGGACAGATTTACGAAACCGTGCTCGGCTGGGCGGGCTACCGCCTCGGCCTGAAGTTCAGCACCCCGATTTTCGACGGTGCGAGCATCGGCGAAATCTGCGACTATACCGACAAGGCGGGCGTTCCCCGTTTCGGCAAGACCATGCTGCGTGATGGCGGCACCGGCGACTGGTTCGACCAGCCCGCTACGGTCGGCGTCATCTACATGATCAAGCTCGGTCATATGGTCGACGACAAGATGCATGCGCGTTCCATCGGACCGTACTCCCTGATTACGCAGCAGCCGCTCGGCGGTAAAGCCCAGTTCGGCGGACAGCGTTTCGGAGAAATGGAAGTCTGGGCCCTCGAGGCGTTCGGCGCCGCGAACTCGCTCCAGGAAATCCTTACGGTCAAGTCGGACGACATCACCGGAAGGTCCAAGACCTACGAAGCCATCGTCAAGGGCGATCCGATGCCGCCGGCAGGCGTCCCCGAATCCCTGAACGTGCTGCTTCACGAACTGCGCGGACTCGGTCTGAAGGTTACGTTGGAATAATTTTTTGAACGACTTTGGTTATGCCTGCTTTCAATAACAAGGAAAATAAAGTAAAGAGCAATTTCCAGACCATCAGCATTTCGCTGGCCTCTCCGGAGGACATCACAGCGAGGTCCTGCGGCGAGGTGCTCAAGCCGGAGACGGTCAACTATCGTACCTACAAACCGGAGCGCGACGGCCTTTTCTGCGAGAAGATCTTCGGTCCCACCAAGGACTATGAATGCTATTGCGGAAAGTACAAGCGCATCCGCTACCGCGGCATCGTCTGCGACCGCTGCAACGTCGAGGTCACCGAGAAGAAGGTGCGCCGCGAAAGGATGGGGCACATCACCCTGACCGTTCCCGTCGCCCACATCTGGTACTTCAAGAGCGCGCCGAACAAGATTTCCGCGCTGCTCGGCCTGCCCGCCAAGAAACTCGAATCGGTCATCTACTACGAGAAATACATCGTCGTAAAGCCCGGTGAGAGCGGCCTCAAGGCCATGGACCTCCTCTCCGAGGACGAGTATATGGACATCCTCGCGAAGCTGCCCGGCAACGCGGCGCTTCCCGACAGCGACCCGGCAAAACTCATCGCCAAGATGGGTGCCGAGGGCATCTACGACCTCCTTAAGGAGATCGACGTGGACGAACTCGGCCGGGAGCTGCGCCAGCGGATGGACGCCGAGTCCTCCAACCAGCGCAAGGCGGACCTGCTGAAGCGCCTGCAGGTGGTCAAGTGGTTCCAGGAGTCCAAGGGCGTAAACCGTCCCGAGTGGATGATCATGAAGGTCGTTCCGGTCATTCCGCCCGACCTTCGTCCCCTCGTTCCGCTCGACGGCGGCCGCTTTGCGACCTCCGACCTCAACGACCTGTACCGGCGCGTCATCATCCGCAACAACCGGCTCAAGAAGCTCATCGAAATCAAGGCTCCGGAAGTGATTCTGCGCAACGAAAAGCGCATGCTTCAGGAAGCCGTCGATTCCCTCTTCGACAACTCCAAGAAGTCTTCCGCGGTCAAGAGTGAGTCCAACCGCGCCCTCAAGAGTCTCTCCGACTCCCTCAAGGGCAAGCAGGGCCGCTTCCGCCAGAACCTTCTCGGTAAGCGTGTGGACTACTCCGCGCGTTCGGTCATCGTCGTGGGTCCCGAACTCAATATGCACGAGTGCGGTCTCCCGAAGTTCATGGCGGCCGAACTTTACAAACCCTTCATCATCCGCAAGCTCATCGAGCGCGGCATCGTGAAGACCGTGAAGTCCGCCAAGAAAATCGTGGACCGCAAGGACCCCGTCGTGTGGGACATCCTCGAGAACGTGATGAAGGGTCATCCCGTGCTGCTCAACCGCGCACCGACCCTGCACCGTCTGGGTATCCAGGCGTTCCAGCCCCGCATGATCGAAGGCAAGGCCATCCAGCTGCACCCGCTCGCCTGTACCGCTTTCAACGCGGACTTCGACGGTGACCAGATGGCTGTGCACCTCCCGCTCAGCAACGCCGCCATCATGGAGGCCCACCTGCTGATGCTCGGTTCGCACAACATCCTCAATCCCGCCAACGGCGCCCCGATTACCGTTCCTTCGCAGGATATGGTGCTCGGTCTGTACTACATCACCAAGGCGCGCCAGGGGGCCAAGGGCGAGGGCAAGTATTTCTACGGACCGGAAGAGGTGATTATCGCCTATGACGCGAAGGTCATCGACATGCACGCGGAAATCTTCGTCCGCATTCCTGCCGACAAGCAGGATCCCGCCAAGGGAATGCAGACGGTCAAGACCACCGCGGGCCGCATCATCGTGAACCAGTTCGTGCCCGACGAGGTGCCCTACGTGAACGAAGTGCTCGGCAAGAAGGCCCTGCGCGGCATCATCACCGACGTCATCAAGAACACCGGTGTGACGCGTACCGCACAGTTCCTCGACGATATCAAGAATCTCGGTTACTACCAGGCCTTCCGGGCGGGTATCTCCTTCAACCTGGGTGACGTCATCGTCCCCGAGGAGAAGCAGCAGCTCATCGACGAGGCCTACAAGGGCATCGAGAAGATCAAGGGCGACTTTGCGATGGGTTTCATCACCAACAGCGAGCGTTACAACAAGGTGATCGACCTCTGGTCCGCCGTGGACAACAAGCTCACCGCCGTGGTGACGAAGCAGATTTCCGCGGACCAGCAGGGATTCAACCCCGTGTTCATGATGCTGGATTCCGGTGCCCGTGGTTCCGTCAGCCAGATCAAGCAGCTCTGCGGTATGCGAGGCCTGATGGCCAAGCCCCAGAAGAGCGGCGCCGCCGGTGCGGAGATTATCGAGAACCCGATTACCTCCAACCTGAAGGAGGGTATGTCGGTGCTCGAGTACTTCATCTCCACGCACGGTGCCCGTAAGGGTCTGGCCGATACCGCCCTCAAGACGGCGGATGCCGGTTACCTGACGCGGCGTCTGGTGGACGTGTCGCACGACGTCATCATTACCGAAGAAGACTGCGGCACGCTGCGCGGCCTGATCGCCACCGCCATCAAGAACAAGGACGAGGTGGTGGAATCCCTGGGCGAGCGCATCCTCGGACGCACCTCCGTGCACGATATCTTCAACCCGCTTACGGGCGAGCTGATCATCCGTGCCGGCGAGGAAATCCGCGAGGCGGAAGCCGACCTGATCAATTCACTGCCCATCGAGCAGGTGGAAATCCGCTCGGTGCTCACCTGCGAGAGCCGCAAGGGCGTCTGCGCCAAGTGCTACGGACGCAATCTGGCGACCAGCCGTATGGTCGAGAAGGGCGAGGTCGTGGGCGTCATCGCCGCACAGTCCATCGGTGAACCGGGTACCCAGCTGACCCTGCGTACCTTCCACGTGGGTGGTACCGCTTCGTCGGCCGCCGCCGATTCCTCCATCGACTCCAAGTACGAGGGCAAGCTGGTCTTCAGCGAGCTGCGTACCATCGAGCGCGTGAAGGACGACGGAACGGCCGAGCAGGTGGTGGTCAGCCGCACGACGGAACTCCGCATCATCGACGAGAATACCGGCATCACCTATTCCCAGTACGACGTACCCTACGGCGCCGTCCTCTACAAGAAAGACGGCGATACCGTGAAGAAGGGCGACCGCATCTGCGAATGGGATCCCTACAACGCGATTACCATCATCGAGACAGCCGGTAAGGTCCGCTTCGAGAACATGATCGAAGGCAGCACCTTCCAGAAGGACGCCGCCGACGAGTTCTCCGTCAGCAACGACAAGGTCATCATCGAAAGCCGCGACAAGACCAAGAGCCCCGCGCTCAACATCGTGAACTCCAAGGGCGATAGCCTCCGGCAGTACAACCTGCCCGTGGGTGCGCACGTCATGGTGGAGAACGGCGACAAGGTCAAGGTCGGCGACATCGTGATCAAGATTCCCCGCGCCATCGGAAAGGCCAGTGACATCACGGGCGGTCTGCCCCGCGTCACGGAACTCTTCGAGGCCCGCAACCCGTCCAACCCGGCGTTCCTCTCCGAAATCAACGGCGAGGTCATCATCGGGAAGATCAAGCGCGGTAACCGGGAAATCACCGTCAAGAACAAGTCCGGCGCTGAGAAGAGTTACCTCGTTCCCCTCACCAAGCAGATTCTCGTACAGGAGAACGACTACGTGAGGGCCGGTATGCCTCTCTCCGACGGCGGCGTGTCCCCTTCGGACATCCTCGCGATTCTCGGCCCCGTCAAGGCGCAGGAGTACATCGTGAACGAGGTCCAGGCGGTGTACCGTCTGCAGGGCGTGAAGATCAACGACAAGCATTTCGAAATCATCGTTCGCCAGATGATGCGCAAGGTGGAAATCACCTCGCCCGGCGACACCGGCTTCCTCCAGGAGGAATTGGTGGACAAGTGGGCCTTTATGGACGCGAACGACCGGATTTTCGGTAAGCATATCGTCGAGGACGCCGGCGACTCCGAGAAGTACGCCGTGGGCGACATCATCGGCATCCGGGAGATGCGCAGCGAGAACGACTCGCTCGCCCGCCAGGGTGCCAAGACGATGGTCACCCGTCCGACACAGCCGGCGACGGCCCGCCTGATGCTGCAGGGGATCACCCGCGCGGCCCTCAAGACGGGAAGCTTCATTTCGGCAGCCTCCTTCCAGGAAACGACCAAGGTGCTCAGCGAAGCCGCCATCCGCGGCCGCGTGGATCATCTGGAAGGCCTGAAGGAGAACGTTATCTGCGGACACCTCATTCCCGCAGGTACCGGACTGAAGGACTACCAGGATATCATCGTGGGCCGGAAGGACGAGTTGTCGCAGGAACTTTCTGATTTATAGTCAATTATAGGAAATCGGCCTCCCAGCCCTATGGGGGGGCGATTTCAAGCACTGAGGAGGGGCGCGGAAATTTGCTTTTCCGCGCCTTTTTTCGTACCTTTGCGGAATAATTCGAATGGTTAGAAAGAAGGCTGTCATACGGTTGATAGCAATGTTGCTCTTACTGGAAGGAACGACGGGGAAGGCTCAGGCCACCCAAAGCGACAGTTCTTCCTGGAGAGGTGCGTCCCTTCGCACAAATCTGGTCTACGCGGCATCGGCCAGCGCCAATCTGGGCGTGGACTTTGCCATCGGCGAACATTTTTCCCTCGGTGCGAACTTCGGCCTGAAGGCCTGGCCGCGCTGGCTTGCCTGGGACCTCGATAGGGAAAATCCCAAAAAGTGGAAGCATATCCTGATTGCCCCGGAACTGCGCTGGTGGCCCGAACAGGTGTATCAGCACTGGTTCGTGGGCGCTGATCTGGTCTGGAGCCATTTCAACGTAGGGCAGGTCAATTTTCCGTTCGGAATGTATCCGGATGTCCGTAATCAGCGCTTACAGGGGGATGTCTATGCCCTGGGGCTGTTTGGCGGCTATTCCTGGCGGTTGGCACGGCATTGGCGCATCGAGGCGGAAGCCGGTATCGGCGTGGGCTATTACGGGGCCCAGCGTTACGAATGCGCCCATTGCGGTGCGCCCCTCGGGCCTGCGGAAGGGCTGGCAATCATCCCTAAACTCGGCGTGAACATCGCCTGGGACATTACGGCCCAGGAACGGCCGAAAGACAAAAAGAAGCGCGAAGCCGCCCGAAAAGAACTATTGAACGAAATTAACCAAAACAATCATAATAACTAAACATCTACAATGATGAAAATGAATTTCAAAACTCTCCTGCTGGGAGCCCTGGCGATGACCGGACTCCTGGCCTCCTGCAACAAGGAGAACAATGCCGCTGATGAGCTGGGCGGCGAAAAAGAAGTCAGCGCCCAGTTCGTCATGTCCGTAGCCACCGGATCTTCCCCGTCCAAGCAGACGGCCGTCAATGTCCAGCGGAACAACAACTTCCTGGGTATCGATGACGCCCGCATCCTGGCATTCAATACCGGCGTCGGCGATGTTCCCTACGTCAACAGCAGCACCACGGCTGCGCTCAAGGAGTTCAAACTCGGGACCCTTTACACCAGCGGTCAGATCAACGCGGAAGAGAACGCTACCAGTTCCTCCAACCGCGTGCTGCAGCTCAGCATCCCCATCAACACCGATGCGATGCTCTTCTACGCCACGCTCATCAACGAGCAGCCCGGCCGTATCCAGGGTAAAGTGGACGCCCACCTCAGCAATACGCCGAAGGACATCTACTTCGACCTCTGCCCCAGGCTTGGCGACAATGCTACCGCCTATGCCCAGACCGAGGCCCTGATGGTCTATGTGCTGAACCGCGTGATGAAGTCGGAAGTTAACGCCCTGGCCCCCGGAGACTCCTTCAATGGATACGAAGACCTTCCCGCCCTTTCCTGGCAGCAGCTCGGCATCCAGTACGAGATCAATAACGAACTCTACGGCCGCACCGGAACCAAGGTGGAGCAGACTCCGCTCGAGGAGAACCTCGCGAAGACCTACTCTATGATGACCTACATCAAGCCGGGCGAATACCGTGCCGGTGCCTCCAGTTCGGTCAAGACGATGGTCGCCGACCTTGACAAGGTGGCCGTCGCCACCATCAACGCCACCGCGACCAATGCCGGCGAAGCCAATGCCCAGCGTCTTGCGGAAGACATCCACTCCCGCATCGAAAGCTACTTTTCCGCCAACGACGAGTATATGACCATCTCCACCATCAAGAACAGGATGATCAACACCTACTCCCTGATGACGGAAACCGAGTGGAACGCCAGTTTCGAATACGCCCAAGACCTGAACGGCTTCCCCTATGAGGACTTCGGCCTTCCGATGGGTGTCGCCCAGTTGCAGTATAACGATACCGACTTCTTCTCCTACAAGCTCCCCAACGAGGCCCTGCTGAGCCCGGGCAATGATTTCGACCCGACGCACTATATGTTCCCCGCCGAACTGATGTACTACGTCAACAGCGGTCTGCGCGTTACCTCCAAGGAGAACCTCTCCATCTCCGACTACCCCAACGGTACCGGTCCCTGGGACGATGACAGCAGCGTAGGCAACAAATGGACGGCCGGCGCCTGGACCAAGAACGGCAAGGTGACCTCCTCCACCCGCGGCGTCGCCATCCGCGACAACATCAACTATGGCGCAGCCCTGCTCCAGACCAACGTCACCTGGAATGGCAACACCACCCTCAACGACAACCGCAAGGCCATCACCAACAATGCCGAGAACGACCGCGTATTCAGCGTCAACGACGCCCACTTCGTCCTCAAGGGCATCCTGATCGGCGGCCAGAACTCCCGTATGGGCTGGCAGTATCTCAAGCGCGGCGCCAGCGGTGACCCCGCCCTCTTCAACTACGTGGTCTATGACGATCACATCGCCAGCAGCGCCATCCCGACCGCCGCCCCCAACTATACCCTGCTCTTCGATAACTACGACGCCACCCTCCCCGACAACGGACAGGCCGACGTCTATGTGGCCCTCGAAATCCAGAACAACGGCGACGACTTCTGGGGACGTGACAACATGGTCCGCAGCGGCGGTACCTTCTACCTCCTCGGACAACTCAAGAACAGCGAAGGCGGTACGATCACCTGGCCCACCAATTACCAGGTCCCGCCCATCTACGGCGTGGACGGCGAAGAGGTTCCTCCCGGAAAGACTGCAGGCGCCTCCAAACAGATCCCGCGTGTCTTTATCCAGGATTTCATGACCAAGGCGACTTTCCGCATCGGCCAGATGTCCCTGCATAATGCTTACGTGACGACGCCTGACCTGCGTACCACCCAGATGAGCCTCGGTCTTTCCGTTGACCTGAGCTGGGAGACCGGTTACGAATTCTTCGTCGATCTGTAGCCTCTCAAAATGCGTCTGTCCGCCGTTACTCTCCTCTATACGTCCACACTCCTTTTGCTCCTCAGCGGATGCAAATACCTTGTGGATGAGGATTTGAGTGACTGCGGCGGATACAACGAAGTGGATTGTGAACTCCGCCTGCAGACCAATATGCAGGCGGAGTTGTCCACAGTCCTGGACCTTGAAGGGGACATTTACGTGTCCCAGGCGCTCGAGTCCTGGCTGGGCAGAATTTTTTCTGCGTACGCACGCGATATCGACCTGTCTTTCTACGAACCGGAAGCGCCCTTCCAAAGACTGGAGCACCTGCAGGAGAAGATGAACGGAAAAGAAGCCGTCTACAGTTTCTACCTTCCCGCCAAAGCCTATCTGCACCACGCCGTAGCCAACATCAGGGACAACGATCAGGTCTTCCTGGAGTCGGCGGAGACCGTCGGGAGCGCCGTCCTGCAACAGAAAGCCGTGAACGATACGGTACACAGTTTCAATACCGGTATTTTCACGGGGCGCAAGGAAATCCGTATGGAGGATTATGTAGACAACCGGATTGACGTCCATCTGTACTTTACCAACGCCGCTTCGGCTCTGGTGCTCGACGAAGCCAAAGGCCGCTCGGCGGGTAGCGTCAAAGTCTATGCGACCGGATTTGCGGATGGCTTCCAAATCGCGGACAGTTGCTTCCTTTTCCGGCAAAAGACCATCGTTTGCACGGAAGACCTGCCGGTCAGCGGAGGATCGGAGACCTGTTATGCCGCCATCCATTTTCCTTCCCGGGATTCTGCGGAAGGCGATATCTGGGGCTGGCACGTTTACGTTTCCCTTCCGGACGGCACCGTCACCTGCTCCGTCCTGGGCGTAAAAGAACCGCTTCAGGCCGGCTGCCTGAAGATTATCAAGGCCAAGATTTTTGAAAACGGCGTCGTGTCCGTCACCGACCCCACAATCAGCGTGAGCGTCAAACTCGACTGGCACGAGGGAGAAGAATATGACCTGGAATTGTAACGCTTTTGTTAAGCGGCTTGCACTGCTTGCCTGCGCGGCGGGAATCCTTTCCTGCAATGCGGACGACCCGGAGGACCTCGTCCCCCGGGAAAGCGTTTCCGTGTCCCTGGCCCTGCGCGTCGGCGCCGAAAGACCGGACGCTTCCAAAGGCGACCCTTCTTCCATTACCGAAATGAACGAAACCTTCCGCGGAATGACCGAAATCCTTCTGATTCCCTTCGATGTCCGCGGATCCATTCAGGAAGGAGACCGGAGCAACGCCGCCGGCTTCTCCCTGCCCGACATCACGTCGGATTATTACGAAACGGCGTACACCGGGGGCTGGTATGTTCCGGGACTGATCCTGAACAACCGTTCCCATCTTTTCCCCGGGAGTTGTGTCCAGTTGGCCCGCCAGACGGCGTCCGCCCTGGTTTACGGGAAAGCGCCGCGCATCCATCGCGAGAACGAAGTGGAAGAGCGGCACCTCAACGGCATTCTGGAAATCAGCGGCATCGAACCCGAAGAAGGCCGGCAGGTCGTGTCGAACATCCGCTTCTCCCCCGTCAGGATTTTTCCCACCACGCCTCCGGCAGCGGCCTACAGCATCGCCGATATTCTGAGCGAAGTAGCCTCGGCGGCATCTCAGACGACCTCCTACGCCTACTATGCGAACGGAGTCTGGCGCAGTGGCAGCGTCTCCATCGTATGGAATGAAACCTGCAGCGACGCCCGCCTGAAAGAATATTTCAAGTGGTTTACCAACGACGGCAACATTACCGGCGGCTCCGGCATCTCGGCAGAATACCTGCTTTCCTACCTCTACCGCCTGCTCCTGGACTACTCAAGTTACGATGAGAGCGTCTATGAGCACATTTCCGGCGGGGCGCATTACACCGCTATGAAAGAAGCCGGCGGAAGCGAGCCCCTCACCTACGCCGACCTGTACAACGCGCTGCGGGACTACCTGTTGGCCCGCTTCGATCAATTGGTCCTCGACAATAAGATCCGGATCGACGAAGAACATTCCGTGCAATTGAGAAGCAATTCGCTGCGGGTTTATCCGGGAAGTTACGGCCTGCCCGAAGGGGCGGCGGCAATACTTTGGAACGGGCTCCGCTTCGAGGTGGCGGACGACACGCTCGACGGCGTGGCCCCCATTTCCACCTACTGTTACCCGCCGGACCTGCGTTATTACGCCAACTCTACCTTCAGCACCTCCACTTCCGACAAGGAAGCCAGTTATACCAGCGAAAAACCGGATTGGAATGCCATCCTGGCGGATTACCGCGGCGCCAAATCCGTGTACAGCGACACCCGTTCGGTCGCCCTGGACCAGCCGTTGAACTACAGTTGCGCGATGCTGCGGACGACCCTGCGATGCACCTCAGAGGAAGTGGGAAGGGGGACGCAGTATCCCCTGACCGGCGTCATCATCGGCGGACAAAGGCAATTGCGATTCGATTTCAGCCCGCTTACCGGAGAAGAATATTTCCTCTACGACAATTGCGTTTCCGGAATTTACCTTACGCCCGAAACATCGCCTGTACTGCAGACGCTGGTGTCGCAGACCCTGCCCGGCGAAAACGTCTATTTCTGCCTGGAATTCCGCAATGACAGCGGCGTCTCCTTCTCGGGAGCGGACGGCAGGATCCTGCCCGGCTGCAAATTCTACCTCGTGGGGCGCATTGAACCGCCGGAGGGCGAAAGCGACGCAAGCATCTTCCGGCGCGACTGCGCCACGAACGTCAACTGCCTCGTCTCCTCGCTGAGCGAGGCGCGCAACTCCATCCCGGATCTTGAGCATCCTTCCCTTACCCTGGGCGTCATCGTTACGATGAACTGGATGCAGGCCACTTCGTCTTATATCGTGATGTACTGATGAAGGTCCTGCGTCTGCTCATATTGTCCGCCGCCGTGCTGCCGGCCCTCTGGAACTGCCGGGGGGAGGAAGCGCCCGCCCCGGCCCGGGAGATGGGCATCTACATCGAAGCCCCGGGAGACGGACTTTCCCGTGCGGACGTGGGCGATGTCCCGTCCACAGATGAGGCGGAGAACCTGCTGCACGATATGAAAATCTGGGTGTTCACCAGTGACGGACACGAGAAAATCGCCGCATTGAACATCGCCCAGAGCCAACTCCCCGTCGCAGGAAGGACGCGCCGCTATGTGGTTCCCGTCACCAGGGAATTCGCTGCGCAACGGCCCGACGTGGATGTATTCGTCTTTGCGAACGCAGAGGGAATCGGCAGTTCCCTGAATACGGATTCAGACTGGGATACCGTGAACGATGCTGTGTTCGGCCCGTCGGCTTTCGGCATTTCCATCCCCACGCGGAGCGTGGACCCGACCTACGGCCTTCCGATGACCGGCGTCGGCAGGGGCCTGCAGATTCACTTGGAAGAGCCCGTACTGCGGGTGGAAACGGTCCGGCTGGTACGCGCGGTTTCCAAAGTACGCTTCGTTTTCTGCCGGATGCAGGATGACGAACAGCACGATGCCATTTCCGTGGACCGCATTACCCTGAACGGCGGTGTGATTCCCTGGCAGGAGTATCTCTTTAACGGTTCCCTGCCCTATGCCATCGCACCGGGGGGCTATGACCCCACGCCACTGGTCACCGAAGGGCCGCAGACCCTCGCCCAGAATGAAACCCCGGAAAAACTGGTCTATGCAGGGCAGGATGCCCAAAGTTACCAGCGCCTGCTGAGCGAGGCCGTTGCGAACGGCCTTCTGACGGATGCGGGCACCCTGTATCTGCGCGAGAGTGACAAGATGCTCTCCGGCTATGTGAGTTATACGATCAACGGGGTATCCCACACCCGAAACTTCACGATGGCCAATCCCGGCGATTTTGCCCGCAACCATACCTGGACCCTGTTCGGCTACTTCCTCAGCGGCCGTAACCTCCAGTTGGCCGTGAATGTTCAGCCCTGGGACTACAACCTCCATCACGTGGATTTCTCCAACCAGTCCGTCCAGGCGACCCAGTTCGTGGTGGACGATACCACGGCCGACGTC
This sequence comes from uncultured Bacteroidia bacterium, assembly GCA_902774145.1. GTDB lineage: Bacteria > Bacteroidota > Bacteroidia > Bacteroidales > UBA932 > Cryptobacteroides. Next base: position 72,728 of record CACYHC010000003.1, read on the forward strand.
ACCGAACCCGAACACGATCACTTTGACGTGCGCCTGCGTGCCGGCGTGACCGCCAAAGGACATCTATATATCACCACGCCGGTCAGCGGGAAACTGATGATCCGGCCCATCGGTGACGCCTCCTCCTTCATCGTCAGCCCGGATATCGCCGACATCGACCCCACGGCCAATTCCGGCCGCATCGATATCGACATCCGCCGCAATCCCGACGCCGAAGGCGACCAGACCGGAAAGTACATCACCCTTTCCTTTACCGTCGAATCCGGCGAACGGGAAATCGACGCGAATTCGGAAATCCTCAATGGAAAAGTCTATCGGTTTATCCTGTGATGCGCCGCCTTTCATATCTGCTGGCCCTGCTGCTGTTGCTGCCCGTCTCCTGCACGAAAGAGACGGAAGGGAACGGTTATGACGGACCGTACATTTCACTGGACGTCTACTGCAACGATCCGGAGGAAAGCCGGGCCGGGGGCGACGGCGTACGCGAAGGGACGGACCGTTACAACGAGAACCTGATCGTGGACGTGGACTTTTTCTTCTGGCCCGTGGGCGCCGAGGATGAAGACGCCACCTTCCACGTACACCGCAGTTCAGGCAACCGCCGCAGCGACGTATTCCGTATCGAACTGACCTCCGAGGACATCAACAATCGCATCTTCCCCTCCTATCCGTCCGACATCCGGCAATCCCGCGTGATGGCAGTCGCCAACTATCCCGGCACTCTGGTTGCGGATGAGGAAGACCTGTCCGGCACTTCACTTGCGGAACTGGAAGCGCGACTGGTCACCAGCGACTTCGTTTCCCCCGCAGACCACAAACAGTCCTCCTTTATGATGAGCGGAAGTACCGTCATCGACCTGCGCGGCCGCACCCAGATTATGGCGGCGACCGGGACCATCGCCCTGGCGCGTTACGCCTGCAAGATGACCGTCGGCGTCAACGTGGCCGAGGAGGTGACCCTGCCCAACGGAGAAGTCTGGCATCCGATGCTCGAGGGGATGGAAATCTACCTCGTCAATGCGGTGCGCAGCGTCAAATTGGGCGGCGAGGATGAACAGCCCGTCTATTTCTCCTACTCGGGCAACAAGAAAAAGTTTGTCTACAAAGATCTGGAAGGCCATTATATTCCGTACGTGGATATGGACGGGGATTACTACAACACCTATCCGATGTATATGTATCCCCAGCACTGGACCTACGGCTCCAACGAAGGCTACGACAAGGAGCCTTACCTGAAACTCGTCGTCCCCTGGGCAAGGAGCGCGGAAGGAGATTACTCCTCCACCCAGAAGCAGTTCTACTACAAAATCGTTATGCCGGATGACAAACGGGACGGCTTCAAGCGCTGTTTCGCCAGGAACAACTGGTACCATATCAACATCGACGTGGGCATTCTCGGGGCGGAAACCGACGAGGCTTCCGTTACCATTTACAGCGGCTCCTGCTACTGCGTGTACTGGCAGGACAAGAACGTGGTCATCAAGCAGGCGGAAATCGGCAACGCCCGTTACCTGTCCGTGGACAAGGAGCACTATGAACTGTACAATGTCCCCTCCGTCAACATCCGCTATACCACGAGCCACCCGGCCGTCATCAAGGAGGGCAGCATCCGTGTGACGCGTCCCTACTATGGCGAGAGCGGCGCAGGCACCGAGACCCTCGGCGGCATCGTGCGCAAGGCCGGGAAAAACGACATCTATGCGGAAGGGAAACTGTATCTGGACTATCCGGAAAGTTACCGCAGGGCGCTGTCGGAGGACGGTCGCGACTGGTTTGACAACAACGGTATCGCCATCATCTTCCACCATCCGCTGAACAACGACTATGTCAGCAAGATGTTCGACTATTCGCCCTATAACGTCTCGTTCTCCCTGGTACACGAGGACCGGCCGGACGATGACCGTTTCCGCAAGGACATCACCCTGCTGCAGCGCCCGGCCGTCTACATCGAGGCCACACCGAATTCGGACAGTACCGTAGTGTTTGTCAGGAACGGTTCTGCTAACCGGAAAATCTACAAATCCGATTATTGGGGCTATGTCTATGTGGACAACCAGCATCTGGTACGCCGCAGCGAGGCGGAGTTGAATGAGTTCCAGGACCTCGCGGACAGCCTCGGCTACACCCTCGAGGAGTATCACTGGCGCGCCATCTGGTACACCGGCGGAAGCCGCGACATCTTCAACATCTGCGTGACGGTGCTGCCCGCCGGATCGGATCTCGTCATCGGGGACCCGCGCATCGACGGGGTAGACAACCTGCGCGACGACTGGCACGAAGCCCCCGCACTCTACGGTCCTTCCCCGCGGCGGCTGCGCTGGTATAAGCCGACGGAAGCGTCGGACCGCACCGAATTTATGCTGGCGCCCAGTTACCGGATTGCCTCCAAGCACGGTGGTATCGAATTCGGTAACCTGAATTTCGAACAAGCGAAGTGGCGTTGCGCCGCCTATCAGGAGGACGGTTTCCCGGCCGGACGCTGGCGGTTGCCGACCAAGGGAGAAATCAAATTTATCTCCCAGTTGTCCGCCAACAAGATTTTCACCTATCTGTTCTCGAACTCCGTGTACTGGTCTGCCAACGGAGCGATTTCGGTATCGGACGGCACCGTGAAAGACAGTGACAGCAAAAACGCACTGACCCGTTGCGTCTATGACAGTTGGTACTGGGGGAACGAACAGACGGAACCGCGCACACAGTTTTATTGGGGAGATATGGAATGAAAAGGTTGCTCTGCATACTTGCAGGCCTGCTCCTGCCGCTTTTCTCCTGCGTCCGCGAGACGCCGGAGCGGGGCGGCGACGGCATTCCCTTCCCCGAAGGTGAAAAGATGACGGTGAATTTTTCCGTCTACGGCGACATCCCGGGCGACGGACCGTCCCGCGCCCTGAGCGAAAAAGAAGAACTGGAAAACCTGTATATCGCTGTATTCGGCAGTTCCGGCTACCTGAAAGAATACGTCCAGGCCACCCTGACGGAAAAAGTGGACACGGTCTGGAATTTCTCGGTCACGCTTACGCTTTCCGACAGTCCCCGTATCCTTCACTTCATCGGGAACGGCCCCGAGACCCTGCCCTTCGGCTATGTGGATGCAGTGATGCCCAGCCTGCTCTCCGAGCGCGAAAAGGGCGCCTACTGGCAGATGAAGACGCTGGACGGCATCCGCGCCCGCAAGAGCACGACGGAATACACGGACGCCGCGGGCAACCGGGTCTACCCGGGAGACTATATTGACAAGGACGCCAAGAAAATCATCAACGGCAAGGGCTACATCCCCGATGATGAGACCGCCGCCGCCTTCGTCGCCATCCCGATGGTGCGGAACTGGGCCAAGATTGTCGTCACCGGCGAGAACCCGGATTCCAGTTACTTTACCCCGTACAGTTACGCGGTGGTCAATGTGCCCTCGCGAGGAACGGTCGTCCCGCATTGCGCGGCCACCGGATTCATCGCCAACTACCATACCCTGGGCTTCGACGAGCTGGAGAGGATGCACTATGCGGCCAACCTGCCTCCGGGTACGACCTTCGACGAGAGAGTCCCCACGGCGGAGGATTTTGTCAACTGCACCGGCGGCGTAGCGGCGGCCGGGACTTCGTCGGGTGTCTACCTGTATGAACGGCCGGTGCCTTCGAGCAGCATTCCGCCCACATATATCATTATGTTCGGGCATTACCGGAATCCGGACGACCTCGAACACGAAGGAGATTATTTCTACAAGGTAGACCTGATGGTGGACGCCGACTACTACCCGGTATTCCGCAATTTCAAATACCAGGTCATCGTCCGGAAGATCCTATCGCAGGGCCACCACACGCCGGTAGCGGCCGCAGCGGCGGCAGGAAGCGCAGACGTCTCCGCCGACATCACGACAAGCCACCTGACCGACATTTCCGACGGCCACGGGCGCCTGGTCATCCAGCCCTGGATCTCTCATACCTTCTCCGAGGCGCAGACGGACAACGTCCTCTTCCACGCCTACCTGATGAGCGATATCTACCACGAAACGGTCGATATGAACGCCGCTTCCGTTACGGTGGAAAAACTGCCGATGGCCTACGGCTCAGAAGACCTCATCACGGAACTTTCGATTGACCCGCCGTCGACCGAACAGGGCTCCGTAGGCTGGAGGACGATCCATTTTTCCACCCGCGATCCCGGAACTACAAGCCGTAGCCAGACCATCCGGGTCACGGGACGTCACGAGTTCGGGCGCCTGTACCGCGACATCGTGATTACCATCCAGCCCATCCAGCCGATGAAGGTGGAATGCGCCGCCAAGCGCATCGCTGCAGAGCAGGGTACGCCCCAAATCGTCCATATCAGCATTCCGGACGGCCTGGTGCAGTCGATGTTCCCGCTGCTTTTCAATATCGAACCGGAAGACCGGACCCTGAGCCCGGACGGCAGTATGGCGAACAATAACCTCCCGGTGGAAAGCGGCCCCTCTATTTCCGAGCACGAATCCTATGCGGGAAGGCCTTCCTATCACTTTGTATACACCCTATCCTGGGAGGAGTACCGCACCCTCACCCTCAAGCAGGACGATGACGACAATTACTGGCGCACCTTCTCCTGCTACTTCAAGAGCAACCGCCGCGAGAGCGCCACGACGGTTTGGGTAACGAACGAGTATTTTGAAACGGCTTCCGATTCCTTCAGCAACTACCGTTCTTCGATGACCTTCCGCAACCTGAATTTTCTGGATGCCATTCCGCTGGCGGAGGACGCCACCGTCTCCGTCCAGTTTACGGTGGATGAAGACCCTGACCTTTCCTATCCGGAAGATTATCCTATGATCCAACTCCGCCCGCAGGGGATGCTCCCGGTTTCCGAGGAGTTGATTCCCGGGCCGGTCAGCGGCACCTGGGTCTTCAAGCCGGAAGCGGCCACCGTCACCCTGGAATTCGTCACCATCACGGACGACGGGGACCTGCTACTGGAACTGTCGGCGGAAGAGTATCAGACAAAGACGCTCCGGACGCACTATTTTACGCGTGCCGGATTCGTCAACGGGCACCAACTCACCAACACCTCTTCCTGGTCCAATGTCGTCTGCGGCCGCGTGAATTCCGATGCGAACAAGACCGTCCTGTTCGGTTATTGCGACGATCCGCAGGCCCTGAACGTTCCCGTCACGGTTACCGGTCCCGACGGGGAACTGCTCATCCAGGCAAACGCAAAGACAACCCGCGCCGGCATCTATGCCACCAAGCCGTCCGCCTTCCCTTACGCCCCGACCGGCCCGCGCGGACAGTATGGCCTTTCCACCTACCACGAAATCGAGTTCAAGACCACATCGTCAAAGAATTATAATCCCGTGGAGTTCACCCTTTCCGCTCCGGGGTACGTCGTCGAGCACTTCCGTACGGGGCGCCTGAACGGAAATATCTACACGCAACAGTTGACCACCGGCAATGTCATAAAACCCGGAAACAGCTATGGGTTCACCGTGGACAACCCGCAGTTCACCTACCCGATGGAGACCAAGACTTATCCCCATAATATGACGGTCAGTTTCAGCAACATCAGCGAAATCCGCAGTGCATACCCCGCGGGAATAATGATTCCGGCCGGGGAGAGTTGCACGGTGAACGTGGAGAGTACCCGCAACGACTGTTATCCCTGCTACATCGAATTCACCATTCAAGCCAGGGTGAACTGGAACAGCGTCCGCCAGAACCTGTGTCCCGCCTCCGGAACGACCGAATCCGGCACTTTCGAGGCTTATCCGGGCAATGATACACAGTATCTTTGGTTCATTCCCGAACATACCCATTCAGCGAGTATCACCCTTACGGCCAAAGACGCTTGTCCCATCTGCATCAGCGGAATGGTCCTGAAGACCTATCGCGGGTCGTTCTACGATTAGTACATTTTTTATCAAAAATATGTATCTTTATCGTTTGGATGGAAATCTGCGAGACTATGAAAAAAATTGCAATACTTCTGGCGGCCTGCGTGGCTGCGCTGTGTGTTTCCTGTAAGAAAGCGGAAGATCCGGAGCGGATTCAGTTCCGTATCGACGGAGACGGTTCTTTTGCCCGGATTGAACTCGCGGAGAGCGTGAATGCCCGCCTGGTGGCGGAGGCGCCGCGGAAAATCAGCGACCTGTACCTTTCGATGGGCTTGGGCGAATACAATTCGATTGCCAACCAGTACATCGGCATCGAAAGCAACAAGGGTACGGCCAAGAAGAATTCCGTGTTCGACCTGATCCGCGACCCGAAGGCCATCGCCTTTGTCAAGGCCCTGGGCGTCGAGGCCGGGGCGGACCTGGCGGGGCAGACCAGCGTGACGCTGGATGTCAAGAAGGTCATTATGGCCCTGCTGGAAGGGCAGCCCATCCAGAACGACCAGACCTTTGCCGCCATTGTGGGGGTGCAGGACCAGACCGGCGCCGTGGACAACGCCAACCTGACTTTCCACTTCACCAGCGCCCCGGAAATCTCCTGGCCGAAGAATCCGAATTTCGAAACCGTCAACCTGGACCGGATGAAACGCGAACCGGAGGGGTCCGACCTGTTCCGGATTGCCGTCAGGGCACCGGGCAAGATTGCCTCGCTGGTCATTTCCCTGGACGAAAAGACGGCGGATCCCGGGCTGAAGAATTGGGTTGTCAACCGGGTCTCGGGCACGCGTCCCATCATTTCCCTCCACGACGACCTTTACGCCAGCGAGAATTTCAAAAACTGGTTCCCCACGAAGGCGCAGCTGCTGGGCGCGGAGGTGGCGGCGCTGAACTTCATCTTCGTCAGTGAAAACGTGCCGGATTATTCGGCAGACGAAACCACCAATGTATTCACCATTACCGTAACGGACAGTTTCGGCAAGAAGGCGGAAGCCCAGGCCAAGTTCCACGTGCCGGCGAAAGAGTGATAAAGGCAAGCCATGCAGAAAATCATTATCCTGGATTTCGGTTCCCAGGTCACGCAACTGATCGGCCGGCGCCTCAGGGAACTGAACGTCTATTGTGAAATCTATCCGTTCAACAAAGTCCCGGCGCTGGACGAAAGCGTCAAGGGCGTCATCCTGTCCGGAAGTCCCTGCTCCGTGCGCGACGCCAACGCCCCCCAGGTGGACCTTGGCCTGTTGCGCGGGAAGCGGCCGCTACTGGGCATCTGCTACGGCGCCCAGTACCTGGCCCATACCTGCGGCGGAAAGGTAGAGGCCTCCGATACCCGCGAGTACGGGCGGGCGATCCTCCGCGTCGTGGCGGACTCTCCCCTGCTCAAGGGCGTCGGCAAGGAAACGCAGGTGTGGATGTCCCACGGGGATACCATTTCGGCCCTGCCGGAAGGCGCGGAGGTGATTGCCTCCACGGCCGACGTGACCAACGCCGCCTTCCAGTTTGCAGGGGAGCCGACTTTCGCCGTGCAGTTCCACCCGGAGGTATACCATACCGTCGAGGGCACGCAAATGCTTGCCAACTTTGCGCTGGATATCTGCGGCTGCAGCGGAGACTGGACCCCGGACTCGTTCATCGAGACAACGGTGGAGGACCTGCGGAAGCAGATCGGGCAGGAACGCGTCATCCTGGGACTGAGCGGGGGCGTGGATTCCACAGTGGCCGGCGTGCTGCTGAACAAGGCCATCGGCAACCAGCTCACCTGCATCTTCGTGAACAACGGCCTGCTGCGCAAGAACGAATTCGAGGACGTGCTCGCCTCTTACAAGGATATGGGGCTGAACGTCATCGGCGCTGATGCCTCTGCAGCGTTCCTGGAAGCCCTCAAGGGGGTGAGCGAACCCGAAGCCAAGCGCAAGATCATCGGGCGGCTGTTCGTGGAGACCTTCGACCAGTACGCCAGACAGATTGAAAATGCCCGCTGGCTGGCCCAGGGGACCATTTATCCGGACGTCATCGAGAGCGCCGGCATTCCCGGCATCGCTTCCAAGATCAAGAGCCACCACAATGTGGGCGGGCTTCCCGAAGAGATGCACCTCAAGATCGTGGAGCCGCTGCGCATGCTCTTCAAGGACGAGGTGCGCCGCGTGGGCCGGGCCCTGGGCATCAAGGAGGAACTGGTGGGGCGGCATCCCTTCCCGGGACCGTCGCTGGCCATCCGTATCCTCGGCGACGTCACGGAAGAGAAGCTCCGCGTCCTGCGCGAAGCCGACGACATCTTCATCCGCGGCCTGCGGGCCTACAACTGCACGGGAATGGGTTTCCCCTGCGCCGCGGACCCGCGGGAGACGGCCACCAACCTTTACGATGCCATCTGGCAGGCGGGGGTCATCCTGCTGCCCGTCAAGAGCGTGGGTGTAATGGGCGACGAACGCACCTACGAGAATCCCGTGGCCCTGCGCGCCGTGGTTTCCACGGATGCGATGACGGCCGACTGGGCGGAACTCCCCTACGACTTCCTCAAGAACATCAGCAACGAAATCATCAATAAGGTCAAGGGCGTAAACCGGGTGGTCTACGACATCTCCTCCAAACCGCCCGCAACCATAGAATGGGAATATAGAATGGGAATAACTCACTTCTTGACAACTACCTTCCAGTGCCCGCCTTTGTCGGGACCGATATGGAGGATAATCTCGCGAGCCTGTAGAGTAGAAAGGTGATACTTAACAGCGTTTTCAGATATCCCTAAAAGACTTGCTAGTCCTTTTCGAGTAATCTTCGAATCGGCCACAATAGCATCGATGATGGACTGCGCAGTCTTCCCAACCTTTTTCTGGGTAAATTTCCCGGGTTCTGGGTAAATTTTCTGGGTAAATTCCCCGGGTTCTGGGTAGATTTTCCGAGTAGTTTTTTCATCGGCGGACTGCCGCGAATCCACCAAAGCCTCGAAGTCGGCATCCGTCATCCCGTAGTTCACGTTGGGGATTGTGGTGTAGAAGAATTCCCGGCTGGATTCAAAGAAGGGCTTTTTATCGGTCTTGAAACTGGGAAGAAGGGCTGTTGCGTCCTGGATCTTGCGGAGGCCGCTACCGCGTTTCTCCATATAGTTCAACTGGGAGAATACTTCGGCCAGAATGGGATTACGGCGCTTGGAGGCAATCTTCTCGGGCTCCAGGCGGACTGGGTCGAAAACGTTGGTGATGCCGCCGGGCGACGTGGTTTCAATCCGGTCGTCATAGATATTGATGGAGACTTCTGAACCCAATTCGGAGTAATCCCGATGAATCAGGTGATTCACGCACATTTCCTCGATGGCTCTTTCGGCGTATTCAGGAAGGTTGAGCCGGTAGTCCGGGAGCTTGTACCAGCGGACGGCCGTGTTTGCCTTGATGAAACTCCCCGCCATATCGAGCAGGTAAAGCAGATGGCCCTGATATTCTGAGTCGTTGACAGCGTCGGTTTTCCCGGTGCCGTGCCATTTTGTACAGTACACCCTTGATTGGGCGACGGGGCAACGGTCGGCGAACAGGAGACCGGCGTTGGTCAGATGGCCGTCTTCAGTAACAAGGCCGAAGGAACTCAGCAGGCTTTCTTCCCACCGGCTGCCGGAACGCAGGTTATATTCTTTCTCCAGTGTGTTGAAGGTATGCTTCTCACGCAGTTCGTTTGAAACCAGGGAATCCCAGCTGCGGTTGCTGCCTTTGAGGACCAGCTCGAACAGTTCACGTGAAGTGGCAGGAACGCTCTGGTTGCCACGTCGCACATAAGCAATGCGCTTCCCGTCAAGGCTGAGGTAGTAAGGAGTCTGCTGACCGACAGGAAACTCAAGTACAAGGATGACTTTGCCGTCGGAAGTCTCTACAGGCTTCAACGAATAGACAGGGATAGGGTCAAGATGGGAGTTGATTTTTTCACTGATGAACTCCATGTCCTTCTGTGGATTGGCAACGCCGACGATGCTGGCGTCATTGCCCACCCCAAAGAAAATAGTGCCACCTTCGGTATTGGGAAAGGCGCTGACGCTCTTGAGCCAGTCCTTGACCTTCTTTCTCTCAAGCGCTCCCTTGAAGTCGTATGCCGTGCATTCGGCAATGAGTATGTTGTTTTCTATCCTCATATAACGTACCCCGTAAAGGTAAAGGTTTTACGCGGAAAAGACAAACACTAACCGTGTTTTGCCAATAACACTTTCAATCCAGCACAAATAAAAGAAAATTGCGGAAAGTTCCCGCAATTTTCTAAATAGCACTATCTTGAGTGCCTTATCAGATACTGAATCTGATTTTATCGCTCAAAACAAGGACATTGCTCCTGACAATTTAGGAATAAGCACTCGCCATTGATAATATGAGGTCTGTTCAGCGTTTCTTCTTGGAGCCAAGATGTTCAATAAGGTCTTTCTCAATCAATAATGCAAGGTGTCTGTCAATAGATACGGAGTAAGTGGATTTTTAAAACAGATTGTCAGACAGACAAGTTGGGGATTGCCAGGGCGATAGTCTGACAGTCAAAGTTTGTCTTTAAACATGATAAAAATCCCACAAAAGTAAAGGCTAAATCAGAAGAAAAGCCCTATCTTTGTAGGGTATGAAGAGTAAAATCGACGTGGTTCTCGGGCTCCAGTGGGGAGACGAGGGCAAAGGCAAGGTGGTGGACGTACTCGCCCCCGCCTACAAGGTGGTCGCCCGCTTCCAGGGCGGTCCCAACCTTTGACGACGGCGCCTTCGTCCTGCACACCGTTCCGTCCGGGATTTTCCGCGAGGGGACGGTGAACATCATCGGCAACGGCGTAGTGGTGGACCCGGTCATCCTGACCGAGGAAATCCACGCCATCGAGGAAAAGGCGGGCAGCATCGACGGACGGCTGCAGATCTCCCGCCGTGCGCACCTGATCCTGCCGACGCACCGGATGCTGGATGCGGCGAGCGAAGCGGCGAAGGGCAAGGCGAAAATCGGCTCGACGCTCAAGGGCATCGGCCCGGCGTATATGGACAAGACCGGCCGCAACGGACTCCGCTTCGGCGACCTCGAAAGTCCCGACTGGCGCAGCAAGTACGATGCGCTCAAGGAGAAGCACATCGGTATGCTGTCGCTCTATCCCGATTTCCGCTTCGATATCGCCGAATACGAGCAGCAGTGGCTCGCGGCGGTGGAAGAACTGCGGCGGTTCCCCTTCATCGACGGGGAAGTGACGGTGAACGGCTATCTGGAAGCGGGTGTACCCGTGCTGGCGGAAGGCGCGCAGGGATCGCTGCTGGACATCGATTTCGGCTCCTATCCGTTCGTCACTTCGTCGAATACGATGGCGGCGGGCGTCTGTACGGGCCTGGGCGTGGCGCCTACCCGCGTGGGACGCGTGTTCGGCATCTGCAAGGCCTACTGCACCCGCGTGGGCAGCGGCCCCTTCCCTACCGAACTCTTCGACGCGGACGGGGAGGAACTGCGCAAGGTCGGACACGAGTTCGGCGCGACCACCGGACGGCCCCGTCGCTGCGGCTGGCTGGATATGGTGGCGCTCAAGTATGCTGTGATGATGAGCGGCGTGACGCATCTGGTCCTGATGAAATCCGACGTGCTGGACGGCTTTGCACGCATCAAGGTGGCGACCGCCTACCGCAAGGACGGCGTGCTGCTGGATTCGTTCCCCTATGACGGGGGCGAGGCAGTGGAGCCGGTATACCGGGAGTTCCCGGGCTGGCAGTGCGATTTGAGCGGCATCCGCTCGTATGAGGACCTGCCGCAGGCCTTCAAGGACTATGTGGCGTATATCGAGGCGGAAACGGGCTGTCCGGTACGGGTCATCTCCGTCGGCCCTGAACGGGACGCGGTAATTGTTCGATAAGCGATGAAAGCGATAACTGCTACGAATTTCAATCTTCCCGGACAGCAAGGGAAGTATGTGGGGAAGGTGCGGGACGTGTATGATATGGGCGACCGCCTGGTGATGGTGGTCACGGACCGGATTTCCGCGTTTGACGTGGTGCTGCCCGAAGGCATTCCCTACAAGGGACAGGTGTTGAACCGGATTGCCGCGCGCTTCCTGGACGCCACGGCCGATATCCTTCCGAACTGGAAGACGGCGGTGCCGGACCCGGCGGTGACCGTGGGCCTCAAATGTGAGCCCTACAAGGTGGAAATGGTCATCCGCGGCTATCTTTCCGGCCACGCCTGGCGCGAATACAAGGCCGGCAAGCGCACAATCTGCGGGGTGCCGATGCCCGAGGGAATGGTGGAAAACCAGAAGTTCCCCGAGCCCATCATCACCCCCACGACCAAGGCCGCCGAGGGACACGACGAGGACATTTCCCGCGAGGAAATCATCGCCTCCGGACTGGTTCCGCGCGCCGAATACGAGCAGCTGGAGCGCTATACCCGCGCGATTTTCGAGCGGGGCACGCAGATGGCCGCGCAGCGGGGGCTGATTCTCGTCGATACCAAATACGAATTCGGCAGGCGCGACGGGCAGATCTACCTGATGGACGAAGTGCATACGCCCGATTCGTCGCGCTATTTTTACGCCGAGGGTTATGCGGAGCGCCTCGCCGCCGGCGAACGCCAGAAGCAACTTTCCAAGGAGTTCGTGCGCGAATGGCTGATGGCGAACGGCTTCCAGGGCAGAGCCGGCGAGAAGGTGCCGGAAATGACGCCGGAAGTAGTCTCCGGAATTACCGACCGCTATATCGAACTCTACGAACAGATTATCGGAGAGCCCTTCGAGAAGGCGCCCTATGACGCCGCATCGATGGAAGCCAACATTTTGAAAAGCTTATGATTGACCGCTATTCCCGCGCGCAGATGCGCGCCGTCTGGACGGAAGAAAACAAGTTCGGCGCCTATCTGAAGGTGGAAATCGCCGCCTGTGAGGCCTGGAGCCGCCTGGGCGTGATTCCCGCCGCGGACGTGCAGAAAATCGCGGAAAAAGCCCGTTTTGACGTGGCCCGCATCCGCGAAATCGAGGAACAGACGCGGCACGACGTGGTGGCCTTCACGCGCTGCGTCTCCGAGAGCCTGGGCGAAGAGCGCAAGTGGGTGCATTACGGCCTGACATCGACGGATGTGGTGGATACCGCGAACGGCTACCTGCTGAAGCAGGCGAACGCCATCCTGCGGCAGGATATCGTCGATTTCATGGAGGTACTGCGCCGCCGCGCGCTGGAATTCAAGGACACCCCCTGCATCGGACGGACGCACGGCGTGCACGCGGACATTACCAGTTTCGGGCTCAAGTGGGCGCTCTGGTATGAAGAAATGAAACGCAACCTGGAGCGCTTCGACTTTGCCGCACGCGGCGTCGAGGCGGGCAAGATGAGCGGTGCGGTGGGCAATTTCGCGAACATTCCCCCGTCGATCCAGGATTTCGTCTGCGAAAAGCTGGGCATCGCGAGCGCGGACATATCGACGCAGGTACTCCAGCGGGACCGGCACGCGTTTTACCTGGCCACCTTGTCGGTCATTGCCTCCACCCTCGAGCAAATGGCCATGGAAGTCCGCAGCCTGCAGCGCACCGAGGTCCGTGAGGCCGAGGAAGCGTTCGCCAAGGGACAGAAGGGGTCGAGCGCGATGCCGCACAAGCGCAATCCCATCAGCAGCGAGAACATCTGCGGCTGCGCCCGCGTGATGCGCGGCTATATGGCGGCATCGGCGGAAAATGTGGCGCTTTGGCACGAGCGGGACATTTCGCATTCCAGCACCGAACGCATCATTTTGCCCGATGCGACGGAACTGCTCGATTATATGCTTTGCCGTTTCCGGGGCATCCTGGACCGCCTGACGGTCTATCCCGAGAATATGCTCGCCAATATCTGGCGCACGAACGGGGTGATTTTCGCGCAGCGGGTGATGAACGCGCTGATTGGCAAGGGGCTGTCGCGCGAGGAAGCCTACGACACGGTCCAGCCCATTGCGATGAAGGCCTGGAGCGAGCACAGCGATTACAAGACGCTGCTGCTTGCTGAGCCGAAGGTCTGCGCACGGCTGACCGCGCAAGAGCTGGACGCCTGCTTTACCCTCGACTACTATTTCAAGAACGTCGATTTTATTTTCCGCCGGGTTGGGCTGCTGCCCTAACGGAGGACAAAGAGGTCCGTACGGGCCTTGAGGAAGGCGCGCAGCTCGTCCCAGCGGTAGTAGGGACCGCTGACGGGCGTAAGGCCGCCGACGGGCATTTCTTCCCCGCAGAGCAGGCATTTCACCAGCGTATCCCCTTTACGCCCTCCTTTGGGACGATAGAAGACCAGCTGGATGTTCGACGCCATCGGCGCACGGAAATTCTGGAACCAGAGCGGGATATCCTCCGCCTTTGCAGCGACGGTACCCATCCCGTCCACATCCATCACCATCAGCGTAGCCAGCAGGCAGTGGTCGTGTCCGAAACGCAGGTCCGCCCCACGGGAGCCCTCCGCAAGACGCGCGTCCGCCTTGGCCACGATGTCGTCCACGATGGCCGAGCAAGCCGTGCGGTACTTGAAATACTCCCGGTATTCCATAAAGTTGCAGACCTCCCAGAAGGCGTTCAGCTCGTCCTCCGTCATCACCCCGGTAAAGTCAATCCGGTCTTTTTCGGGAACGCTGCGCCAGCCCTCGATCATAACGTTGATGTAGTACACCAGGTGGCTGGGCGAAAGGCCTTCCAGCGCCTTGTCCACATCCTTGAACATCCGCCCGAGCATCTGCCGCCAGGCAGGGAAACGGGCCTCCAGGAAGGCGTCGTCGGACGGATAAGGGAAGGGCTGGTCCGGACCTTTGTAGCGGAAGGGGTTGTGGCGGTAGTTGGGACGCGTCGCCTGGTAATCCGTCATACCCTGGTGCGCGTACACCGTCGCGGCGGGCGCCGCTTTCCCGATGGCCTCGCAACAGGAAGCCATACTGATGATGGAGCGCACGGTCGGCGACGAAGCGGCATCCACCACGCTCCCCTTCCCGAACACGCCGGGGAACGAAGCAACCATCGTCTTCCCGATAAACTGATGCTGCGCCCAGCCCAGGGGGGTGAGGTCGCCGATCAGGTACTGCATCTTCCCCCAGCGGGCCTCGAGCGTATCCAGCAGGCGGCCGCCAAAGGGCGTGAGGTTCTCCTCCGCGCTGCCCTTGCGGAGCGCGTCCATCGGATCGGTGAAAATCTTCGGTGAATAGGCGTAACGCGAACCGTGCCGTCCGTAATGCGCGATATACACGGGTTCGTACCCCTTCGGGGCGGGCGTCAGCGCCACTTTCTGCATCCGGTACACCCCGTCCAGGCCCGCGCGCTTGTTTTCATCGGCGCGGATTTCTTCGAAGACGGTAGTGCGCTGGGCAAAAAGCGGTCCTGCCGCCACAAACAGCAGCAGGACCGCAAAAAATCGTCTTACCATACTTTGACGCGGTTTTCAGGCGCAACGTAGAGCGAGTCTCCCTCGCTGATGCCGAAGGCCTCGTACCAGGCGTCGATCTGCGGCAGGGCGCCGTTCACCCGCAGGCGGGCCGGCGAATGCACGTCCATCATCACCAGGTAGCGGAGCAGGTCGGGCGTCGTCACACTCGCCCAGACCGTGGCATAGGACAGGAAGAAACGCTGCTCGGGGGTAAAGCCGTTGTCGTCCGGGAGACGGCCGTGCTTGGCTTCCCAGAGTTTCAGCGCGTCGAAGGCGACGTTCAGTCCGCCGTGGTCGGCGATGTTCTCGCCCAGGCAGAGGCGTCCGTTGGCTTTCAGCTCCCCGGGGATGACCCAAAGCGTGCTGAAGTAATCCGCCATCGCATCGCAGGGCTTCTGGAAATTCTCGCCGTCGGCGGGGGTCCACCAGTCGCAGAGGTTGCCGTTCTTGTCGTAGAGGCGGCCCTGGTCGTCGAATCCGTGGGTCATTTCGTGGCCGATGACCACGCCGATCGAACCGTAATTCGCGGCGGCATCGGCGTTCAGATCAAAGAGCGGCGGCTGCAGGAAGCCCGCGGGGAAGCAGATTTCGTTGGTGGTGGGGTTGTAGTACGCGTTCACCATCTGCGCCGGCATATGCCACTCACTCTTGTCGACGGGCTTTTCGTATTTCTTGTCATAATTGAGCTGCCAGTAGAAGTTACTGGCGGCGCGCACGTTTTCGTAGAGGCTCTTCGCCGGGTCGATGACCAGGCCGCTGATGTCATCCCACTTGTCGGGATAACCCACCTTCACGGTGTAGGCCGCCAGTTTTTCGAGGGCCACCGCCTTGGTGGAATCGCACATCCATTCCTGCGCCTTGATGCGCTCGGCGAGCGATTTCTGCAGGTTCCCCACCAGTTCCAGCATCTCCTTCTTGGCCGCCTTCGGGAAGTACTTCTTTACGTACATCTGGCCGATGGCATCGGACATCAGGCCGTCCACCAGGTTCTCCGCCTGCTTCCAGCGCGGCGTCTTCTCCTTGGTTCCGAAGCGCTTGGAAGCGTAGTCGAAGTTTTCGTCGGTAAAATCGTCCGACAGCAGGGCGGAAGCGCCGGAGATAATGTTCCATTCATACACCGCCTTCAGGTCCTCCAGCGGAGCGGTCATCAGGATGTCGCAAATCTTCGCCACCGGCTCGGGCTGGCCCAGGTCCACGACCTGCGTACGGCCGTAGCCCGCATCGGCGAGCCAGGTCTTCCAGGGGAAGCTGCCGCAGAGCGCCTGCAGCGAATCCACGGAAATCTTGTGGTAATTCTCCTCGGGAATGCGCTGTTTCTCCTGCGAATAGTACGGCACGGCGATTTCATTTTCGATGGCCCAGATGCGCGCCACCTTGTCCGCCGCTTCTTCCTCGCTGTTGCCTGCCAGGACGAACAGCTTGCGCATATGGTCCAGCATCAGCTCCCGGACGCGCACGTTCTGCGGATCGTCGGAAAGGTAATAATCGCGGTTCCCGAGCGTCAGGCCGCCCTGGCAGATGCAGAGGATATTGTTCACGGCATCCTTCTCGTCCGCGGCGATAAAGACGCCGAAGAGGGGCGAATCGTGCTCCACGGCGGCATAATGCAGCAGCTCCTCGCGGGTGGAGAGCGCAGCCATTTCGGCGATGTGTGCCTTCAGCGGCGCGGCGCCTTCCTCGTTGCGCCGGACCGAATCCATCGCCTGGTTGAACAGGTCTCCGATTTTCTGTTCGATGCTGCCCTTGCGGTGCGGCGCTGCGGCGATTTCCTTGATCATTTCCGCCAGGGCCTTGACATTGTCGTCATAGACCTTGGTGGTAACGCCCCACATCGGGTACTCGGGCGGCTGGGGATTCAGCGCCGCCCAACGCCCCGTGGCATAGCGGGCGAAATCATCCCCCGGACGCGCCGTGGTGTCCATATTTTCATAGGTGATGCCGGCCGTTTTCACCGGCGTACGGCCGCAGGCACCGGCCAGAAGCGCGGCGGCAGCCAAAAGGATCAATGAACTTCTTTTCATATACTGATTTGATTGACAATTTGCACAAACTGCTCCACGCCGAGTTTTTCGGCGCGGAGGTCGAAAATCGGGTCGGAGGCGTCGAAGCCGTCCTTCAGCAAGGGCTTGAGGGCGTTACGCAGGGTTTTGCGCCGCTGGTTGAACGCCAGCTTGACCACCTGGCGGAAGCGCGCCTCGTCGCAGCCCAGGTCGCTGCGGCCGTTGCGCTCCAGACGGATGACCGCCGACTGCACTTTGGGCGGCGGGCAGAAGGCACCGGGGCCCACCTGCAGGACCGGCGTGATGTCATACCAGGCCTGCAGCAGCACGGAAAGGATGCCGTAGGTCTTGCTGCCGGGCTTTTCCGCCAGGCGGTCCGCCACCTCTTTCTGCAGCATACAGACCACTTCCGGGACCCGGTCACGTTCGTCCAGGATCTTGAAGAAAATCTGGGAAGAAATATTGTAGGGGAAATTGCCGATGATACGGTATTCCCCCGGAAAGATGCGATGCAGGTCCAGGCGCAGGAAATCCGCCTGGTAGAGCCGTCCCTGCACACCCGGGAAATGCGTCAGCAGGTATTCCACGGACTCCCCGTCGAGTTCCACCATCCGCAGGTCGATGTCCGGGCGCTGCAGGAGGTATTTCGTGAGTACTCCCGTACCGGGGCCGATTTCCAGCACGTCGCGTACCCCGTCTCCGAGCGCGTCGACAATCGCACGCGCCACCCGTTCGTCGGTCAGGAAGTGCTGACCGAGCGCCTTTTTAGCCCTGACTTCCATCACGCTTGCGGTAAAAGGCAGCCCCGGCAACAGCACAGAGGACCAGCAGAATCAGGAAAACCGACGAGGCGCGCGAAACGGCCTCTCCCCGGGCATACGAAGCGGGCGCAAAACGCATCACCAGTTCGTGCGTCCCGGCAGGCAGTTTCGCCCCGCGCAGGATTTCCTCCTCCAGGGTAATCTCCAGCGGCGTGCCGTCTTCGAGCGTCAGCGTCCAGCCGTCGGGGTAAAAGACCTCGCTGAACACCGCATCGCCGCCCGTTTCGGAACTGTAGCGATAGCACAATGCGTTCGGGGCATAGGAAAATAGTTCTATCGGCGCATTGCCGTCCTTGAACCAGGCGTTGCCCTTCGCATAGGGGTTACGCACGGGCGGTTGTTCCCCTGACACAATGATATAGCGGCAGTTAAGCTTCGAGAGCCCCTCGAAATACGGAAGGTTTCCCCCCGCGGCAAGCAGCTGTTTTGCCAGGGAAATTTCTTTCATCAGATGCGCGTCGATATATTCTTGATAGCGCTGGAGTTTCGCCGGGGAATAACCGCCGATATTTTTGTGCCAGTAGGACGGATGCGAGTCGTTGAAGGTATTGACACTCAGGTCCACGACGCGGTAGGACGGATCGGGATCCGCAAGGATGATTTTGTCCACGGGCCGCTGCGCGAACTGCGCGCTGAAGTCTTTCGGGGTCACGAAGTGATCGGCGTTAAGATAGCGCTTGTCCACCAGGAAAAGGTCGGCGAGCACGAGCAGGCAGAGACCCGCCCCCACGGCGATGACGGCCGAAGCCTTGCGTTTGGCGTTCGCCCAGTACACCAGCGCGAAGGCGCCCGCAATGAGCAGCAGGGAACGCAGCGCATCGGCACGCAAAAGGCTCCTGCGGTCCGCGGCGAGCGCATCGGCGAGAATGTCCGGCATCGAATCGTCGTACGGGGCGCGGAAATCCCCGGCGATGCCCGGGAACAGCAGGCAGAGCAGGCAGAAGCCGCCGCTCAGCGCGAAGGCCACCAAGGCGCCTTTGCGGACCCGCCTTGCGTCGTCCGCGCCTTTCAGGATTTGGTCCAGGGCGAGGAAACCCAGCAACGGCAGGGTGAACTGCAAGAGGACCAGCGCCATCGACACCGTGCGGAACTTGTTATAGAGCGGCACGAAATCATAGAAGAACTTCGTGAACGCCATAAAATGATTTCCCAGGGCAAGGAACACCGCCAGCAGGGTACAGGCCGCCAGCCACCATTTCTTCCAACCCCGGCAGAGCATCAGGCCCAGCAGGAAGAGAAAGACCGACACGGCGCCGATATACATCGGACCGGCGGTGAAAGGCTGGGGTCCCCAGTACAGCGGAAGGTTCTTGCAAAGGTTCCGGGCGCCCGGCTGTCCGGCGCGCTTGAGCACTTTGTAGGTCTCGCTGCGGGCGGGATTGACCGCGCCCGACGAGGCCCCGCCGTTAAAGTTGGGAATCATCAGGTTGGGCAGCTCCTCCCAGCCGTAGGACCAGGAAGTGGCATAGTCCAGCTCCAGACCGGAGGTCTTGCCGTCCGAACTGCCGCCCCGCATCGAATAGGGGGTATAGGCCAGCGTCGGCAGGAGTTTGGACGCATTGGTGGCAATCCCCGCCCCGCCCAGCACCAGGAGCAGCGCCGAGACGGCAAAGAAGCGGCCGAGCAGGGCTTTGTTTTTCACGATCAACGCAATCAGCAGCGCCAGGGCAAAGCCGACCAGCAGGAGGGCCAGATAGTAGGAAATCTGCGGATGGTTGGCCTTCACCTGGAAACTGACCGTCAGGCCGAAGGTGGCGGCGCCGAGCAGCGTGAGCGGCCACGAGGGCTTTTCCTGCAGGGCCTTCCGGTAGGCGTAGGCGAAAGCGGCCACCACCCAGGGAAGGAAGGCCAGGGCCTGCATCTTGGTATTGTGGCCCACCTGGATAATCTGCATATTGTAGGCGCAGAAGGTGACGGCGACGGCACCGCCCACCGCCAGCAGCGGATGAATCCCGAAGGCCAGCAGCATCAGGAAGGCGCCCAGGAGCGACACGAAGAGGTAGGTCGCCGGACGGCGTCCCGTCAGCAGGAAGTCGTAAATTTTCTGGGTCCAGTCTCCCTTGGTGGAGGACTGGATGGTGGTGGTGGGCATTCCGCTGAACATCGCGCCCGTCCAGGCCGTCGGGTCGTCCGGATGCGCGGCGTTCCACTGCGTCATTTCCCGGGACATCCCCACCCAGCCGGAAATGTCGCTCTGGTTCACGATTTTCCCTTTCAGCACCTCCGGCACAAAACCGTAGGAGAGGACCAGGAAGCCCAGGATCACCAGCACAAAGTATAAGAGTTTCTTTTTCATATTTCTTTTTCCAACAGGGCGACCAGCTGCCTGGTCAGTTCCGGGCGTGCATATTTGTCTGCAGCGCCGGGAAGCGGCGAATTGTCGCCTTCCAGCCAGCGCTGCCATTCCCTTTTGATAAACGCCTGCAGCGGAGCCGTCTCGTCCCAGTCGTACATCTCCCCCGCCCCGGCGTCACGAAGCACTTTGGCAGCGGCGCCGTCGCTCTGCCCGATGCCCAGCACGGGACGGCGTGCGGCCAGGTATTCGAAAATCTTTCCGGGCAGCACCGCGGCGTATTCGGGTTCCCGGCGCAGGGGCAGCAGCAGCACCGCGGCGCTTTGCTGCTCCGTCGTAACGGCGGTGTGCGGCAGGTAGCCCAGGTTTTCCAGTTGCTCTCCCAGGCCGGCCGCAAGGATGGCCGCCACGATTTCCCCGTCCACTTTCCCCGCCAGCCGGATGCGCAGGCACTCCCGGAAACGCGCGTCTTCCCCGCACATCCGGGAAAGGACGCTCCACAGGTTCAGCGGGTTGCCGTCGGCCGCAAAAAGGCCGGTATGCACGAGGGTGAAATACTCCTGCGAGGGCCCTGAGGCCAGGGCCGGAAAGTCCGCGGGGTCAAAGCCGTTGGTAATGAGTTCCACCGGCGTGGAGGTCGCGCGCTGGAAGTCGTCCCGCACCGGGGGCGACACGCTGATGACCCGCGTGGCCTCGTCCAGCACACTCTGTTCCATTTTCTCGTGCCGGCGGCGGTTCCAGGGCAGCAGGGCCAGGTGTTTGAAATAGAACATCCGGGTCCAGGGGTCCCGGAAATCCGCATACCAGGGCGGACAGGGTTTGCCCGCACGGCGCAGCGCCCGGCAGAGGTCCCGGCCGATCAGGTGCATCGACTGCGGCGGCCCCGTGGTGACGATGGCATCGACGGGATGTTCTTCCAGATAGTTCAGCAGAAAGCGTACGGACGGCCGCACCCAGCCCGCGCGGGGGTCGGGAACGAAGAGGTTGCCCCGCAGGAAGAGCGAGAGTTTCTTCTTCCAGCCGCCCCGGGAGCGGCTGACGGGGTTCACTTCGCGCTTGTCGGCGGCGCCTCCGCCTCCGAAGAACCTGCGATAGAGCGCATAGGGCTCCCGAATCGGCGTACGGAGGATTTCCGCACAGGCGGGGATATCGCCCAGAAGGCTGCTGTCTTCGGCGAGGCGCTCCGGATTCAGGGGCGTATAGACCACGGGCTGCCAGCCCTGCGCGGGCAGGTATTTGGCGAACTTCACCCAGCGCTGTACCCCGGACCCCCCTGTCGGCGGCCAATAATACGATATGATCAGGACGCGTTTCATCGCAGATAATGTCCCTTCATCGAGAAAACATATACAATAATCAATTCTCCGTCAACGGAATAAATAATCCTATCCGCTTTGTTGATTCTTCTGGACCACTTCCCGGATAATTGATGTTTCAACGGCTCCGGCTTACCTATGCCGGAAAAAGGATGCTCCGAGATATCCAGGAGGATTTCCTTGATTTTTTCCGCAGTTTTCACGTCAGACCTTTTCCATGCGTCAAAGTCTTTACAGGCCTGCGGAAGAAAGGCAATCTTATAACTCATGGATATCTACAAGCTCGTAGTTGCCGTTCTTAATATCCTGCTCCCCCTGACGGATCGCCTCGACCAAATCCGGCTGGGACATAATGTAGGCGGTTTCCATCATGGACTCATATTCTTCCATGGACATAATCACCACGGCGGAACCCCCACCCCGGTTAACGATCACATTGTCCGAGTCCTTGACCACCCTGTCAAGATAACCCTTCAGGTTGGCCCTTAAATCAGTATACGTTGCTGTAATCATCCTTATAAGTACTTGAATACGTACCGCAAAGATACCGCAAAATTACTATCTTTGCAAATATGACGCAGAAGACGAAAAAATCGGAAGACACTCCGATGCTCCGCCAGTATTTTTCCATCAAGGCGCAGCATCCGGAGGCCGTTTTGCTCTATCGGGTCGGCGATTTCTACGAAACCTACAGCGACGATGCCGTCCTCGTGAGCAAGGTGCTCGGACTCGTGCTGACCAAGCGCAGCAACGGGGACAAGGGCACTACGCCGATGGCCGGCTTTCCGCATCACGCCATCGACCAGTACCTGCACAAACTGATTCGTGCGGGCTACAAGGTGGCCATCTGCGACCAGTTAGAAGACCCGGCACTCGTCAAGAACAAGCTCGTCAAGCGCGGCATCACGGAAATCCTCACCCCGGGCGTAGCCTTCGGCGACAGTATGCTGGAGCAGAAGGAGCACAACTACCTCTGCGGACTGACCTTCGACGGGGCTGAATGCGGCGCTGCCTTCCTGGACGTCTCCACCGGCACTTTCCAGGTGGCCCAGGGCGGCATCGATTATATTTCCACCCTCCTTTCCGCCTTTGCGCCGAAGGAACTCGTCGTCCAGCGCGACTGCCTGCAGGCCGCGCGCGAGAAGTTCGCCGATTACTATATCACGCCGCTCGACGAGTGGGCGTTCGTGGAAGAAGCCGCCCGCGAAAAACTCTGCAAGCAGTTCGGCGTACGCTCGCTCAAGGGCTTCGGCGCGGACCGCTTTCCGCTGGCCATCTGTAGCGCCGGCGCGCTGATTTTCTACCTCGAACAGACGCAGCATACCGGCCTTCGGAACATCTGCTCGCTTTCGCGCATCGATTCCGGCAAATTCGTCTGGATGGACCGCTTTACGGTGCGCAACCTGGAAATTTTCGCCTCCGCTTCGGGCGCCGAAGGAACGAGCCTCGTGGAGGTCGTGGACCGCTGCACTTCGCCGATGGGCGCGCGCCTGCTGCGGCAGTGGCTGTCGATGCCCTCGCTCGACCTGGAGGAACTGCGGCTGCGGCACGATACCGTCGAATGGTTCTGCGCACACGATGCGGCGCTCGATGAGGTGCAGCGCTGGATCGGCGATATCGGCGACTTGGAGCGCATCGTTTCCCGCGCGGCGACGGGCAAGCTCTACCCCCGCGAGGCCCGGCAGCTGGTGCGCAGCCTTTCCCGGATGGAGCCGCTGCAGCAACTGCTCGCGCAGAGCGAGTCGCCGGTCCTGGTGCCGCTCGCCGCGGAAATGAAGGACTGCGGACCGCTGCTTGCGCAGATTGACCGCACGCTGGAGGAAAGTCCGGCGGTGTTCCTCGGCAAGGGCGACGTGATTGCGCGCGGCGTGGATGCGGAACTCGACGAATTGCGGGACATTTCCCGCGGAGGGAAGGAATACCTGCTGGCGATGCAGCAGCGGGAAATCGAGCGCACGGGCATCAGCTCGCTGAAAATCGGCTACAACAATGTGTTCGGCTACTATATCGAGGTGCGCAATGCCTTCAAGGACAGCGTGCCGCCCGAGTGGATCCGGCGGCAGACGCTGGTGAGCGCCGAGCGTTACATCACCGAAGAACTCAAGGAATACGAACAGAAAATTCTGAGCGCAGAAGCGCGCATCTACGAAATAGAAAGCCGGCTGTACGCCGCCCTGGTGGCGGAAATCCAGCAGCATATCCGCGATATCCAGACGAACTGCCGCATCGTGTCCCGGCTGGACGTGCTGGCCTGCTTCGCGCAGACCGCGCTGGAGAAACGCTGGTGCCGTCCGGTGCTGGACAAGAGCAACGTGCTGGATATCAAGCAGGGACGGCATCCCGTCATCGAGGCGCTGATGCCTCCGGGCGAGGAGTATGTGCCCAACGACATCCTGCTGGACAGTTCTGCCTGCCAGATTATGATCCTGACCGGCCCGAACATGGCGGGTAAATCCGCGCTGCTGCGGCAGACCGCGCTCATCGTGCTGCTGGCGCAGTGCGGTTCTTTCGTGCCGGCGTCGGAGGCGCATATCGGCTACTTCGACAAGATTTTCACCCGCGTCGGCGCGACGGACAACATCTCCCGCGGCGAATCCACCTTTATGGTGGAAATGCTGGAGACGGCGATGATTATGCACAACCTCTCCGCGCGCTCGCTGGTGCTGCTCGATGAAATCGGCCGCGGTACCTCCACCTACGACGGCATGTCCATCGCCAGCGCCCTGGTGGAATACATCCACGAGCGCGGGAAAGGCGCCAAGACCCTCTTCGCCACGCACTATCACGAACTCAACGACCTGGAAAAGCGTTTCCGGCGCGTGCGGAACTTCCACATCGCCGTGAAGGAAGAAGGTAAGGAGGTGATTTTCCTGCGCAAACTGCGCGAAGGCGGCGTGGCCCACAGCTTCGGTATCCACGTGGCGCGGATGGCGGGTATGCCGCCGGAAGTGATTGAATGTGCGGAACGGACGCTCCGGGCCCTCGAGTCTCGCGAAAAACGTGCGGCGGCCATCGCGCCGGAAGAGGACGGCAGCGTGCAGCTCTCTTTCTTCCAATTGGACGACCCTACGCTTGCCTCGATACGGGAGCAGCTCGAGCGCACGGACCTCAACAACCTCACCCCCCTTCAGGCCTTCGATCTGCTGCGCTCGATGAAAGCGGAACTGGGGTTGTAAAGTTTCCCCGAGCGCATTTGTCCGTCTAAGATTTTTGCGGTATCTTTGCAAAACTAACATTACAATGTCAGTTTATGGCGGTTATTGAATTGTATCACGGTTCCAGGCTGGTCCTGCCCTGTCCGGTTATGGGCGGGGGAAACCCGCACAATGATTACGGACCGGGGTTCTATTGCACCCGGCAACTGGCCCTTGCGTACGAATGGTCCTGTGACGCCCGCCAGACGGGCTTTGCCAACAAATATGAACTGGAGACGGAGGGATTGTCGCTCCTGCATTTGAATGGTCCGGAATTCCACATCCTGAACTGGCTGGCCATCCTGCTGGAAAACCGGGTGTTTGATGTGCCGCCCGGCCTTCCGGAAGAGTCCCACCGTTTTATCCTGGAGCGCTTTCTCCCTGATTACAAGAACTGTGATATCCTGACCGGCTACCGCGCAGACGATTCCTATTTTTCCTTCGCCCGGGCCTTTCTGGACGGGACGATTTCGCTGGAGCAGCTGCGCAGGGCCATGCACCTGGGAAAATTGGGAGAACAGTGGGTGATCCGCAGCCACGCCGCGTACCAGGCACTGACCTTCGTCACCTGCGCCCCGACGGAACGCGAAAGGTATTATCCCCGGAAACTCGCCAGGGACAGGAAGGCCAGGGACGATTTTCAAACGCTGCGCGGAGAACCCCGACGGCGGGATGCTGTCTATATGTTGGATATCCTTCGGGAAGATTGGAGCAACGACGATGAACGCTTACGATAAAATGTACCTCTATGACGCCATGCGAAACCTGGGCGCCATGCTCGATTATGCCGTTCGCTCCTGCGGGGAAAATCTTGAGCAATTCTGGGCCAGGTTTATCGCCAGCGGGATAGACTGGGATTTTCTGCACGGAAATCCCCGTTATCTGTGCGGACTTTCCGGTACGGAACTGGCCCGGGAGGCCGCCCGGAGGACAGGCCCGGAGCTTCCCCTCATCCGAACCCTTACGGACATCGGCAGCCCGGAATACTGGACGGGCTGGACCCTGGCTTATCTGCAATGGTCCCTGGGGCTTTCATTTTCCGAAATGGCAGCGAGGGGACTTTCCGTCAGCGACATTTACGCGCATTACAATCCCCTGCACGAGGCGGGGGAAGAGCGCGCCCTGCAATTTGCCCTATCGCGGCTGGACAACGGCTCGGAGGGCCGACGGCTCAAGCGAATGAGAAAAGACGCAGGGTTCTCACAAGAAGAACTTGCCGCCCGCAGCGGCATTCCGCTCCGCACGCTTCGCGCCTATGAACAAGGCCGCATCCCGCTGGAAAAAGCCTCATCCGGCAACTTGCAGGCCCTTCGCAACGTACTGGGGTTGTAACTGCGCCGAAAATTACAAGACGAAATCGAGGACGATGGGGCGGTGGTCGGAGGGCAGGAAGAGATCTGGGAACTGCTCGGAGACGACGGGAATCGTCCACTTCTCGTTGACGATCCACGCATCCGTCAGGCACTTATACAGGGCCGGATTACAATACGCATAGTCAACCCGGCCGGTACCGCGGTTGGAACTATGGAACTCTCCGGTGTAGATACACGTGGTATTTACAAAGATGACGAGTTTTATTCCCCCGTCAATGTCAATTTTGTAACATAACGGGAGGGGCTTATATCAATTATGTAAAGCGGGGCGCCTAGAGCAGGTTTGTGAGGAAAATCACCAGGATAGCAGGAGGCAGCAGGTATTTGATGATGAAGTGGAAAGCGGGGAAAAGCGCACTCGCGAGTTTTAGTTTTCCGCCGTTGGTAAATTCGTCGCGCACGTCGGCGCGGTCCATCTTCCAGCCCACGAACACCGTAAAGGCCAGCGCGCCGAGCATCATAAACCAGTTGGAAGAAACGTAATCGCAGAAGGCGAACACCCCGCTGCGCAGCGAACACCAGCAGCCCAGCAGCAGCGCGGCGAGGAAAATCGCCGTGGTGGCCCGCCGCCGCGTCCAGCCCAGCCGCTCCATCAGCATCGAGACGCTCACTTCAATCATTGAAATTTCCGAAGTGATGGCCGCGATGAGAATCGTCAGAAAAAACGCTACGGCCACCGTGCGACCCAGCAGCGGCGAACTCGCGCTCATCTGTGCAAAAATGTACGGGATGCCCTCGAACACCAGCGAAGGACCGGCCTCGGGCGCCAGTCCCGCGGAAAACACGGCCGGCATCACCACAAAACCCGCGATGATGGCGAACATCACGTCGAAAACGAGGGTCAGCACGCTCGTCCCGAGAATGTTCTGCGACTTCTTCATATAAGAAGAATAGGTCAGCACCACGCCCATACCGATGGACATCGAGAAAAACGACTGTCCCAGCGCACAGGCGATACCCCGGGGCGTCAGGCGGGAAAAATCCGGCGTCAGGAGATAATCCAGGCCGGCCTGCGCACCGGGCAGCGACAGGGAAAAGAACATCATCGCGACAATCAGCACAAAAAGCAGCGGCATACAGATCTTGCTGAAGCGGCCGATACCTTTCTTTACGCCGAGCACGATAATCATACAGTTGAACCCGAGAAACAGCGCGTGGGCGAGCAACGGCTCAATGCCCGAGGCGGTCATCCGGCCGAAAATCCCCGCCGCCTCCTCCGGATGGACGGGATCGAAACCCCGCACGACTGAACGCGCCAGAAAATCCAGCGACCAGCCGCCCACCACACTATAAAAAGAGGTAATGATGAACGCTCCGGCCACGGCCACGAGTCCCAGCCATTTCCAGGGCGTACCGGGGGCAAGTGTTTCCAGCGCGTCATAGGTACTTTTGCGCGCCCGCCGGCCAATGATGGATTCCGCCACGAAGGCCGGCAGCGAAATCAAAAAGGAAAACGCCAGATAAACGATGATGAACGCGGCGCCGCCATACTCCCCCACCATATAGGGGAAGCGCCAGATATTGCCCAGACCGATGGCGGAACCCGCCAGCGCCAAAATCACGCCCAACCTGCCGAAATGTTCCCTTGACGCCGCCATTACCTTTTCTTATAGACTTCAAATTCAAAGCGATAGCCGGTCTTCTCGTCCGTCAGCGTCTCCGATACGGAGACCCGCTGCCAGCGCGCAGGATCGATTTCCGGGAAAAAGGCGTCTGCATCGGCAATCACCGTATGCACCCGGGTGACATAGAGCGTATCCATATCGTCCAGCGCGGCCCGGTACACCGACGCCCCGCCCATGATAAAGCCCTTTTCCGCAGGCTCGGCCGCCGCCCAGGCCTCGTCGAAGGAATACACGCAGGTGACCTCCGGAATCGGGTCGCCGCCGAGATTGAGCACAATGTTCTTCCGGTTCTTCAGCGGGCGGAACGGCAGGGAAAAATAAGTCGTCCGGCCCATAATCA
The DNA here is from genome assembly GCA_902774145.1 of uncultured Bacteroidia bacterium. Lineage (GTDB taxonomy): Bacteria > Bacteroidota > Bacteroidia > Bacteroidales > UBA932 > Cryptobacteroides. The sequence goes on from CACYHC010000003.1 coordinate 100,891, forward strand.
CCGGATAGCCTTCGGTTACCCGCTTGAAATACTTCAAATCCTCCGGAAGGTGCCAGGGCAGCCCCCCCTTCACACCGATGGCCCAATTATCCGCCACCGCTACAATAAGACACTTTTCCATATCAAACAGCCACCGGCGCCTTAATGGCCGGCCAGGGGTCATAGCCCTCCAGTTGAAAATCTTCGTACTTAAAATCAAACACGCTCTTCACTGCCGGATTAAGCCGCATCCGCGGCAGTGCCCGCGGCGTGCGGGAAAGCTGCTCGGCGACCTGCTCGAAATGATTGAGATAGATGTGCGTATCGCCGGTCGTATGGATAAATTCCCCGGGCTGCAGGCCGCAGCACTGCGCAATCATCATCGTAAGTAGCGCGTAGGAGGCGATATTGAACGGCACGCCGAGGAAGGTATCCGCACTGCGCTGATAAAGCTGGCACGACAGTTTCCCCTCGGCCACATAGAACTGGAACAGGCAATGACAGGGCGGCAGGGCCATTTTGTCCACCTCGCCGGGATTCCAGGCGCAGACCAGCATCCGCCGCGAATCCGGATGGTGCGCAATCAGGTCGATGACCTGCGAGAGCTGGTCGATACTGCGGCCGTCCGGCGCAGGCCAGCTGCGCCACTGGTGGCCGTAGACCGGTCCGAGGTCCCCGTTCTCGTCCGCCCACTCGTCCCAGATGGACACCCCGTTGTCCTTGAGATACTTGATGTTCGTATCGCCGGAAATAAACCACAGCAGTTCGTGGATGATGGATTTGAGGTGGACCTTCTTGGTGGTCAGCAGCGGAAAGCCCTCGGACAGATCAAAACGCATCTGGTAGCCGAAGACGCTCTGCGTCCCCACACCCGTCCGGTCCGTCTTCACTACCCCGTTCTCCCGGATATGCCTTAATAAATCCAAATATTGTTTCATTCAGCGGAAAATGCAAAAATAATCGCCTGGGTGAAGGTTTCGCCGGCTTTGAGCAAGGTTGAAGGATAGTCCGGCTTATTGGGGCTGTCCGGGAAATGCTGGCACTCGAGCGCCACGGCGCTGTAGTCATGATAGACCGCCCCGTCCTTGCCGGCAGGACATCCCTCCAGCCAGTTGCCGGTATAAATCTGGATGCCCGGCTGCGTGGAAAAGACCTTCAGGACACGGCCGCTCGCGGGCGACGAGAGCTCCGCCACCTCCTGCAGCTGACCATCCTGCCAGCCGTCCACCACCCAGCAGGCGTCATAGCCTTTGCCGTAATTCAGCGCCGGGAAATCCGTCTTGATATCCCGTCCCAGGGGCTTGGGATTGAGAAAATCCATCGGCGTACCGGCCACCGGCTCGCTGTCCCCGACGGGGATGAGCGTATCGTCGGTAGGCAGGTATTCGGACGCATTCAACTTCAACACGTGGTCCAGGACCGAACCCGCACCGTGTCCGTCCAGATTGAAATACGCGTGATTGGTGAGGTTCACCACCGTATCGGCATCACTCTGCGCGACAAAACTGAGCTCCAGCTCGTTCGCTTCGGTCCAGACATAACGCGCCGTCACCTTCAGGGTGCCGGGATAGCCCATCTCCCCGTCTGCGGACACATACTGGAACTCCACGGCATCCCCGTCGATGCGGGAATCCCACACCCGGTTCTGGAAGCCCTCCGGACCGCCGTGCAAGTGATTGGGACCGTTGTTGATGGGCAACTCATACAGCTTGCCGCCCACTTCCAGATGGCCCTTGGCAATCCGGTTGGCGTAGCGGCCGGGACACTTGCCGGCACAGGGACCGTCCCCGAAATAACTCAGCGGATCTGGATAACCAATCGTAACATCCGCCAGACGGCCCTCCTTGTCCGGCACACAGACCGCCAGGATACCCGCTCCCACACTGCCCAGCTGCACCGAAGCGCCACTGGCATTGGTCAGCGTATAACGAAGAATCTCTTTTCCCTCGGGCGAAAGGCCCCAAACTTCCTTTTTGATGTCCATAATTATTGTGTTTTATCGATATAGGCAAGCACTTTTTCGGTAGGCGCATCGCGCAGAATCACCCGCTTGTCCGCATCCAGCAGATAGAGCGATGGAATGGCGCGCACGCAATAGAGCCGGTCGGCGCGGATCACCCCGTCCGGGTCATAGCCGCTGAACCAACTGTCGGGATAATTCGGGGCATAGGCCTTCCAGGCGTCGATATCTTCGTCGATATAGAGGTTCATCACCGCCAGGCGGCCGGAAGCGATGCGCTCCGGGATGCCGGGATGCCCCATGACTTCCTCGATAATGCCCTTGCAGGCGTGACAGCCGGGATTGCTGAAAAAGAGCATCAGCCGCTCGGCGCGAATGGCATACAGCGTTGAAACCCTGCCGTTCAGCATCTTGAAGCGGAAATCCGGCACCTGCGCGCCGATGGGGTTCATCGCACACATCCGCGCTTCGTGGCGGTAGGCGGGACGCATGTCCTCCGGCGTCCAGGGACTCCGCACCAGCCGCTCGACGAAGGGAAGATACAGGTCTTCGCTCCGCATCGGCGAATTGGGGTCGTAGAGGTAGCGGATGACAATCTCGCTGAAGCGGGAGTAAACGTGCTGCGAAGTATCGGCGGCGTGGCGCGCCTCCATCGCGTCAAAGGCCTTTCCTACCGCTTTTTGCGCTTCCGCGATAGGCAATTCTTCCAACACCCCGCACCAATTGGCCAGGGACTGCTCCAGTTCGGGCATCCGGACGCCCAGCAGGGCCGAGCTGTCACAAAGCCCGTCTCCGGCGAAGTAGCCGTCCCAGTAATGCTCCGCGAACCAGGCGGCACGGGCGGCAGGCTCCACGATCAGGCCCGGAATGGACGCCACGGGAAAAGGGCGCGTCTGCTGCTCTCCGCCGGCAGAACCGGCGCAGGAAAGACAAAGGACCAGAGTAAGCAGGGCGAAGAATCTCCTTTTCATCCGACAAAAGCACAAATACGGCTAAAGTTAACCATTTTTATGATAACTTTGCCCTGAAAATGAGAAAAGTTGCCTTACTCCTCATATTTGCTGCGCTTTCCCTTGGCGCAAGCGCGCAGCTCACGATGTCCGGCAGCAATCCGCACAGCGTCCGCTGGATGCAGTTGGAAACCCCGACGTACCGCGTCATCTATCCCGCGGGAACGGATTCGCTCGCCCGGCGGTTTGCGGCTACCCTGGAGCAGGTGCGCGTCCCCGTCTCCGGCAGCTCCGGTTTCGTTCCCAACCAGAACTGGAAAAACCGGATGGACGTCATCCTGCACAACTATACCGCCACGTCGAACGGCGTCGTTACCTGGACCCCGCGCCGTGCGGAACTCTATACCCTCCCCGACCCCTACGACCCGATTCCCCAGCCTTTCATCGACCACCTGGTCCTCCACGAATCCCGCCACATCGCCCAGATGCAGTTTGCCAACCACCGCTGGATGAGACCGTTCCAATGGTTTACCGGGCAGTTGTTCATGGGCGCCGCGGCGGCGCTTTACTGCGGTCCCGCCTTCTTTGAGGGCGACGCGGTGGTGGCGGAAACGGCCCTTTCCCACAGCGGACGAGGCCGCACCGCCGATTTTCTCGAATACTGGCGGGTCAGCGCAGACGAGGGGCTTTCACGCAACTGGTGGCAGTGGCGCTGGGGCTCGCTCAACCGCTATACGCCCAATCACTACACCCTCGGCTACATCACGATGGGCGGTCTGCGTGCCCGCTACGATGCGCCGGACTTCACAAAACACTACTACGACCGGCTCGGGCGGCATTTCTTCCCCTTCTTCAATTTCCAGAAAACGGTGAAAGAAGTCTCCGGGAAGCGCTTCCGCGACAGTTTCGAAGCGGTAACGGCGATGCTGGACAGCACCTGGACCGCCGAACGCGAAGTACGCGCCCCGTTCCAGACCTCCGTCCCGCTGGAACGCACGCCGCGGCACTATACGGAATACGGCGCCACGGTGGCCGGCGACGGCTGCCTCTACGCCGTCAAAGGGTCGATGTCGAACATCCGCCACCTCGTGCGCATCCTGCCCGACGGACGCGAAAAGAAACTCTCCGGCTTCGCCTACACCACTTCCAAACTCAATTACGACGCCGCAGGCAAGCGGCTCTGGTGGAGCGAGAGCGACCCGGACCTGCGCTGGGAGATGAAGGCCTCCTCGGCGATTCGTTTTATGGACGAAAAGGGCCGCACTGGACAGTTGCTTTCGGGCGTACGCGCCTATCATCCCGCGCCGGCACCGGACGGAGCCTTCCTCGCGGTGACGCTCTTTCCCAACGAAGGCGGCAGCGCCGTCCTGATCCTGCCGCTGCGCGAAGGGCTGGAGGAATACCGCATCGACGCGCCGGATTCCCTGCAAATCGTCGAGACCGCCTGGACGGAGGAGGGGCTCTACGCCAGCGGCGTGTCCGCGGCGGGCATCGGCATTTACTCGCTGCCGGACTTTACCCCGGTGCTCGCACCTTCCCGCGTTAAAATCAAGCAGTTGCGCGGAAACGGCGACCGCCTTTTCTTTGTCAGCGACCTGGGCGGCGTGAACGAATTCTATTCGCTTGAACCCGCTTCGGGCCGGACGCTCCGCCTGAGTTCCACCCGCAACGGCGCCTCGAGTTTCTGTTTCCTCGGCGATACCCTCTATTGCAGCGTCCCTTCGAGCCGCGGCCGCCTTGTGCACAAAGTGACGGAAAGGGTTGCGCCCGTCGCCGCCGATTTCCGCAAGCCCCACCGCTATGCGCTGGCGGAAACGCTCTCGGCGGGAGAACCGCTGCCGGTGGCGGACAGTCTGCCTGCCATCGACGCGGAGGCAACGCGCTATCGCCGCTTTCCGCACCTTTGGCGGCTGCATTCGTGGCTGCCGTTCTATGTAAATTACGACGCGCTTTCGTCAATGAGTGTGGAGAATATCGCTTCGGCGGCGGGGCTCGGTGCAACCGTGTTTTTGCAGAACAGTCTCGGCGATTTCAGCACCATCGCCGGCTATCACGCAGACCCTTCGGGGGGCCGGTGGGTGCATTCCGGGCACCTGCAGATGACCTATCGCGGCCTGTATCCGGTCTTTGAGCTGAACGCCGATATCAGCAGCCTGCACGCTGAAGCCTATGCCCTGAAAAAGGACGAGGAAGGGAGGTGGATTCTTCCGCGCACGGACCGGGGCGTCCCGCGGGTGTCCGCTTCGCTGAGTACTTACGTGCCCCTGCGGCGCTCCGCCTTCGGCCTGACCTACGGCGCGGTGCCGCAACTTTCCCTCGGCATTTCCAACGACACCTTCGAAGGGATGCCGCTCAGCCGGCTTTCCGCGTCGTTCCGGGCCTATGTGCTGTCGGTGACGCCCGCCTCCTGCATCTACCCCAAGTGGGGCGTCGGGCTGAACGCCGGTTATGCCATGCGGCCGTTCCTGACGGAGTATTTCCGCTCCAACGCCTATGTGCAGGTGTACGGCTATGTTCCCGGCTTCCAGGAAACCCACGGCATCCGGCTGGCCGTCATCTCGGAGGCGATTACGGGAAGAGGGGCGCTCTCGGAAGCGTTTGCCGCCACCTCGCCGCGCGGATTACCGGGAATTACCACCGCAATGGCCGGCTACGGACGCCAGGGCAAACTTTCCTTCGACTATGCCTTCCCCTTCGCCCCGCTGGACTGCGCGCTGGGGCCGGTGGCGTACCTGCGCAACCTCGAGGCCTATGTACAGGCCGACTGGTCCTGGTACCGGGGCAAAGAGACTTCCGGCAGCCTGGGCAGCCTCGGCGGGACGCTGAACCTCAAGCTCGGCAACCTGCTCTGGATTCCCTACGACACCCGCATCGGCATTTGCGCCTACTGGAACTTCGGCAACCTGCTGGACCCCGCCGCCAATATGAAACCCTGGTACGTCGGCGCGGTGTTCAGTGTGGATATGTAGTGTAATGTTATGAAAAACATCATCCTCGACTTCGGCGCGGTGCTTCTGGACTGGAACCCGCATTATGTGTTTGACGCGTACTTCGGCAGCGCAGAAAAGGCCGACTGGTTCCTGAATAACATCTGTACGGGCCAGTGGAACGCGCAGATGGACGCCGGGAAGCCCTTTGCCGAGGGCGTGCGCGAACTGACCGCCCTCTACCCCGAATGGGAGGAAGCCATTGCGCTGTACCAGAAAGACTGGCTGAAGATGATCGGCGAGGAAACGCCCGGAATGTACGAACTGGAATGCGAACTCAAGGCCTGCGGCTACGGACTGTACGGCCTTACCAACTGGTCTATGGAGACCTTCCCGCTGGTCTGGGACCGTCGCATTTTCACGATCCTGGACGGGATGGTCGTCTCCGGCGCGGAAGGGGTGGTCAAACCCGACCCTGCCATTTACCGGCTCCTGCTGGAACGCTATTCCCTTACACCCGGCGACTGCCTTTTCGTCGACGACAACATCGCCAATGTCCTTGGCGCACGCGCCGTCGGCATTCCCGCCGTTCAATTCACAGGCGCCGAAGACTTACGGAAAATTCTTGCGCTCTAACCCTTCACCGATGAACACCCAGACCCTTTGCGCCCGCTGCGGCAGCACGATTCACAAAGAACTTCCCGCGTCGGTCAACGTGCGCGTCGCACCCGAAAAGAAGGCCGCCGTCCTGAGCGGCGAACTGTTCCTGGCCGAATGTCCCGTCTGCGGACAGCGCCAGCTGCTGACTTTCCCGTTTTTATACCACGACCCGGACGCACAGCTGATGGTGTGGCTGGGCGCCGACGAGGCCACGCGCGCACGCGCGTCCTCCGTTCTATCCTCCTCCCCGGAGATGCAGGACTACCGCATCCGCCTGGTGGACAGCCCGGGCGAACTGATCGAGAAAATCAAGATTTTCGATGCGGGCCTGAGCGACATCGCCCTCGAACTCTGCAAATTCGTCACCGCCCGCGAAGCCGGCGAGCCACTGACCCTGAAATTCCTGGCCATCGACAGCGCCGAAGCCGCCCTGCACTTTGCCAGTCCGAAGGACGGAAAAATGGAGGTCCTGGCCGTCGGCCTCAACGTGTACGAGGACTGTTGCGGCATCCTCGCGCGCAACCCCGCCCTGGAAGAAAATGCAAAAGGCCCGGTCCAAATCGACCAGGCCTGGCTTGCTAAATTCTTTGATTAAGCTATTTTCCTGGCACCGTCCGAGATGACGACGTCGTAGATCTTCGGCTCGTGACCGAAGGCGGCGGCAAACTCCTTCTTCGCCGCGGCGACGAATTCGTCGTACAGTTCGTCCTTCACGAGGTTGATGGTGCAGCCGCCAAAACCGCCGCCCATCACGCGGGAACCGGTAACGCCCACCCTGCGGGCCAGCTTGTTGAGGAAATCCAGTTCCTCGCAGCTCACCTCATAGAGCTTGCTCATACCAAAATGGGTCTGGTACATCATCTCACCCACAATCTCATAATCTCCACGCTCCAGGGCATCGCAGACATCCAGCACGCGCTGCACCTCACCAATCACATACTCCGCACGCAGGAAATCCTCGGGGGTAATCTGGTCGCGCACCTCGTCGAGCCAGACGCGCTTGCAGTCGCTCAGGAAATCCACCTCGGGATGATTCTTCTTGATAGCGGCCGCGGCCCGCTCGCAGGACTGCCGGCGGAAATTGTACGCCGACGACGCCAGTTCGTGCTTCACACAGGAGTCCACCAGCACCAGCTTATAGCCCTTAGGATTGAAGGGGAAATACTTGTATTCCAGCGTCTTGCAGTTCAGGCGAATCAGACAGCCCGCCTTGCCGAAGCAGGAAGCGAACTGGTCCATAATGCCGCAGTTCACGCCGCAGTAATTGTGCTCGGTGCTCTGTCCGATCTTCGCCAGTTCAAACTTGTCGATGTTGTTGCCGAACGCATCGTTCAGGGCAAAGGCGAAGCAGCTCTCGAGGGCGGCGGAAGAAGAAAGACCCGCGCCGAGGGGAACGTCACCCGCAAAAACGGTATCGAATCCCTTCACGGTACCGCCGCGCTTGATCGTCTCGCGGCACACGCCGAAGATGTAGCAGGCCCACGCCTGTGCGGGCTTGTCCTCCTCGTTCAGGCCAAAGACGGCTTCCTCGTTGTAATCGAGGGAGAAAGCGCGCACTTTGTCCGTTCCATTGAGTTTGAACGCCGCCATAATACCTTTGTCAATGGCGCCGGGGAACACATAGCCGCCGTTATAGTCGGTATGTTCGCCGATAAGGTTGATACGGCCCGCCGATGCATACAGCGATGCGCCCGCCCCGTAGAGGGCTTCGAATTTTTCCAGAATTTTTGCTTTCATATCGTAAAGTTTTAGTTGTTATCGATCGGTAGCAAATTTAGGAAACTGTTTCCAAAAAAGCGCGAAAAAAGATTCATTTTCCAAAAGATATTTCGCAAACGATGGGAAAATGGTCGCTGATACCGCCCTTGTACGCAGGACCGACAAAGGTTCTCCGGGGCTTCAGCCCGCCGAAGGCCTTGTCCGGCTCGCACAAAAAAGGCGGCGCGAACACCGTCTCCCGCACCTGCAGCGCCCCAAAGCCAAAATACCCGTCGATTTTCTCCCAACTGCCATTGTACTTGATGGTTCCCGCTCCTCCGGAACCCCAGACATCGTCATTGAAATCGCCCACGCAAAGCTGCGCGGGATGCCCCTCGGCGCGCAGCGAATCACAGAGAAAACGCATCCTGTCCATAGCGATCCGCCGCCGGTCACCGCCGCCGTCCCCCACCTTCGACGGATGATGGTTCACCAAAATGTCCAGCCCGGGAAACTCCGCCAAAAGAATATCCCGCGTGCGCATTACGGAGCCGTCCGCAGCAAAAAGATGCCGCGGCGACGAAGCGACCAACTCCAGCGAGGCCCCCCGGTACAACAGCGCACAGTCGATGCCCCGGCGGTCCGGCGACTCGAAATGCACAATCCGGTACCCGAGCTTCCGCAGCAGCGTCCCGCCCGTCAGGGCACTGAGCACCGCACGGCTGCCCACCTCGGCGAACGCAACGACATCCGGCACCCGCCCGAACGCATCCCCGCAAAGTAGCACCGTTGACGCAATCGCATTACTCTTAGCGTAAAACCGCTTCTTCGTCCACCCCCGCTCCCCCGGCGCCTCGAAAAAATTCTCCACATTCCAAAACATCACCAGGAGCGAATCCCGCTCCCCCGCCCGGCAGATGCCGCCCGCAAGCCACACTGCAAAAATTATCGACACTGCTTTTTTCATTCTTTACGATTCTTTTCAGCCGGTAGGGCATTGCATCCGGAGGACGTGGCCACCCGCGGCCACAATCGTAAGGAAATATTTTGTAAATTTGTGACGATTTTGTAAAAAGTTTGCTTCTATGTCACTGAAATGCGGTATCGTCGGCCTGCCGAACGTCGGAAAATCCACCTTGTTCAACTGCATCAGCTCGGGCAAGGCCCAAAGCGCCAACTTCCCGTTCTGCACCATCGAACCGAACCTGGGTTCCACCGCAGTGCCTGACCGCCGCCTGGACACCCTCTCCGAAATCTGCAAACCGCAGCGCACCATTCCCGCGACGGTGGACATCGTCGATATCGCCGGACTCGTGAAAGGCGCCAGCCGCGGCGAAGGCCTGGGCAACCAGTTCCTCGCGAACATCCGCGAATGCGACGCTATCCTGCACGTCCTGCGCTGCTTCGACGACGGCAATGTCGTCCATGTAGACGGCAGCGTCGATCCGGTCCGCGACAAGGAAATCGTCGAGACGGAACTGCAAATCAAGGACCTGGAGACCGTCGAAAGCCGCCTCGCCAAGGTAGAAAAGGCCGGCAAGGCCGGGGACAAGGAAGCCAAAAAACTCGCCGAACTGCTCACGCGCTACCGCGACGCCTTGCAACAAGGCAAATCCTGCCGCAGCGTAGCCCTGATCAACGAAGAAGAGGAACGCCTCGCGCACGACCTCTTCCTCCTGACGAACAAGCCCGTCCTCTACGTCTGCAATGTCGACGACGCTTCAGCCGCCGGCGGAAACGCCTACGTCGATGCGGTGCGCGCCGCCGTCAAGGACGAAAACGCGGGCATCCTCGTCATCGCCGCGAAGACCGAAGCAGAAATCGCCGAAATCGAAGAATTCGAAGACCGGCAGCTGTTCCTCTCCGAAATGGGACTGGAAGAATCCGGCGTCGTGCGCCTCATCCAGGGGGCATACGACCTGCTCGGGCTGCAGACCTTCTTCACCGCCGGAGCGGACGAATGCCGCGCCTGGACTATCCGCAAGGGCGACAAGGCGCCCAAGGCAGCCGGCGTCATCCATACGGATTTCGAGAAGGGCTTCATCCGCGCCGAGGTCATCAAATACGAGGACTTCGTCCAATATAAAACCGAAGCGGCCGTAAGGGCCGCCGGTAAAATGGGTATCGAAGGGAAGGACTACGTCGTCTGCGACGGCGACATCATGCACTTCCTCTTTAACGTATAATCTTTACAGGATAAACTTTCCGCTGTCGGAGTCGACGTACATCGTCGCGGCATCGTGCAGACGCATCACCGTCGCGGGGCACTGCGCGCCGACGGGGCCCTGGACGGGGGCGGCTCCTCGCAAATGCTGGTACGGGATGCCGCAACGGGGAAAATCACCACGCGCAACTGGCCTTCGGACCCCTCTGAGGGTGCCGGCGGCGAGGAAAGGGCCCGGTTCAACGCCTGGGCCGTCGTAAAAAAATAAATGTATAAGAAAACGCCTATGACACGTAAGTTTTCCATAGCGGCGACAGGTCTTGCCTTCGCGGCTCTCCTCCTTTCCTTCTCCCTTTCCGCCCGCCCCTGGCAGGATGCGAATCTCCGGGACATCCGTCCGGAAGGGTGGCTGATGAAACAGCTGCTCGTCCAAAAAGAAGGGCTTACCGGCCATCCCGAGGCACTTTCGTACCCCTACAACACCTGCCTCTGGGACGGCGAAATTCCCAGAATGGGAACCCACGGGAAGGACTGGTGGCGCTACGAACAGACCGCCTACTACACCGACGGACTCCTGCGGCTGGGCTACCTCATTGAGGATGACGCCCTGATCGGCAAAGGTGAATCCGGTATCCACTATACCCTGCAGCACCCCTGGGAGAACGGACGGCTCGGCTCCAAGCGCATCGACGACACGGTCTGGCCCTTCGTCGTGTTCTTCCGGGCCATCCAGGCGGCCTATGACACCCACCCGGACCCTTCCGTCCTGGAGGCCCTGTCCCGCCATTACCACTCCATTCCCATGGACCTGCTCGTCCGGAATTCCTGATGGACGAGACGCCGTACAATATGCACGGCGTTACGATGAGCGAATTCCTCAAACTGCCCATCCTGCTCTACGAAGCCACCGGAAATCCCTGGTACAAGCACCTCACCATCACATCGCTGAACCGCCTGTTTAAAGAAGACGGCCTGCCGGACGGCCTGTTCACCTCCGCCGAATGGCTGCAGGGGCGCGGCATCCGTCACAGCCACGAGACCTGCAACGCCATCGACATGAGCTGGACGCTGGGCTGTTTCCTGGAAATCCTGCAGGACGCCCGCTACGCGGACAGAATCGAGAAAATCGTGTTCAACGCCGGCCTGGGCAGTGTCACCAACGACTTCAAGGCCCTGCAGTACTACTCCTCCGTCAACCAATTCCTGGCGACGGGGACCTCCAACCACAACAAAGACTTCTACTGCTCTACCTGGATGGCCTTCCGACCCACGCACTAGACCGAATGCTGCGCGGGCAACATCCACCGGCTGATCCCCAACTACGCGGCCCGGATGTGGCTTCGCGGCGGGGATGAAGCCGTCGCCGCCCTGTACGGCCCGTCCCGCTTCCGTTTCAGCGATGCACTGACCTTTGTCGAGACGACGGAATATCCCTACAGTGAAACGGTCCGCATTCGCGTGGAAGCCGCCCGCGGAAAGCACGCGGCCAAACTCAGTCTCCGTATTCCCGCCTGGTGCAGCGCGGCAACCCTGCGCGTCAACGGAAAGGTTGTCAAATCCACGCTGCAAAGCGGCACTTTCGTCACCCTGGACCGGCAATGGAAAAACGGGGACAACATCTAACTTACCCTCCCGATGAGCGTCGAGCGGGAGACCGCTTTCGGCGGCGGGGTCTACTTCCAGCGCGGGCCGCTGGTATACAGCTACGCCATTCCCGCGGAAATCCGCAAAGATACCGTCCGGTACGCCAATATGAATGGCAAGTATCCCGCCGACGACAACGCCTTCCCCTGCCTGGACATCCGTCCCGCGGGTCCCTGGAACTTCGCAGTTGCCGCCGATGCGCAGGCGGTCCCGGCCGGACAGCATCTGCGCCTCACCGTCTTCCCCATTCAGTGGGAGTTTGACAAGGGCCCCGCCGGAGAAGACCTGACCCCGGACCTTCCGTTCCGCCCGTCAGCCACCGGCGCCCCGCAGCAGATTGAACTGGTGCCCTACGGCGAGACCACCCTGCGCCTTACCGTCTTCCCGGTCCTTCAGGACCCGGTGGCGGAGGAGTGACCCAGTGGTGCTCTTGTGTGAGATTATATGTGTTGAATTTTTTCTTCGCTCAGTCCCGTCGCCTGGGCGATTTTGTCGAGGGGGATTCCCAATGATTTGAGATTTTTGGCTACCTCGATTGCTTTCGTTTCGGCACCTTTTGCCTCTCCTCTTGCTTCCCCCTCGGCGATTCCCTGCGCAACGCCCTCTTTGCGTGCGTAGGCAATCTGGTTGCGTATGTCACGTTGCGTAGTCATATCGTGCTTGTTATATGGCTTCCAACTGTTCTTTGGTCAATCCTGTCGCCAAGCAAATCTGTTCGGAAGTTACGCCCAGTTTTAAGAGATTCCTGGCCACTTCGATTTTCTCTTCCGCTCTTCCTCTTGCCTCACCCTCGGTGATGCCCTGTTCGATTCCCTGCGCGATTCCTTCTGCAACGCCCTCTTTGCGTGCGTAGGCAATCTGGTTGCGTATGTCACGTTGCGTAGTCATATCGTGCTTGTACTTATTGCGTTCGTCGGTCGTAAAGGTA